>NZ_AEUT02000001.1:315000-630000 GCF_000187935.1 Streptococcus parauberis NCFD 2020
AAAAATGACACTGTAATTTTTGATCGTAGTGCTGACCAATATTTTGCTCAAGTTGCCTTAAAAAACAAAGGGCAAGCAAAATTAGTAGCAGTCATTCACTCGGAACATTATTTTCCAAAGGACTATGATCCAAGTTATCTCTATTTAAATTATGAATATTATTACATCATTAGAAATGTTAATTCGATAGATACTTTTATTGTTTCTACTGACTTGCAAAAGCAAAAATTTACTGAAACGGTCTATAAAGAAAGTGGTGTCCGACCAAATGTTCAAGTTATACCTGTAGGGAGTGTTGATTTAAAAGAACCATCGCATCATCAGCGAAAGCATTTTTCGATGATGACCGCTTCTCGGCTACAAGCAAGAAAACGAGTTGACTGGTTAATCCGCGCAGCCATTCTTGCAAAAAAAGACATTCCTCAGTTAGAGTTTAGTATCTATGGTCGAGGGAGTGAGCAAGAGAAGTTAGAAAATATCATAAATGAGCATAATGCCCAAAATTATATTTTCTTAAAAGGTCATGCAGATTTAGATGATGTGTATCCACAGTATGAGCTTTATGTTTCGGCTTCTTCCTGGGAAACTTTTGGATTGAGTTTACTAGAGGCTGTTTCTCATGGGCTTGCGATGATTGGCTTAAGTGTCCCTTATGGTAACCCAACCTTTATTGAAAGTGATTCTAATGGCTTCTTAGTTGATTATGAATACCTTAGTGATGAGCAAATCACCATTCAAGCTTTGGCTGATAAAATAATTACTTATTTTAAATTACCAGAAACAGTTCATCAGTCTTTTAATGATAAATCATTTGAGATTGCAGAGCAATTTACGAAAGATAAGGTTAAGCAAGTTTGGCTTGAATTATTAGAGAACTAAGGTCTTTGATAAGACCGGGTGCAAATTCCTCCATATCATGTTAAAATAGTATGAAACTTAGTTGAAAAGACAGAAATGATAATCAACTAAAACTTAATTATAGGAGTTACCATGGAATACTTTAATGTCGGTAAAATTGTTAATACACAAGGCTTACAAGGAGAATTAAGAGTTTTATCAGTCAGTGATTTTACTGAAGAACGATTTCAAAAAGGAAACCTTTTAGCTTTGTTCAATGAAAAGGATCAATTTGTTAAAGATGTTGAAATTGTGAATCATCGGATACAGAAAAATTTTGATATTGTTAAATTTAAAGACATGAATCATATTAATGTGGTTGAAAAATTTAAAGGCTATACCCTTAAAATTTCTGAAGACAAATTGACTGACTTAGATGAAGATGAATTTTATTATCATGAAATTATAGGCTTAGATGTCTATGAAGATGATGTCCTTATTGGCACGGTGAAAGAAATCCTTCAACCTGGCGCAAATGACGTTTGGGTTGTCCAACGAAAAGGTAAAAAAGACTTGTTACTTCCATATATTCCACCAGTTATCCTAAATGTTGACTTAGAGGAAAATCGAGTTGATGTAGATATCATGGAGGGATTGGACGATGAAAATTGATATAATAACCCTTTTTCCAGAGATGTTTGCTCCACTTGAAGCTTCAATTGTTGGCAAAGCCAGCGAAAAAGGACTATTGGATATCAACTATCATAATTTTCGCCAGAATGCAGAAAAGGCTCGTCATGTAGATGATGAGCCTTATGGCGGTGGTCAAGGGATGTTGTTAAGAGCACAGCCCATTTATGATACCATTGATAAGATAAATGCAAATAAGCCGCGCGTAATTTTGTTAGATCCTGCAGGTAGAACGTTTGACCAAGCCTATGCCGAAGACCTAGCCAATGAGGAAGAATTGATTTTCATTTGTGGGCACTATGAAGGCTATGATGAGCGAATCAAAAAATTGGTGACTGATGAGATTTCAATAGGTGATTTTGTATTAACGGGTGGTGAACTTGCGTGCATGGCTATGATTGATGCGACTGTCAGGTTAATTCCAAATGTAATTGGTAAAGAGGCCAGTCATCAAGATGATTCTTTCTCATCAGGTTTGCTTGAGTATCCTCAGTATACTCGGCCTTATGATTTTCGTGGGATGACTGTGCCTGATGTTTTAATGAGTGGGCATCATGAGAATATTCGCCTTTGGCGATTGGAAGAAAGTATCCGAAAAACCTATTTAAGAAGGCCTGACTTGTTGGAGGCTTATCAATTTTCGGATGAAGAAGCAAAGATTTTTGAAAAGATTAAAAGAGAATTGTCAGAAAAGGTGTAGTGAATGACAGAAAAGATTTATGATATTACAATCATTGGTGGTGGTCCAGTTGGCTTGTTTACAGCATTTTATGCTGGATTGAGAGGTATGACGGTTGAAATTATCGAGAGTCTCTCCGAGTTGGGTGGACAACCTGCTATTTTATATCCTGAAAAGGTGATTTATGATATTCCAGCATTCCCAGCTATTACTGGTGCAGAGTTGACTGAGAATCTGATTAAGCAAGTTAGTCGTTTTGATAATCGTTTAACGGTTTCATTGAAAGAAGAGGTTCTATCTTTTGAAAAAGTTGACTCTGTTTTCGAAATTACGACAAATAAAAGAAAACATTTTAGTAAATCGATTATTATTGCCTGTGGTAATGGGGCCTTTGCTCCAAAAACACTTGGTTTAATCAACGAAGATTCATTTTCTGATCAAAATATTTTTTATAATGTGCATAAATTAGATCAATTTGCAGGTAAGAAAGTTGTTATCTGCGGTGGTGGTGATTCAGCAGTTGACTGGGCCTTAGCCTTGTATGGATTAGCAGAAAGTGTAACAATCGTTCACCGTCGTGAGGCATTTCGGGCACATGAACATAGTGTCGAATTATTAAAAGCTTCTGGAGTAGAAATTATTACCCCTTATATCCCAATTGCTGTTGAAGGGGAAAACGGATCAGCAAATAAATTAGTTATTAAAAAAGTTAAAGGTGAAGAAACAAAATCACTAGACTTAGATGCTTTGATTGTTTCATATGGATTCTCTACGTCCAATAAAAATTTAAAAAATTGGAATTTAGATTATAAACGAACTAGCATTAATGTCTCACCTTTATTTGAAACTAATCAAGAAGGTGTATATGCTATAGGTGATGCCGCTGACTATCCTGGCAAGGTTGATTTGATTGCTACTGGGTTTGGCGAGGCACCTACTGCAGTCAATCAAGCAATTAATTATATTTATCCTGATCGTGATAATCGAATTGTTCATTCAACATCATTAATTGATTAGTATAAACAAAACCTATGAAACTATAAAATTTAACATTAGTAATTATTGAAAACCTTTATGACACACGCTTGCACTTGTGATACAATTAACATTGTGAATGTGATAGATTTCACACTATAAAAAGAAGCGAGGTCATTTTGATGACAGATACAAACAAAGAGACATTTAGCTCTTTTATCAATAAAGTTTTAGCCGGAACTGCAACTGCGATTGTAGTAGCACTTATTCCAAATGCTATCTTGGCAACTTTCTTAAAACCCCTTTTACCTAATGCAACTGCAGCGGAATTTCTTCATGTTGTAGCAGTATTCCAATTTTTCACACCAATCATGGCTGGTTTCTTAATTGGACAACAATTCAAATTTAATCCTATGCAACAACTTGCAGTAGGTGGAGCAGCTTACATCGGTTCTGGTGCTTGGGCATTTAATCCAGCTATTGTTACTGCAGTTGGTAAAGGTGGCTTCCAATTAGTTGGTATTGGTGACCTTATCAATATGATGATTACTGCCAGTCTTGCTGTTTTAGCAGTTAAATGGTTTGGTAATAAATTTGGATCACTTACAATTATCTTATTACCAATTATTATTGGTACTGGTGTTGGTTACCTTGGTTGGAAATTACTTCCATATGTATCATACGTAACAACTTTAATTGGTAAAGGTATTAACTCATTTACTACTTTACAACCTGTCCTTATGTCAATCTTAATTGCGATGGCATTTGCTGTCTTAATCGTTAGTCCAATTTCAACAGTTGCTATTGGTTTAGCAATTGGTTTAAATGGTTTAGCAGCTGGTGCAGCTTCAATGGGTATTGCAGCAACAGCAGCAGTTCTTGTGTGGGCTACACTTAAAGTTAACAAATCAGGTGTTCCTATTGCGATTGCTTTAGGTGCAATGAAAATGATGATGCCAAACTTCCTCAAGCATCCAGTAATGGCTATTCCAATGCTTGTAACAGCAGCAATTAGCTCTTTAACTATTCCAATGTTTAACCTTGTTGGTACCCCAGCTTCATCTGGTTTTGGTTTAGTAGGTGCGGTAGGACCTATTGCTTCACTTGCTGGTGGAAGCAATATTCTTATCATCATCCTTGCTTGGTTAATTATTCCATTTGGTGTTGCGTTTGCATCACATAAAATTTGTAAAGACGTACTAAAACTTTACAAAGATGATATCTTTGTATTTGAAGGGTAATAGGAGAAAATTATGTTAGTATATATTGCTGGATCAGGTGCTATGGGTTGCCGTTTTGGTTACCAAATCTCTAAAACAAATAACGAAGTAATTTTATTAGATAACTGGGAAGATCATATTAATGCTATCAAAAATAATGGATTAAAGATTTCAGGTGATGTGGAAGAAACTGTTTTCCTTCCAATTATGAAACCAACTGAAGCTACAAGAGAAGCAGATTTAATTATCTTATTTACAAAAGCTATGCAATTACCACAAATGTTGAAAGACATTAAAGGTATCATTGGCAAAGAAACTAAAGTCCTTTGCTTACTAAATGGTCTAGGTCACGAAGAAGTTATTCGTCAATATATTCCAGAACATAATATTCTTATGGGTGTAACAGTTTGGACAGCTGGACTTGAAGGACCAGGACATGCTCATTTACAAGGTGTAGGTGCCTTAAATCTACAAAGCATGGATCAATCTAATCAAGATGCTGGTCATCAAGTAGCTGAAATGCTTACAGAAGCAAAATTATTTGCTACATATGATGAAAATGTTCTTCCAAATATCTGGAGAAAAGCTTGTGTTAACGGAACAATGAATTCAACTTGTGCTATACTTGATTGTACAATTGGTGAATTGTTTGCAAGTGAAAATGGTGTTAAAATGGTTGAAGAAATCATCCATGAATTTGTAATGGTTGGTGAAGCAGAAGGCGTTAGTTTAGATGAAGCTGAAATTACTAAATATGTAATGGATACTTCTGTAAAAGCAGCACATCATTATCCATCTATGCATCAAGATTTAGTTCAAAACCACCGTAAAACTGAAATTGATTTCTTAAACGGCGCTGTGAATTCTAAAGGACAAAAACTTGGAATCGATACACCATATTGTCGTTTAATCACTCAATTAGTTCACACTAAAGAAGATGTATTAAAAATTAAATAATTAAAATGACTAGTCATTGTCTAGTCATTCCAGAGTGAAGACAAAGTCATTTGTCTTCTTTTTTTATACTACTATAGGTGTTCCGAACACAAGCGATTTCCTCCATTATTAGCTGAAATACAGGTTTTAAGTCATTTTTGTCATACAGAAATGTATTCCTGAATTTTAAATATTGATAATATTATTTTAAATAATAGTAGATTTTTTTGAGAATAGGAAAGAATATTATTATTTCGAAGTTTGCTTATAATCCCAAAAGACTAAACATTCTTTAGTCTTTTATTAAAAATCCTTATGACTGTTTTTGAAAGTAAATGCTTGACATTGAAAGATATTATAGTATAATTTATCTGTAACCGATTTCAGAAAGGTGGTATTGCTATCTTAAAATCTAAACGAAAACAGATTATCATGGAAAGAATTACCAAAGATAATTATGTTGCATTGGATGATTTGATACTTCTTTTAAATACGTCAGAATCAACTGTACGTAGGGATTTAGATGAACTTGAACTTGAAAGAAAGCTTCACCGCGTTCATGGTGGTGCTGAATTAGCTCATTCATTAAAAGAAGAATTATCAAATCAAGAAAAATCTGTCAAAAACAGTCAAGTTAAATTAACAATTGCTCAAAAGGCATCAACCTTAATCAATGACAATGATGTTGTTTTTGTAGATGCGGGTACAACTACTGATTTACTGATTCCATTAATTAAACAAAATAATGTTACAGTGGTGACGAATTCAATTCACCATGCTGCTAAACTTGTTGATATGGAAATTAAAACGATTATTATTGGAGGTTTTGTTAAGCAGACAACTGATGCTAGTATTGGTCAACTTGCTTTGCAACAAATCCATACAATGAATTTTGATAAAGCTTTCCTTGGTATGAATGGCGTTGATGAGAATTATCTTACCACACCAGACATGGAAGAAGCAGTTATCAAGAGAGCTATTATTGCAAATGCTAAAACTTCATACATATTAGTCGATGCTTCTAAAATTGGACATATCTCATTTATCAATGTCGCTCCAATTGATGATATTGGAATCATCACAGAAGTATCTTCAAGTAAGCTTATGAGTAAAATAAAAGAAAAGGCCAAGGTGATTGAAGTATGATATATACTGTGACACTTAACCCCTCAATTGATTTTATTGTCAGAATTGACCATTTAGAGACAGGCTCTGTGAATCGAATGGATAGTGATGATAAATTTGCTGGTGGAAAAGGTATTAATGTTAGTCGCGTCTTAAAAAGGTTGGGAACAGAAAATACTGCGACGGGATTTCTAGGTGGTTTTACAGGTCGTTTTATTCAAGAATCTTTAGTCAACGAGGGAATTATTTCAAATTTCGTTAATGTGGCTGAAGATACGCGTATAAACGTTAAAATAAAATCCGAAAAAGAAACAGAAATAAATGGTCAAGGCCCAAAGATAACAGAGGAGAATCTAATTGCACTAGAAGTAATTTTATCCAAGCTATCAGATGAAGATACAGTAGTTTTTGCTGGTTCGGCACCAAGTAGTTTAGGTAATGAAATCTATAAAAAATTGATCCCTTTAGTTAGAAATACGGGAGCTCAGGTTGTTTGTGATTTCGAAGGACAAACACTGTTGGATTCATTAGCTTATAATCCATTATTAGTTAAACCGAATAATCATGAATTAGAAGAAATTTTCAAAGTTACTTTGTCAGGACTTGATGATGTTGAACATTATGCTAGAAAAATTCTAGATATGGGTGCTCAGAATGTTATTATTTCAATGGCAGGTGATGGTGCTTTGTTAGTTACTAAGGAGGCAGCTTATTTCGCGAAACCGATTAAAGGGCAGGTGAAAAACTCTGTTGGAGCTGGTGATTCAATGGTTGCTGGATTTACTGGAGAATTTGTGAAATCGAAAAATCCAATTGAAGCATTAAAATGGGGTGTAGCTTGTGGCACATCTACAGCCTTCTCAGATGATTTGGCTACTATTGAGTTTATTCAAGAAACATATAAAAAAGTTGAGGTAGAAATACGATGAAAATTCAAGATTTACTAAAAAAAGATTTAATGATTTTAGATTTACAAGCTACAACAAAAGAAGCTGCTATTGAAGAAATGGTTTCTCGTTTTGTTGCTAAGGGTATCGTATCTGATATGGATACATTCAAAGATGGTATTATGGCCCGTGAAGCACAAACATCTACTGGGCTAGGTGATGGTATTGCAATGCCCCATTGTAAAAATGAAGTGGTACGCCATGCTCGCGTATTGTTTGCGAAATCAAACAAGGGAGTTGATTATGAATCTCTTGATGGTCAGCCAACAGATCTATTCTTTATGATAGCAGCGCCTGAGGGAGCAAATGATACTCACTTAGCTGCACTTGCTCAACTATCACAATACTTACTTAAAGATGGCTTTGCCGATCAATTAAGAAAAGCATCAACTGAAGACGATGTTATTGCTTTATTTGATGCCTCTGAATCAGAAAAAGCGACAGGAGTAGAGCCAACTAGTGTAGATGGAAAAGATTTCATTGTTGCTGTTACAGCTTGTACCACTGGTATCGCACATACATACATGGCTGAAGAAGCTTTGAAAAAACAAGCTGCTCAAATGGGTGTTAGTATCAAAGTTGAAACAAATGGCGCATCGGGTGTTGGAAACAAATTGACATCAGAAGATATTGCTAAGGCGAGTGGTGTTATAATTGCTGCGGACAAAGCTATTGAAATGGATCGTTTTGATGGTAAACAATTGATTTCTCGTCCAGTTGCTGATGGTATCAAGAAAAGTGAGGAATTAATCTCAACTATTTTAGAAGGTAAAGCTTCAACTTATCATGCAAAAAATAGTGTTAATACTGTCAAAACGACTGAGAAAAGTGGTCTAGGCAGTGCCTTCTATAAACACTTAATGGGTGGTGTATCTCAAATGTTACCATTCGTTATTGGTGGAGGTATCATGATTGCTCTTGCTTTCCTTTTAGATAACATTTTAGGTGTTCCAAAAGATCAACTAAGTAACTTAGGTTCTTACCATGAGATTGCTGCAATCTTTAAAAATATTGGTGGTGCAGCCTTTTCATTTATGTTACCGGTATTAGCAGGTTATATTGCATATTCTATTGCTGAAAAACCAGGTTTGGTAGCAGGTTTTGTTGCAGGTGCTATTGCTTCGAACGGACTTGCCTTTGGTAAAGTACCTTTTGCAGCAGGTGGAGAAAAAACGCTTATGCTTGCTGGTGTCCCATCAGGTTTCCTAGGAGCATTAGTTGGTGGTTTCTTAGCTGGTGGCGTTATTCTTGCTCTTCGTAAATTACTAGCTGGTTTACCTCGCTCATTAGAAGGTGTTAAGTCAATCCTACTTTATCCATTACTTGGGGTATTAATCACTGGATTCTTAATGTTATTTGTTAACATTCCAATGGCCGCAATTAATACAGCTTTAAATAACTTCTTACAAGGACTTTCAGGAAGTTCAGCTGTTCTTATGGGCTTACTAGTAGGTGGTATGATGGCTGTAGATATGGGTGGTCCAGTTAACAAGGCAGCTTATGTTTTTGGTACAGGTACCTTAGCAGCAACTGTTGCAAATGGTGGTTCAGTAGTTATGGCAGCAGTTATGGCCGGGGGGATGGTTCCTCCTTTAGCAGTATTTGTAGCAACACTAATCTTTAAAGATAAATTTACTAAAGAAGAACGTGAATCTGGATTAACAAACATCATTATGGGACTTTCATTCATTACAGAAGGCGCAATTCCATTTGGTGCAGCTGACCCAGCACGTGCTATTCCAAGTTTCATCGCCGGTTCAGCATTGACAGGTGCTTTAGTTGGCTTATCAGGAATCAAATTAATGGCTCCTCACGGAGGAATCTTCGTTATTGCCCTTACAAGTAACCCAATTTTATACCTAGTCTTCATTGCAATTGGAGCAGTCGTATCTGGCTTACTCTTCGGAGCACTTCGTAAAAAAGCATAAAACTTCAACTAGAATCTTAAATGATTCTAGTTTTTTTGTTATACTAAAGAATAGAAGTTCACTGTAGAAAGGGTTGTATGGCAAAAAGAAAGTACTCCACAAGAAAAAGGAGAAGCAATAAGAAAAATCAAGATCGGTTTTTTAAAACAGCTGTTTTAACGTTGATGCTTTTTATTGCAGTCTATTCAGTCTTTAGTTTAAAAGGAGCTAAAAATCAGTTAGCAGTATATCAAGAATCAACGACAGTTCAGTTCGTTGGAAAAGCTTCTCATGCGGCGCATCAGATTGCTCAGAAAAATCAATTGTATACCTCAATTATGCTTGCACAGGCCATCCTTGAATCAACAAACGGTCAATCTAAGCTGAGCCAAGAACCTTATTTTAACTTTTTTGGAATAAAAGGATCATATAATGGCAAATCAGTTGTATTACAAACAACAGAAGATGATGGAAACGGTAATCTCTATAAAATAGATGCAAAATTTAGAGCTTATGGGACAATGAAAAATGGTTTTAGTGACTATGCTAATGTCTTAAGTGACCCTTTGTATAAAGATGTTCATAAATACCAATCAAGAACATATGAGGAGGCTACTTCGGTTCTGACAGGTCGGTATGCAACAGATACTACTTACGATAGTAAATTGAATCAATTGATTGCCTCTTATCATTTATATTATTTTGATTACCCTTTTTAATATCTCCATTTTACGAAAAGATAACAAAATGACTACAAGAATTTATCAAAAATAATAAAAATGAGAATCTTGTAGTTAAATACTAAATACTTGTGTTATAATATTATTCCAAACTAAAATTGAAATAAAGGAATAAATATATGACGCTTCAGAAAGGTAAGAAACTATTTTTCTTTTTAGGACTATTTACTTTAATCCTATTTGCTGTTTTTTCTTCAAGTCACAAACAAAAGGAAATGAAGGTTTCAGCTGAGACAATGTCAACAGGACAAACTCAATTATTTATTAATCAAATTGCAGGTACTGCTAGT
Source organism: Streptococcus parauberis NCFD 2020 (assembly GCF_000187935.1). Classification (NCBI taxonomy): domain Bacteria; kingdom Bacillati; phylum Bacillota; class Bacilli; order Lactobacillales; family Streptococcaceae; genus Streptococcus; species Streptococcus parauberis. The sequence goes on from NZ_AEUT02000001.1 coordinate 325,347, forward strand.
CAAATAGCACAAGCTAATGATTTATACGCATCAGTTATGATCGCTCAAGCCGTCCTAGAATCGAATAGTGGCCAATCTGGATTAAGTGCTGCACCTAACAATAATTTCTTTGGTATCAAAGGTGCTTATAATGGTGCTTCTGTTACAATGAAAACATGGGAAGATGATGGGAATGGAAATGCCTACGAAATCGATCAGGCATTTCGTTCTTATCCAAGTATTGCTGACTCTTTATCAGATTATGCTGCACTATTAAGTACACCGACTTATGCAGGTGTTAGACAATCAAATACCTTGTCGTACCAGGATGCGACGGCAGCCTTAACTGGTTTATATGCAACTGATACATCTTATAATGTAAAGTTAAACAGTATTATTCAGGCTTATGGACTTACTGCTTATGATGTTGTTACTCCAGAAGCTCCAGCAAATGGCGTGACAGATCCAAACGTTGCATATAGCCAAACAACATCAGCTGCCCCTACTCAAACTGCCCCTACTCATACAACAGTTAGTAGCACGACCCCTTCAACAACAGTTGAACAAGTATGGAATTCATTCCGTAGTCAATACACAAGTGCTGACACTCTTGCCCAAGACCAAGCTTGGAGTGATTATAAAAATAATCAATAAAATCAATTTCTACAAGTAAATCGCTCTTTAGAGTGATTTTTTTTTGGTATAATATTCATATGAAAACATTAAAAGAAGTATATGAAAATCATGATGAATTGCCCTTTGTACATCCCAAGTATGAGATAGAGCTTTGTCAAAAGCCTATTCCAAAAAGAAATATGATAAGGACTGAGGAGGGATTGTTACCAGGCCATGTCATTATGCTTTGGAGAATTCAATTTGGGACATATACAACCGAAAATCCTCATCATAAGTATTTTTACACTACTTATGGGATTGATGCTGAAAAAGAGTTAAACTGGCTTATCGAAAACAATTACGTTGCTGTCGATTCTGCTTTTCAATCTCTCCCTCATTTATCTGCTCTGCAATTAAAAGAATTCTTAAAAGAAAAAGGAGTAAGCGGCCTTTCAAAGATGAAACGGCTAGATTTAGAGAATCAAATTGCTATAAGTTATAATGAGGAATCTTTGGGAAAATGCTTTGATTTAAGATCCTACAGTTTGCTTCCAAAAGGACAAGCTGTTTTAGATAAATATCCTGAAATTATTGAAAAACATCCACAGAAAAAATACTAAATGACCCTTGCTTTATCTAAAGAAAAACTTATGCTATAATGGATATTATCGCGCTCAAGGAGAATAGAATACCATGCAATTAATTAGAGAAAAAGAATTTGTCAATCAGTATCATTATGATGCAAGAAATTTAGAATGGGAAGCCGAAAATGGAATTCCTGAAACAAATTTCGAAGTTACTTTTCAATTAATTGACAAAGACGAAGAAAAGAATGAAACTGTTATTGTTTCAGTTTTACAATTTGTTATAGTTAAAGATGAATTTGTAATTAGTGGGGTTATTTCTCAAATGGTGAAAATTGTGGATCGTTTGATTGAGAAACCAAGTGAATTTTCACAAGAAGAAGTAGAATCACTTGCAGCACCCTTGTTAGACATGGTACAAAGGTTGACATTTGAAGTAACAGAAATTGCTTTAGATAGACCGGGATTCAATTTGGAGTTTAAAAATTAATGAAATTAGCAGTAATAACGGACAATACCAGTTATTTACCAAATAGCTTGACTAGTAAAGATAATCTATTTGTACTAGATATTCCAATCATGATAGATGGTGAAACATACTATGAAGGAAAAAACATTTCTCTAGATGAGTTTTACACAAAAATGGCAGCTAGTCCTGAATTGCCAAAAACTAGTCAGCCTGCTTTATCGGAATTAGATGAGTTATTAACAGAACTTGAAAATGATGGTTATAGTCATGTTATTGGCTTATTCTTAGCAGGGGGAATCTCTGGATTTTGGGCAAATTGTCAATTTTTAGTCGAAGAACATCCACGATTGACCATTGCTTTCCCAGATAGTAAATTAGCATCAGTTCCCGTTTATAATATGTTAACTAACATTTTTAAGTGGTATGATCAAAATCTTGATTTTCAAACAATAGTTTCTAATTTACAAATTCAAATTGATCATTCATCAGCTTATATTTTAGTAGATGACTTAAATCACCTTGTTAAAGGTGGTCGTTTGTCTAATGGGTCAGCTTTATTAGGTAATCTTTTAAGTATCAAGCCAATCTTAAATTTCGATCAAGATGGTAAAATTGTCGTTTTTGAGAAAATTAGAACTGAGAAAAAAGCATTAAGACGTCTTATTGAGATAGTTACCGAATTGAATGATACCGGTGATTTTGATTTTTCGATAATCAGTGCAAATGCAAATGATAAAGCAACTCTTTTAAAAAAAATGCTTACTGACAATGGCCTTGACATTAATCTTATCGAAGCTGATTTTAGTGCAGTTGTCGGAACACATTTAGGTTCAGGTGCAGTAGCTATTGGGTTTTCTCCTAAAATGTAGAAAATAGTAGGACAGACATGAGTATAAAAGTAATTATTGCTGGTTTTAATGGAAAAATGGGATCAACGACGCTGAATATGGTTAAATCAGAAGCTGATTTAGAAGTTGTTGCTTTACTTGATCCGAAAGCAGTTGAAAAAGAAATTGAGGGCATACCTGTTTTCAATTCTATAGAAGATTTAGTTGGTTTTGATGCAGATGTTTGGGTTGATTTTACAAATCCTGCAGTAGCATATGAACATACTTTTTTTGCGCTTACAAATGGCTTTTGTCCAGTTGTTGGGACGACTGGTTATACCAGCAGTCAATTAGAAGAGCTTTATCAACTTTCTAAAGTTAAACAAGTAGGTGGATTAATTGCTCCAAATTTTGCCATAGGTGCCTTACTTTTAATGGAATTTGCAGCTAAAGCAGCTAAATATTTCCCAGATTTAGAAATTATTGAGTTGCATCACAATCAGAAAAAAGATGCTCCTAGTGGTACAGCAATGAAAACTGCAGAAATGATTACTCGGTCTAAGGCAGATAGTACAGAATACAGAGTTGAAGATGAAGAATTACTTGCTGGAGCTCGAGGAGCTAACTACAATGGAATCCATATCCACAGTGTCCGCTTACCAGGACTAGTCGCTCATCAAGAAGTAATTTTTGGTGGTCCGGGAGAAGGCTTGACAATTCGCCATGACTCCTATAATCGAGACTCTTTTATGCAAGGTGTTAAGATTGCAATAAAAGAAGTTATCAAAAAAGATCAATTAGTATACGGATTAGAGAATTTACTATGAAATTAATGACAATGCCTTCTGAATTTCAGAAGGCTTTACCAATATTAAAGAAAATAAAAGATGCTGGATTTCAGGCCTACTTTGTTGGTGGTGGAGTCAGAGATATTCTTTTAGATAGGCCAATTCATGACGTAGATATTGCAACATCATCCTATCCTCAAGAAACGAAAAATATTTTTGAAAGAACTGTTGATATTGGGATTGAACATGGAACAGTTTTAGTCCTTGAAAATGGTGGTGAGTATGAAATCACTACCTTTCGAACTGAGGATGTTTATGTTGATTATCGAAGACCTAGCCAGGTCTCTTTTGTGCGTTCTCTGGAAGAAGATTTAAAAAGAAGAGATTTTACAGTTAATGCATTAGCGTTGGACGAAACTGGACAAATAATTGATGCTTTTACCGGCTTAGAAGACATAAAAAACAAAGAATTACGGGCAGTTGGAAAAGCCGAAGAACGTTTTGAAGAAGATGCTTTACGGATTATGCGAGGGTTTCGCTTTTCTGCAACATTAGACTTTTCTATTGAAAAAGAAACTTTCGTAGCAATGTGTTCACATGCCCCATTATTAGAAAAAATATCAGTTGAACGCTCATTCATTGAATTTGACAAATTACTTATTGCAGATAAATGGAAGAGAGGCTTACGCCTTTTAATTAATGCTAAAGCACATCTCTACCTCCCTGGTTTAGCCAATAAAGAGAGTGAACTACGAAATGTGCTATTGGAAGTAGCGGATGATTTTATTTATAGCAATAGTCCACAAGCTTGGGCCAATTTGATTCTGACATTACAAGTAGAAAGTCCAAAAGAATTTCTAAAAAGCTGGAAAACCTCCAATGATTTCCAAAAAATTGTCACTAAAATGATTAATTTATATCAGATAAGATTGTCATCATCCTATAATAAATCAACGATTTACAAGTATGGAAAAGACTTAGCTTATCTATGTGAAAATTTAAGAGAAGCAAAAGGTTTAGAAGCTGAATATAATTTAATAGATGAGTTTGATAAAGAACTAATTATTCATGATAAACATGAAATTTGTGTTAATGGCGGAACATTAATAAAAGAATTTGGGATGAAACCAGGTCCACAATTAGGTAGTTTGTTGAAGAAAATTGAAATTGCTATTGTAGAAGGTAGTCTTGCAAATCAAAAAGCAGATATTTTGGCTTTTGTTGCTAAGGAGAAAGTGAATGAGTGACTTATTAGTTGAAAAATTAAGTAAGACCGTTGGAGACAAAACAGTATTTAAAGACATTTCATTCTTAATACATGATTTTGACAGAGTTGGTATTATTGGGGTTAATGGAACTGGGAAAACAACACTACTTGATGTTCTTTCAGAAAAAATTGGTTTTGATGGGGATATCTCTCCAATAACAAAAGCAAATGGTTATAATATTGCTTACTTAACGCAAGATCCGGTGTTTGATGATCAAACCACCGTCATTGACACAGTCCTTTCTTCGGATTTACAAGAAATGCAATTAATTAGACAATATGAAAAGTTAATGGCAGATTACTCAGAGTCTAACCAAAGTCTTTTAGAAAAAGTAATGGCTGATATGGATCGATTAGATGCTTGGTCGATTGAAAGTGATGTCAAAACAGTTCTTTCGAAATTAGGTATTCATCAACTACAAGCAAAAGTAGGCTCATTATCCGGGGGCTTGCGTAGACGTGTCCAATTGGCTCAAGTTTTACTTGGCTCGGCGGACCTCTTGCTCTTAGATGAACCTACCAATCACTTGGATATAGATACTATTTCTTGGTTGACTAATTATTTAAAAGCTAGCAAAAAAACAGTGCTTTTTATCACCCACGATCGTTATTTCCTTGATAGTTTAGCAACTCGTATTTTTGAACTTGATAATGCAAGTTTGACAGAGTATCAAGGGAATTATCAAGATTATGTCCGTTTAAAGGCGGAACAGGATGAGCGAGACGCTGCAAACTTACATAAAAAGAAACAGCTCTATAAACAAGAACTAACTTGGATGAGACGTCAGCCACAAGCTCGAGCAACAAAACAACAAGCTCGAATAAGTCGATTCCATAACTTAAAAACAGAAGTTCATGTTGATAATAATCAAAATCAACTTGATATAAATTTTGAAACGAGTCGTATTGGCAAAAAAGTAATTAGTTTTGATCATGTAACATTTGGCTATGATGATAAGAAAGTGATTAATGACTTTTCACTGATTATTCAAAATAGAGACAGGATTGGGATAGTTGGTGATAACGGCGTTGGGAAATCGACCCTTCTTCATTTGATTAATGCAGATTTGCAGGCTCAATTTGGAAAAATAGACATTGGTGAAACAATAAAAATTGGCTATTTTTCACAACAAATCAAAGATATGGATGTCAATAAACGGATGATTACTTATTTGCAAGAGATTGCGGATGAAGTAAAAACAAGCGGTGGTTCAACTAGTATCAGTGAATTATTAGAACAATTTCTCTTTCCAAGATCTACTCATGGTAGTTTAATCTCAAAATTATCAGGTGGTGAGAAAAAAAGATTGTATCTCTTGAAAATCTTGATTGAGAAGCCCAATGTTCTCCTATTAGATGAACCGACCAATGATTTGGATATTGCCACTTTGACTGTTTTGGAGAGTTTTCTGCAATCATTTAATGGTCCCGTAATTACTGTCAGTCATGACAGATATTTTTTAGATAAGGTAGCAAATAAAATTCTAGCTTTTGAAAATGGTACAATCAGAGAGTTCTTTGGAAACTACAGTGATTATTTGGACGAAAAAGACTTTGAAAAAAATGAAATCAGCCAAAGTTTGAAACAAGAAAGTCTTAAAGTGACAAAAAAAGTTATGGTTAATCAGAAGAAGCGCATGTCTTATCTAGAGAAAAAAGAATGGGCAGAAATTGAAGATAAAATTGCCCAACAAGAAGATAAGATAGAAGCGACTGAGCAAGAGATGCAAACTATTTCAACATCAGATTACGGCCAACTAATGGATCTGCAAGCATCTGTTGAAAAAATGAATAAAGAACTCTTAGAGATGTATGACCGTTATGAGTATCTTAGTGAACTAGAGGAATAATCTATGACAATCCGACCTATCGAGGAAAAAGATGACCAAGCTATAGCCCAAATAATAAAAAAATCCTTAGAAGCAGTAGGTTTGGACCAAGAGGGAACAGCATATACCGACCCACAATTAAATCACTTAACAAGTTACTACAGTGAAGCGCCGAAATCACAGTATTTCGTGATGAGTAGTGAAAACAAAATTCTAGGCGGAGCAGGGTATGCTAGACTAACACCTGAAATAGCAGAATTACAAAAATGTTATGTGACAAAAGAAGCTCGTCGTCAAGGAATTGCTAGCGCACTCATAGAACACCTTGAGCAAGAAGCCAAGGAACATGACTATCAAGCTATCTATTTGGAAAGCTCGTCGCTTTTAAAAGAAGCTATCAGTTTTTACCGTCATCATGGTTATGAAAAATTATCAAAACCATTACCTAATAATCAAAACCATCATGCTATGGATATTTGGATGATGAAAAAATTGTAATTATTTGAAAATTTTAGGATAAAAAAATTGTAATTATTTGAAAATTATAGGATAAAAAAATAATTTATGTTACACTAGAATAAAGTAAGGAGTGCTGCTAGCACTTCTTTTAATGTATCAAATGGAGGTGTTGAATGGGATTAATTTGGTCTTATTTAAAAAACAAAAAGTATTGGCTGTTTTTAGATTTTGTAGGAGCTATTTTTTTCGTATTAGTTAACTTAGGACTCCCGACAATTTTGGCCAAGATGATTGACCAAGGAGTTGTTCAAAACAATACAGATGCTTTATATTATTGGGCTATGATGATGTTTATCATTGTTGTCTTAGGAGTTATTGGACGGATCATTCTATCCTATGCTTCCAGCAAATTAACAACAACAATGATTAAGGAACTTCGCAATGACATGTACAGCCGCTTGCAGGACTATTCTCATACGGAGTATGAGAAAATTGGTGTCTCATCATTGGTGACTCGGATAACAAATGACGCCTTTGTACTTATGCAATTTGCTGAAATGTCATTAAGATTAGGTGTTGTGACACCATTGATGATGATTTTTTCTGTGGTGATGATACTATTAACCAGTCCTTCGCTTGCTTGGATTGTGGCTGTATTGATGCCATTACTAGTTTTTGTAGTTATTTATGTTGCTATCAAAACCAAACCCTTATCTGAGAAACAACAAAATACGCTGGATAAGATTAACCAGCTTGTTCGCGAAAATTTAACAGGTTTACGTGTTATCAGAGCTTTTTCAAGAGAGGACTTTCAAGAAGAACGTTTTGCTCAAAAGAACCAAGAATATGCTGAAACATCACGTCAATTATTCACACTGACTGGTTTGACAGAGCCTTTATTTGTCCAAATTATTATTGCAATGATTGTAGCAATTGTCTGGTTTGCTTTAGATCCTTTAACAAATCAAGAAATCAAAATTGGTGACTTAGTAGCATTTATTGAATATAGTTTCCATGCCATGTTCTCTTTCTTGATGTTTGCCAATCTCTTTACCATGTACCCTCGCATGTCTGTTTCAAGCAAGCGAATTAATGAAGTGCTGGATATGCCAATTTCAATTTCCAAAAATGAGGATGGGATTACTGAAAGTGAAACTAAAGGTTACCTTGAATTTGATAATGTTACCTTTTCTTATCCTGGAGAGACAGAAAATCCTGTCCTTCAAAATATCTCATTTAAAACAAAACCTGGGGAAACCATTGCTTTTATTGGATCGACAGGGTCAGGTAAGTCATCCCTTGTTAATTTAATCCCTCGATTCTTTGATGTTACATTCGGGAGAATACTGGTCGACGGCATCGATGTCAGAGATTACCAACTAAAAGCTTTGCGTGCAAAGATAGGCTTTATTCCACAAAAAGCTCTGCTATTCACCGGGACTATCGAAGATAATCTAAAATATGGAAAAGCAGATGCTAGCCTACCAGAACTAGATCAAGCCACAGAGGTTTCTCAGGCTCGCGAATTTATAGCCAGCCGTGAGGAAGGTTATCAAACGCATTTGGCTGAGGCTGGAAGCAATCTATCTGGAGGACAAAAGCAAAGATTGTCGATTGCCCGAGCAGTCGTTAAAAAACCAGATATTTACATCTTTGATGATTCCTTCTCAGCATTAGATTATAAGACAGATGCCGAATTAAGAAGACGCTTGAAAGAAGTGACGGACAATGCAACTGTCTTAATTGTCGCTCAGCGTGTTGGAACAATTATGGATGCTGATCAAATCATTGTTCTTGATCAAGGACAAATTGTTGGTCGAGGGACGCATGAAGAATTACTAGAAAGTAATGAGATTTATGCTGAAATTGCCAAATCTCAATTAAATAGTAAAAAGGAGGTAGCTGACTAATGACAGAAAAACATGTATTCAAAAGAATCTGGACTTATCTTAGGAAATATAAAACATCATTAATTTCAGCTGTCCTTTTAAAAGTCGTTAGTGCCTTAATGAGTTCTTTAGAGCCTTTTGTCCTTGGTCTTGCTATTACAGAGATATCAAATAACCTCATTGAGATGGCTAAAGGAGTAGAAGGGGCAGGGATTAATAAATCTTATATTGCTTTTATCCTCTTCTTATATTTTATCCGTGCTGTCTTTTTTGAAATCGGTTCATATGGCTCTAACTATTTTATGACCAAGGCTGTACAATCAGGGATAAAAGATTTACGTCAGGACTTAAGTCATAAAATTAATAAAATTCCAGTTTCTTATTTTGATAAGCATCAATTTGGAGATATGTTGGGACGCTTTACATCCGACGTAGAAACTGTCTCAAATGCTTTACAACAAGCCTTTTTGCAAATTGTTAATGCCTTCTTAACGATTACTTTTGCAGTTATTATGGCCCTTTATATTAATGCGCCTTTGGCTTCAATTTTGATTATTAGCGTTCCTTTAATCTATTTTTCTTCTCAATTTGTCTTGAAAAAATCACAACCCTACTTTAAGGAGCAAGCTAAAGTATTAGGGGATATGAATGGTTTTGTTCAAGAGAATTTAAGCGGATTTAATATTCTTAAATTATATGGTCGCGAGGATCGATCTGAGGAAGACTTTCATGCCATCACAGATCGCCTTCAAGAAGTTGGGTTCAAAGCAAGTTTCTTATCTGGGATTATGATGCCCGTATTGCATTTTATCTCTGACTCGGTCTATATGATTATAGCCCTATTAGCCGGACTCCAAGTTTTGGCAGGAAAACTAGCTATTGGAAATATGCAGGCTTTTGTTCAGTACATCTGGCAAATTAGTCAGCCGATTCAAACAATTACCCAATTAGCTCCCGTTCTTCAAAGTTCTAAATCATCACTCGAACGGATTTTTACGGTTCTTGATGAAACTGAAGATCTTTCTAAGGAAAATGTCTCACTAACAGTGCCCTTGACAGGACAAGTATCCTTTAATCAAGTTGACTTTTCCTATAATGATTCTAAGTCACTGATTAAAGATTTTACCTTAGACGTTGAACCTGGTGAAATGATTGCTATCGTTGGTCCGACTGGCGCTGGTAAAACAACTTTGATAAATCTTCTTATGCGTTTCTATGATGTTAAGAGTGGCTCAATTACTGTAGATGGGATGGATATTAGAGAGATTTCTAGGCAAGCCTATCGTCAGCAATTCGGGATGGTTTTACAGGATGCTTGGTTGTTTGAAGGGACTATTCAAGAGAATCTTCAATTTGGGAATTTGTCGGCGACAGAAGATGATATCATTCAAGCCGCTGAGACGGCCAACTTTGATCACTTTATTAGTACCTTGCCTGGCGGTTATCAGATGATGATGAACCAGGAATCAAGCAATATTTCTCTGGGGCAAAAACAACTCTTAACTATTGCGCGTGCGCTGTTAGCAGATCCGAAAATACTGATTTTGGACGAGGCTACCTCATCAGTCGATACCCGTTTAGAATTATTAATTCAAAAAGCGATGAAACGCTTGATGAAAGGTAGAACAAGTTTTGTGATTGATCACCGTTTATCAACGATTCAAGAAGCAGATAAGATACTAGTTCTAAAAGATGGCCAAATTATTGAACAAGGAAGTCATTACAATCTCCTAGAGGCTCGTGGATTTTATTATGATCTCTATTATAGCCAGTTCAAAACATCCAATTGAAATCTTAAACTCCTTTCAAATTTTTGAAGGAGTTTTTTCAATTTTTATTTGAGTAAAAGCTTGACAAGAATATTCTGAAAATTTATAATAATTATTATCTTATTAAAAGAGTTCAGAAAGGAAAGATTGAATGACAGGAAAAGAATATGTAACAAGTGTCTTTGAACAAGTAAAAGCAGAAAACTCTCACGAAGAGGAATTCTTACAAGCAGTTGAAGAGGTATTTCAGTCGCTCATCCCCGTTTTTGATAAATATCCTAAGTATGTAGAAGAAAATATTTTAGCTAGATTAGTTGAACCAGAACGAATTGTTTCATTCCGGGTTCCATGGTTAGATGATAAAGGACAGGTTCAAGTTAATAGAGGCTACCGTGTACAATTTTCATCAGCCATTGGTCCTTATAAAGGTGGATTACGTTTCCATCCTTCTGTTAACCAATCAATTGTTAAATTTTTAGGCTTTGAACAAATCTTTAAAAATTCATTGACAGGTTTACCTATTGGTGGTGGTAAAGGGGGATCTAACTTTGATCCTAAAGGCAAATCAGATAATGAAGTCATGCGTTTTGCCCAAAGCTTTATGACAGAACTTCAAAAATATATTGGTCCAGATATGGATGTACCTGCGGGAGATATTGGTGTCGGTGGTCGTGAAATTGGATATATGTATGGTCAATACAAACGACTTAATGGATATCAAAATGGCGTTCTTACAGGTAAAGGATTATCTTTTGGTGGTTCACTAGTACGTACTGAAGCAACGGGATATGGATTGGTTTATTTCACACAAGAAATGTTGAAAGCTAATGGTCAAGATTTAAAAGGAAAGAAAGCAATTGTTTCCGGTTCTGGAAATGTGGCTATCTATGCAATTGAAAAATTACATGAATTAGGAGCAAAAGTAATTGCTGTTTCTGATTCTTCTGGTTTTGTTCATGATTCTGAAGGAATTGATTTGAAATTATTAAAACAAATCAAAGAAGTTGACCGTGACCGAATTGATGTCTATGCAGAGAAACGTCAAAAAGCTGAATTTACTAATGCTGAAAAGGGTTCAATTTGGTCACTCAAGGCTGATTTAGCCTTTCCATGTGCAACTCAAAATGAACTTACTGAAGATGATGCAAAAGCATTAGTTGAAAACGGAGTTATTGCTGTTGCAGAAGGTGCAAACATGCCTTCAACGCTAAAAGCAGTAGCAGTTTTCCAAGAAGCTGGTGTATTGTTTGGGCCAGCAAAAGCAGCTAATGCAGGTGGGGTAGCTGTTTCAGCTTTAGAGATGGCTCAAAATAGTGGTCGAATGGCATGGACATTTCAAGAAGTTGATGAGAAATTAATAGACATTATGACATCTATTTACACAAATACTGCTGAAGCAGCAAAAGAATTTGATTGTGAAGGAAATCTTGTCGCTGGAGCTAATATTGCTGGCTTCTTAAAAGTTGCTGAGGCAATGTCTGCCCAAGGCATAGTCTAAACCTAAAAAGAACTCACTGAGTTCTTTTTTTTGATATACTAATAATGATAAAGAAAAGGGGAAAATATGTTAAGAACCATTGTAAAAGATCCATTATTTCTTTCCGAGAAAGCACAAGTTGCAACAAAAGAGGATTTATGGATAGGCAAAGATTTGCAAGATACCTTGACCTATCACCGTGATCGCTGTATTGGCCTCGCAGCCAATATGATTGGTGAAAAAAAAGCTGTTATCATTATTAGTATGGGGTTTGTTGATTTGGTCATGTTTAATCCTCAAATTATTAAGCAATCTGATGTCTACCAAACAGAAGAATCCTGTTTATCATTAACTGGCTCAAAACCAACTAAACGTTTTGAAACAATTACTGTACGGTATTTAGATATGAATTGGCGTGAAAAAAATCTTACTCTTACAGGATTACCAGCACAAATTTGTCAACATGAGATGGATCATTTGGAAGGAAAATTAATATAAAAAAGGTATAACTTAATAGTTATACCTTTTTTAATACTTATTTATGTTCATTCTTTTTTGTAAAGCCAATATATGATAAGCTAACAAGTCCAAATAATGACATCATTACTGGAACTTTTGCAGGTGCTGGTGTAGTTGGTGTTTGAATTGGTGTGAAGAGATCAGAAACCAATTCAGTCACTACAACATTTCCATTACGATCACGATATACTTTGTTTACCATGTCATGACGACCACTTGCATCTGTAATTGAAGAACTTTCAATTGCAATGTAACATAATTTTTTGTACCAGTAAGTGGAACAGAAACTGTTTGACCAGCTGCTTCTAAATTCTTAATGTATTGAACAAATACCTCAGTATTAGGATTAATTGAACCAGATACTTTACCATCAGGCATATAAGCTGAACCGGTTTGATCAAGAGCTCCGTGGAAATCATTAACTCCAAGAATTTGGACATCAACTTGATCAGCATGAACTGCAGTAATCATCATTGAAAAACCAGCTACAACACTTAAAATACTGCTTTTTAAAATAATATGCTTTTCCATAATCTCTCCTAAAGAATTAATATGTGTTGCAATAGTAATATTACTGTTTTTTGTCATATATGACAATTGTGTAGTATATTATTTACGATTGTTTTATTTTATAGCAAAAAATAATAAAACGTTTCCAAAAATATTATTTTAGCTATTTACAAATATTTTTTCTTATGCTAAACTTCTTATTATGAATAAATGAAAGGAGAAACGTGATCATGAATATGAAACGTACCAAACAAATCGTAAAATCATGTCATATTGAACTCCTTTCTCAAGCAAAAAATTAGTTATGTCTTAGACTGACTAAAATTAAGCCCGTGGTAGAAAGGAACTTTTTATCATGGGCTTTTTGTGTGCAAAATTTATTGATTTTATAGTTAGTGAGGGAAGGAGGAAGATATGATTTCACTCATTATTGAATATTTGAAGAGAAGAAAAAAAACCTACAGTCTAATCGCACTTAGTTTAATAATATATGATGCTACTTTAGTTATTCCTACAAAAGTAATTGAAAGTCTGATTGATCACATATCGCTTCATACATTAGACAGAGTTAGTTTATACACTCATATTGCTATTTTGTTTGGGTCAACAATCTTATCTTATATTACGGCTTATTTATGGCATATGAATTTATTTCAAGAGGCTGTTCATTTTAAATTTGATATCCAACAGAGGGCCTTTAAAAAATTGGTATTTATGAGAACACCCTATTATGAGAAATTCAGATCAGGAGATATGATGACTCGCTTCTCCACTGATGTAGAAGCACTCATGGATTTCATTGGCTACGGCCTAATGATTATACTTTATGCAGGGGGGATGATTGCCTTTATTATACCTACCATGTTTTTCATTTCTTGGCAGATGACCTTGGTAGGCATGATTCCAATTTTTTTGATGATGGTGGCCACCTATTATCTTACAAAAAAACAAGAACTTTTAGTCGAAGAGGCGAGAGAATCTATTTCAAATTTAAGTGATGAAGTTTTAGAGACTGTTGAAGGAATTAAAGTTATGAGAGCCTATAGTAAAAAGGATTACTTAGGTTTTCAATTTAGTCAAAAAGTAAATGATTTGGCTAGGAAATGGAATCAAATTGCTACTTTTCGAGGGCTTTACTTTCCAATTTTCAGTGTGATGATTGTTGCCGGAGAATTACTAATTATTATTCTCGGTTTAGGAAGAATTGAGCAACATTTAGTGACCCTAGGTCAAGTTATCGCTTTACAATTGTACTTAGTATCATTAGTTGAACCTTTTGCAATGATTTCAGATTTTATCTTAGTTTATCAAACAGGCAAAACCTCTTTTGGTAAAATACAAGAATTAATTGAAACTGGAGATAATTTAGAAGAAAATGGATCCATTCACTTGCAGCATTTTGATGAAATCAAACTAAGTAATTATCAATTTTCTTATGCCACAAGTAGTAAGCCAAGTTTGAAAAATATTTCCTTACATTTTAAGCAAGGTCAAACACTGGGTATTGTCGGACGAACAGGGTCTGGTAAGACGACCCTTGTCAAACAATTTTTGCGACAGTATCCTTTAGGGGACGGTGAATTTTTAGTTAATCAAAAACCTTTTGTTGACTACCAAAGAGCAAGCATTGAAAGATTAGTTGGTTATGTTCCTCAAGAACATATTCTCTTTTCTAAATCTGTACAAGACAATATTGCCATGGGCAAATCGAATGCTAGTCATCAAGAAATAATGAAAGCTATTGAGACTGCGGCCTTTTCTAATGACTTAGAGAATATGCAAGAAGGATTAGAAACGCAAATTGGTGAGCGTGGATTATCAATCTCAGGTGGCCAAAAGCAGAGGATATCGATTGCTCGTGCATTCCTATCTGAACCTGATTTATTAATTCTCGACGATTCACTTTCAGCAGTCGACGCGAAAACCGAGATACAGATTATTAGACACATTCAAGAAGAACGACTAGGCAAAACAACGATTATTGTTACTCACAGACTATCTGCCATCCAACATGCTGACTGGATTATTGTTATGGATAATGGAGAAATTGTTGAAGAAGGCCGACCAAAAGATTTACTTGACAATAAAGCTTGGTACTATGAGCAGTACCAAAGACAACGAGCACAGGAGGTATAAAATGGGCCTCATAATTAAATTATTAAAAGAGCTAAAAATTGCAAGGGGCAGTTTCACAGTTGGTATATGTCTTTTGTTAATAGCTACCGCAGCGGGACAATTGTCACCACTGTTACTAAAAGAAATTATTGATAAACAATTAACTCCCGTAGCCAAAGGCTTGCAAATTAATCACCAGCTTTTCTATCAGTTGGTCGCATATTACTTTGCTATCACACTGATTACGGCAGTATTTAGATACTTATCCTTTAGAACCTTGATTTATTCCTCAAATAAGGTTGTGTCACATCTGAGAGAGAGAACCTTTGATGTCATGCAAAGATTGCCAATTTCTTACTTTGATAAAGTTCCTGCTGGTAAAATAGCCACCCGGATTGTTAATGATACAGAGACGTTACGCAATCAATTCTATGATAATCTCTTATCACAAATCATCATCAGTTTTATTCAAATTGTTTTTATTTATGGAGTGATGATTTATCTAGATAGTCGTTCAGGACTTTTCTTATTACTGGTTATCCCTGTTTTTTATGGCATCCAATTATTCTATAAAAAAATGACTGATAAACATATGGCTGACTTCTATCAAGCTAGAAGTGCTATTAATACACAGGTTAATGAAACAATGAATGGTGCTCAAATTATTCAGCTTTATCATCAGGAAAAAGAAGTCTTGGATGAGTTTAAGACGCATATTGATAAGATGAAAAATGCTGACGACCACATCATTTTTGCTGATTCAGTTGCCTCTTGGACTTTGACCGAATTTATAAAATATACAATCATTTCAGCATTACTGGCATTTATTGGTTATCAATTTTTGCAAGGACAGACTAGTATGTCAGTTGGGAAATTATTTATCTATATTAATTATTTGATGCGCTTATTTGATTTATTAGGTAATATGGTAAGACAGCTTCCAAATATTCAACGCTCAACAACAACTGGTAAACGACTAATGAGCTTGTTGGAAAAAAAGACAGAAGAGGAACAGTCCGAAGAGATTAAGGTGGTTAATGGGGATGTTGTATTTGAATCAGTTGACTTTGCTTATACCCCCAATAAATTAGTCTTGTCAGATATTTCTATTTCAACTAATAAAGGGGAAACTGTCGCACTTGTCGGACATACCGGTTCGGGAAAATCCTCAATCATGAATTTATTGTATCGTTTCTATGACCCACAAAAGGGTATCATTACAATCGATGGTCAATCAATTCATGAATTTTCAAAAGAAAGTCTCCGTTCACAGATGGGAATTGTCCTTCAAGATCCCTATCTTTTTACTGGAACAATCGCTTCAAATATCAGGATGGGAAATATGTCCTATAGTGACCATGAAGTAGAAGATGCATTAATTAAAGTTGGTGCAAAAAAAATGCTAGATAGATTGAAAAACGGCATTAATGAACCTGTTTATGAAAAAGGTGCTTCTTTTTCAAGTGGAGAAAGACAATTAATTGCCTTCGCAAGAACCTTAATTGCTAATCCCAAAATCCTTATTTTAGACGAAGCAACCTCACATATTGATACTGAAACAGAAGAAATTATCCAGGCAGCCATGGAGGTTCTGAAGACTGGTCGAACGACTTTTATCATTGCCCATCGTCTATCAACCGTTCAATATGCTAATCAAATTCTAGTCCTTGATAAGGGAAGAATTGTTGAGCGTGGAAATCACTTTTCACTTCTAAAACAAAATGGAATATACGCACAAATGGTTAAACTACAAGAAACTGTATAAAAGAATCCACATAGTCGGATTCTTTTTTTGAAAATTAATGAAAATTTTCTATATTTTCTTCGTGACTTTCTAAAACAATGGTTCCTTATCGCAATTTTTAGCCATTTAGTGTAAAATAGTAAGGTAAAAGTAAAGATTAATTTATTTGAAAAGACAAGGTTTATGAGTAAAAAAATAGGAATAGGTAGAGCCCACAGTAAAATTATTTTAATGGGAGAACATTCAGTTGTGTACGGTTTTCCAGCAATAGCTTTACCCTTAAAAGATATTGAAGTAGTCTGCCGAATTAGGAGAGCAGAAAAAAAATTAGAATTTGATTTTTATGATACGCTGTCTACAGCTATTTTTTCTGCCCTTGATTACTTAAAGATTAAAAATCAGCCAATTTCATATGAGATAACTTCTCAGGTTCCTCAAAGACGTGGAATGGGTTCATCTGCAGCAGTTTCAATAGCTGCCATACGAGCAGTATTTTCATATTTTGATCAAGAATTAAGTGATCAATTATTGGAAATTTTGGTCAATAAAGCAGAGATTATTGCACATACAAATCCCAGTGGTTTAGATGCAAAAACTTGTTTGAGTGATCAGGCAATTAAGTTTATTAGAAATGTTGGATTTGTCAGCTTAGAAATTAATCTTGATGCTTATTTGGTGATCGCTGATACAGGTATTCATGGCCATACTAGAGAAGCAGTCAATAAGGTTGCGAAGTTTGAAGAAAGTAATCTTCCACATTTAGCAGCCTTAGGGCAATTGACGGAAGATGTGGAAGAAGCTATAAAAGCCAAAGATGTCATTAGCATTGGTCAAAGCATGACACAAGCACACGAGCACTTAAAGGCAATAGGTGTCAGTGTTGAAAAATCAAATCAATTAGTTGAAGAAGCACTAAAACAGGGTGCACTTGGTGCTAAGATGTCTGGTGGTGGCCTTGGAGGTTGCATCATCGCACTTGCAAATAGTCAAAATGATGCCGTGGTAATTAGTCAGGCACTAGAGGAAAAAGGGGCAGTAAATACGTGGATACAAAAACTGTAAATGTTAAATCTTATGCAAATATTGCAATCATCAAGTATTGGGGTAAAGATGATGCCCAAAAAATGATCCCTACCACAAGTAGCATTTCACTCACACTTGAAAATATGTACACTGAAACAAGTCTCTCATTCTTACCTGTCGAGGCACAAGCTGATCAATTTTATATTGATGGACAATTGCAGAATCAAGCCGAGCACGCAAAAGTTACAGCGATCATTGATCAATTCCGTCAAGAAAATCAACCATATGTCAAAGTTGACACTGAAAATAATATGCCGACAGCTGCTGGCTTGTCATCTAGTTCAAGTGGATTATCAGCGCTCGTGAAAGCCTGTAATGAATTATTTGAAACTGATCTATCCCAAAAAGAATTAGCCCTAAAAGCTAAATTTGCATCAGGATCTGCTTCACGCTCATTTTTTGGACCTTTAGCAGCATGGGATAGAGAGAGTGGTGAAATCTATCCAGTTGAAACAGATTTGAAATTAGGCATGATTATGTTAGTTATTAACGATGCCAGAAAGCCTGTTTCAAGCCGCGAAGGAATGAAACTATGTCGTGAAACATCAACAACCTTTGACAAGTGGAGAACAGAATCAGCCCAAGATTACAAAGATATGCTTGCTTATCTAAAAGCAAATGATTTTGAAAAAGTTGGACAATTAACAGAAAAAAATGCATTAGCTATGCACGCAACAACGAAAAGTTCTACCCCATCATTTTCATATTTAATTGAAGGATCCTATAAAGCAATGGATAAAGTAAAAGAATTGCGTCAAGCTGGTTTTCAATGTTACTTTACCATGGATGCTGGACCAAATGTAAAAGTTCTATGTCTGGAAAAAGATCTTGAACAATTAGCATCAATCTTTGAAAAAGACTTTGACATCATTGTCTCTAAAACTAAGGAATTATAAATGACAAATTTTCAAGTTGAAACTGGTGGAAAGCTATATATTGCAGGGGAATATTCGATTCTAAAAGCTGGTCAAGTTGCCTTGCTCAAGTATATTCCAATTAAAATGACAGCAACTATTGATAGTTCAGACGATTTTTTGATTAAATCAGACATGTTTGACTATTCTGTTGATCTCACTCCTGATACCAATTACCAATTAATCCAAGAATCAATTGCAACTGTCGCTAATATATTAAGAAAAGATAGAAATGACTTGAGACCATTTCAATTGCATATTAGTGGCAAGCTAGAAGAAAATGGTAAAAAATATGGTATTGGTTCAAGTGGTAGTGTTACTGTATTAACCATTAAAGCACTAGCAGCCTACTATCAAATTCATCTGTCCAATGATTTATTATTTAAACTAGCTGCATATACACTTTTAAAATTAGGTGATAATGGATCAATGGGTGATATTGCTTGTATTGCATTCAATCAAACTGTGGCTTATTGGTCATTTGACCGCGCAGCTATTGCCCAAAAGATTAAAGACTTAAGTTTTGAGCAAGTCATGAAATTAGACTGGGGTTACAAAATTGAAGTGGTTCTTCCTAAGTTAGACTGCCAATTTATGGTTGGCTGGACCGGGCATCCGTCGATTTCAAAGAATATGGTCAAAAATGTCATCTCAAAAATTGACCAAGGCTTTTTAAAGCATACACAGGAAGCAACACTAGCCGTGATAGAAGCCTTGAAAACTGGTAACAAATTAGAATTTATTAGTGCTCTTGAGCAAGTCAATCAAGAGTTGCTAAAATTAGATTCGGCTATTTATACAGCTGATCTACTGTCTTTGAGAGTGGCTAGTCTTGACCTAGATGCCATAGCTAAATCCTCCGGATCAGGCGGTGGCGATTGTGGTATTGCTTTTGTTTTTAATGAAAGTGAAAGTGATATCCTCAAGGAGAGATGGGCCAAAGAAGAAATCCATGTAATCTATCAGGAAAGATTGGGTGACTAATGACCAACCGTAAAAATGATCATATAAAATATGCTTTAAAGTACGAATCAGACTATAATTCCTTTGACGAAATAGAATTGATTCATTCATCATTGCCTAGTTTTGATTTAAAAGATGTTGACTTATCGACACATTTTGCAGATCAAGACTTTGACTTTCCTTTTTATATTAATGCCATGACTGGTGGTAGTGAAAAAGGCAAAGCTGTCAACGAAAAATTGGCTCGAGTAGCTGAAGCTACTGGCATTCCTATGGTGACTGGGTCCTATAGCCCTGCTTTAAATAATCCACAAGTTAAATCATCTTTTCAATTGCGACAAGTTGCTCCCAAGATGCTCCTTGCAACCAACATTGGATTGGACAAGTCAGTTGACTTGGGTCTTCAGACAGTTGCGGATATGGATCCTATTTTCTTACAAATTCATATCAATCTGATGCAAGAGTTACTGATGCCTGAAGGTGAAAGAACTTTTAAAAATTGGGAAAGTAATCTGAAAGATTATGTTGAACAAATAAAAGTACCTCTTGTATTAAAAGAAGTTGGATTTGGCATGGATCGCAAAACAATTGAACGGGCTCGAGATATTGGCATCAAGACTTTTGACATTTCTGGCCGAGGTGGAACCTCCTTTGCCTATATTGAAAATCAACGAGGTGAAGGACGCTCTTATCTTAATAATTGGGGCCAAAGCACTGTTCAGACCTTATTAAATATTCAAGATATGTCAAATGAAGTGGAAATTTTAGCTTCAGGTGGCGTTAGAAATCCTTTGGATATTGTAAAAAGTTTAATCTTAGGTGCGCGTGCCGTTGGAATGTCACGAACCATGCTTTCCTTAGTTGAAAGATATCCCGAAGAAAAAGTTATTGCAATTGTCAATGGATGGAAAGAAGACTTAGCTATCATTATGTGCGCCCTAAATTGCAAAACAGTAGCTGACTTGAAACAAGTTGATTATTTACTATATGGCAGATTAAAAGATGCAAACTCCTAAACATTTGAAGAAATTCAAATGTTTTTTTCAAAAAGAAGACAAGAAAAAAAGATTTGAGAAACTCAAATCTTTTTATTTCGAAGGCTTTGTAAGAGCACTTTTGTAGTCTCTAAATTCATGTGCTTTTCTTTTAGTAATAATTGTAAAAGTTGAGGAGTTTCAGCAGAACTAGCGCCAGCTAGCATAGCTAATGACTTAGCATGTAATTTCATGTGGCCAGCTTGGATACCCTTGTTAGTCAATGCTTTAATTGCTGCAAAATTTTGAGCTAGCCCAACTGATGCAATAATCATTGATAGCTCTTTAGCAGTTGGTTGATTTAAGAGATCATGAGCAATGACAACACTTGGGTTAAGGCCAATTGAACCACCTTTTGTGGCGATGGGCATTGGTATCGTAATTGTTCCTTTAATCATCTCAGTCTCAAAATCAGCATGCCAAGTAGTCAGGCCCTTATATAAGCCATCCTTAGATGCATAGGCATGAGCACCAGATTCAATTGCTCGCCAGTCATTCCCGGTTGCTAAAACAATAGCATCGATGCCATTAAAAATACCTTTGTTATGAGTTGCAGCTCGGTAAGGGTCAACTTGAGCTAATTGACTGGCTAAGCCCATCTTATTGGCTAACTCTTTTGCTTCAACTTTGTCACGGCTGAGATAATGGAAAGGAACTTGACAACTGGCTGTAACCAATGATTCTGTTGCATAGTTTGATAAGATGGCCATGAGTGGCTTACCTTTACTCAAGTCAATCAAATCATCAACCAAGGCTTCCATCATCGTATTTACCATATTAGCTCCCATAGCTTCCTGAGTATCTACGGTTAAGTAGACAATCAAGAATTGGTCTTTGATGGTTAAGCTAATTCTTCTAGCACCGCCTCCTCTTTTGACAATAGAAGGATAAGCAAGATTGGCTTTTTCGATGAGACTTTCGGTCTCATGCATAATAGCAGCTTGGGCTGATTCCAAATTAGGAACATCATAAAGGGCAACTTGACCAATCATTTGTCGATTCTGAATGTGAGCTTGGAATCCGCCTGCGCGTCCGATGAGTTTTGCAGCATATGAAGCAGCAGCGACAACTGAAGGTTCCTCTGTTACGTAAGGTAAGTGGTAGGTTTTACCGTTGACCTTAAAATCAGGTACAATACTAAATGGAAGTGCTAATCGACCAATGACATTTTCAGACATTTGATTAGCAGTCTCTATGTGTAGGAGCTCTTCATTTTGTAAACTTTGAAAAGTATCAGGAGTCAATAAGTTGCCTGATGCCAGTAACTGATATCGTTCAGCAATTGTTTTTTTATAAAATCCTGACCAGTTTAGTTGATTATCTGTCATTTTTTTAGATAAATCCTTTTGTGTTCTCTAAGGCCATCGAGTCGATAGTCTCCGGTTTTGTAGGTTGGTAAATTAACATTTCCGGCATCATCGCGTTCAGCTTCTTCATAAAAGAGGGCTTCATACTCCTCAATAGAAATTTCATGACGTTGATCTAGAACTTCTTGGTGAGAAATCGACAACATATCTGCATAACCAGCTTCTAATTGGCCTGAAAAGATTTCACAGACAGCCCCTGAGCCGTATGAGAAGAAGAGAATATTATCGCCTACTTGCAAAGTCTTATTACTTTCCAGAAGTGATAGGAGTGACATATATAAAGATCCAGTATAGATGTTTCCTACCTGACGGCTGAAGCGGATAGAATCATTAAAAGCATTTTCTAATTGTGCCTTTTTTTCTTCTGAAACAGAATCATCCATTAAGGTTTTTAAGCCCTTAAGTGCTTGTTTGGGAAATGGAATATGAAAGCAAAATGCAGCAAAATCATTTAACGATTTGTGTGTTTTACTTTGATATTTTTCCCAAGTTGTTGCTAAAGTATCCAAGTATTGTTCTGTTGAAAAGCGACCGTTAACGAAAGGTGTTGTTGAGTAATTTGGACGCCAGAAGTCCATAATATCACGAGTTTGAGCAATATTATCGTTATTTAGTGAAAGGATGCGAGGATTTTTTGAAATTAGCATGGCAATACTTCCAGCCCCTTGAGTTGGTTCACCACCTGAAGCAATTCCATACCTGGCAATGTCACTGGCAATGACTAAAACTTTAGCATCAGGATTCATAGCGATATGAGCATTGGCATAGTCGAGAGCTGCAGTAGCAGCATAGCAAGCTTCTTTCATCTCAATTGCTCGTGCAAATGGCTGGATATCTAATAATCCATGGATATAAACACTTGCTGCTTTAGATTGATCAATTCCCGTTTCTGTAGCCAAGATAATCATGTCAATTTCTTCTTTATCTTGGTCACTTAATATTTCTTGACAAGCATTTGCTGCTAAAGTCACAATATCTTCAGTTATTGGAGTGATACTAATGGCATCAATCATTAACCCTTTTTGATATTTTGCTAGCTCAGTTTGACGAGCTTGGGCTAATGATTCCATTGTTAATACATATTGACTTGTAGCGAAGCCAATTTTATCTATCCCTATTTTCATTTATTTCCTCTTTGTAAATTTTATCTATAATATTTTAACATATTTTCTTAAAAAGAAAGATTATAAAAGTATATTAGTTATACTTTACCATTATTTCAAGCCTCTAAAGTGGGACAAAGACATTTCTCCTAGCATTTTTTCTATAATTTGGTAAAATAATAAACAGAATTAAAAGGTGGAAGGATATCCTTATGACAAAAGCAGATAAGCTATTCAAAGACAATATTCAAAAAATTATGGAACAAGGCGTTTATAGTGAACAAGCTAGACCAAAATATAAGGACGGCAAAACTGCTAATTCTAAGTATATTACTGGTGCCTTTGCCGAGTATGATCTCTCAAAGGGAGAATTTCCTATTACAACATTACGTCCAATTCCAATTAAATCAGCGATTAAAGAATTACTCTGGATCTATCAAGACCAATCAAATAGTTTAGACATTTTGGAAGAAAAATATAATGTCCACTACTGGAATGATTGGGAAGTAGGAGACACAAGAACAATTGGTCAGCGTTATGGTGCAGTTGTTAAAAAACATGACATCATCAATAAAATTTTGAAACAACTTGAAGATAATCCTTGGAATAGACGTAACGTTATTTCCTTATGGGATTACCAAGCTTTTGAAGAAAGTGAGGGCTTATTGCCATGTGCTTTCCAAACAATGTTTGATGTCCGCCGTGTCGACGGAACTATTTATTTGGATGCAACACTAGTGCAACGTTCCAATGACATGTTGGTAGCTCACCATATCAATGCTATGCAATATGTTGCACTACAAATGATGGTTGCAAAACATTTTGGCTGGAAAGTTGGTAAGTTCTTCTATTTTATTAACAACTTACACATTTACGACAACCAATTTCCGCAAGCTGAAGAATTATTAAGAAGAAAAGAAAGTGACTGTATGCCACAATTAATGTTGAATGTTCCAGATGGCACAAATTTCTTTGACATTAAAGCTGAAGATTTTGAATTGATTGATTATAGTCCAGTTAAGCCACAGCTGAAATTTGATTTAGCAATTTAAAGTAGCGATTTTTTTACAAGCAAAATTGCTATAATTTTGGTAGAATAGATAGAGTTTAGATTGAAGGAAAACTAGTATGACAAAGGAAATTATTGCCATTTGGGCTGAAGATGAAAATGGAGTTATTGGTGTCAATGGTATCTTACCTTGGCATCTTCCAAAAGAACTGCAACATTTTAAAAAGACAACATTAAACCATACGATTCTTATGGGACGAGTGACTTTTGAAGGAATGCAGAGACGTCTTTTACCAAATCGACAAACAATAGTTTTAACTTCAGATGATCAGTATCAAGTTGATGGTGTATTAACCATGACAAGTGTCGAACAAGTCCTTGACTGGTTTAAGACACAAGAAAAAAATCTCTATATTATCGGTGGCAGTAAAGTTTTGAAGGCCTTTGATGGTCATTTTGACAAAATTATTAAAACACTAGTTAATCATCAATTTGATGGAGATACCTATAGTCCAGAATTGGATTTAAGTCAGTTCACAGAAGTCAATTCTCAATATTTTGAAAAAGATGAAAAAAATCCTTATGATTTCACAGTTCACGTTTTCGAAAATAATAAAACGGTTGGAGGAAAGTAGAAGTCATGCAACGGAGTATATTTGGCGTTTTTACAGCATTTTTATGTGTTATTTGCATCCTTTGTGCAATCCCAGCATTGCGTAAAAATCGTTATGGTTTAGGAATTCTATTTTTATTAAATGCACTGACAAATTTAGTTAATACAATTCATGCCTTTTATGGCACGCTATTTTAATAGTTAGATAGAGAAAGTTAGAGGAAAAATGGCAAGTAATCGTAGTAACGAAATCAAGGTTCATTGTTCGTTTTGTGGCAAGAGCCAAGATGAAGTAAAAAAAATTATTGCAGGTAACAATGTATTCATTTGTAATGAGTGTGTTGCTTTATCACAAGAAATTATTAAAGAAGAATTAGCTGAAGAAGTCTTGGCTGATTTGACTGAAGTTCCAAAACCAAAAGAACTTTTAGAAGCTTTAAATCAATATGTAGTCGGTCAAGATCGTGCTAAACGTGCCTTAGCTGTTGCAGTCTATAATCATTACAAACGGATTTCATATAAAGAAAGCCGTGATGAAGAAGAAGTGGAACTCCAAAAATCAAATATCATGATGATTGGTCCTACTGGTTCTGGTAAGACTTTCCTAGCTCAAACCTTGGCAAAAAGCTTAAATGTTCCTTTTGCAATCGCTGACGCTACATCTTTGACAGAAGCTGGATATGTAGGTGAAGACGTTGAGAACATTCTTTTAAAACTGATCCAAGCAGCGGATTACAATGTTGAACGAGCTGAGCGTGGGATCATTTATGTTGATGAGATTGATAAAATCGCTAAAAAAGGCGAAAATATGTCAATCACTCGTGATGTTTCAGGTGAAGGTGTCCAACAAGCTTTGCTGAAAATTATTGAAGGTACAGTAGCTAGTGTTCCACCACAAGGTGGACGCAAACATCCTAACCAAGAAATGATTCAAATCGATACCAAGAATATTTTGTTTATCGTTGGTGGTGCTTTTGATGGCATTGAAGAAATTGTTAAACAACGTCTTGGTGAAAAGATTATTGGTTTTGGTCAAAGTAGTCGTAAGATTGATGATGAAGCCTCATATATGCAAGAAATTATTGCTGAAGATATTCAAAAATTTGGTTTAATTCCCGAATTTATTGGGCGTTTACCTGTCGTAGCCGCTTTGGAACAGTTATCAATTGGCGATTTAATTCAGATTCTGACTGAACCAAAAAATGCCTTGGTCAAACAATATCAAGCTTTATTATCATATGATGGTGTTGAACTTGAATTTAATCAAGAAGCTCTTGAAGCCATTGCTTCAAAAGCGATAGACCGTAATACTGGTGCGCGTGGTTTAAGATCAATTATTGAAGAAACCATGTTAGATATCATGTTTGATATACCTAGCCAGGAAGATATTACTAAGGTAATTATTACAAAAGAAGCCGTTTCTGGAGATAGTAAACCTATCTTAGAAACTGCATAGAGGAAAAAATGGCAGAAGAACAATTATTAAATACACATAACGCTTCCATTCTTCTTAGTGCGGCTAATCAATCACATTATCCAGATGATGATTTACCAGAAATTGCCTTAGCTGGTCGTTCAAATGTAGGAAAATCTAGTTTTATCAATACCATTTTAGGTCGTAAAAATTTAGCTAGAACTTCTAGTAAACCTGGAAAAACTCAATTACTAAATTTCTTCAATATTGATGACAAATTACGATTTGTTGACGTTCCTGGTTATGGTTATGCAAAAGTTTCCAAATCAGAACGTGCAAAATGGGGTAAAATGATTGAAGAGTATCTTACGACACGTGATAATTTGCGTGCAGTAGTAAGCTTAGTAGATTTACGTCATGAGCCTTCTACGGAAGATGTTCAAATGTATGATTTCCTCAAATATTATGAAATTCCAGTTATTGTCGTTGCAACAAAAGCAGACAAAATTCCTCGTGGTAAATGGAATAAACATGAATCAATGGTCAAGAAAAAACTCAATTTTGATAAGAGTGATCAGTTCATTGTTTTTTCTTCCGTGGATCGCATTGGAATTGACCAAGCATGGGATACCATTTTAGATCAAATATAAAAAAAGCATAGCTTAAGCTATGCTTTTTTTATACGAATAATTATCCTGTTATATTTCTTGACCCTAGTCTTTTTAAGTGTTACTATCATTTTATGGGAGAGAAACATGATTTTATTAAAAAAAAACTTTAAAGACTGGTAAACTGTCGAGAGGGAACATATTAATGTCACTAGGGCTAAGTATTCTGGCGTTAGTCATTTTATTTGTAACTATTTTATGTTACCAATATACAAATACTTCGATTGAAGGTAAGTGGGCCTGCAATTCTTTAAACCAACAATTAGAAGAAAAATTTAATGATAATATTGATGCGATTAGTCAGGACATAGTATCGATGTTAAGAAGCACATCACCACACCTAAGTTGACAATGACTGTTTTTCATGACAATTCAAAAATAGTGGTTAATGTAAATATTAATAGAAAGTCATTAAGTAATGAAATATTAAAATACTACCAAGCAAGTATAAAAGAAGCATTATCAAAAGAAAATGTTAATATTGCCGATTTAGATCCAGATACTCTAAAAGATATGGAGAATGAGTTACCAACAAATTCAACTATTGAACAATATATTGATGATATGATTATTGAAAAAGTGCATGAGTATGGTGGTCATTATGATGTCAGAACCGGAAATGTCACAATTGTTGGACTTAAGGGGAGAGTTAATCGGTTTATGAACACAATTACGATTGAAAAAATCAATTCAAAGTCAAAATTATTTTCAAAAAAATCAGGTTACTTTGACTACATCAAAAACAGAGATAAATTGATTTTGAAGAATCATATGTCATTTCAATTTAAAATAATAAAAAGCAGTAACTAATAAAAGTTATTGCTTTTTGATGTCATTTGTCTTGTTTACTAATCACAATTTGACCATCTGCTAAATTTGCTTTTAGATGTTTATCATCGGGATGTTCCAAATAATAGTCTGTTATACGATCACGGATTTCTTGTTCAATGACACGGCGTAATGGTCTAACTCCCATAGCTTTGTCATATCCTAATTCAATTAGTTCCTCTTTAACAGGTTCTGTTACTTCTAAAGTGATACCTTTTTTATTGATTGTTTGATTAACTTCCGTTAACATTAATTCAACAATTTCTTTCAAATCCTTTTTTTCTAGATGTGAGAATTCTATCACACCATTAAAACGATTTAAGAATTCAGGTCTAAAATAAGGAGCGATTCGGTCCATAATTTTTTGGTCATGATCTTCTTGACCCGTTAATGCTTCATTGCCAAAACCAGCATTAGATGTAGCAATAATCACAGTATTTTTGAAGTCAATCGTATTACCTTGGCCATCAGTTAAACGACCATCATCTAATACTTGGAGTAGTAGGGTAATGACTTGTGGGTCTGCTTTTTCAATTTCATCCAGTAAAATAATTGAGTATGGATTACGACGGACACGTTCAGTTAATGTGTATTGATTGTCGTCGTAACCAACATAACCAGCAGTAGTCCCAATCAATTTAGAAACGGCAGTGCGATCACTGTATTCTGACATATCTAAACGAATGATCGCATCCTTGGAACCAAACATGTCAAGCGCAAGCTGTTTGGCTAATTCCGTTTTACCAACGCCGGTCGGACCAACAAAGAGGAATGACCCAATTGGGCGATTGCCATCATCAAAGCCGGCACGGTTACGACGGATAGCCTTTGCGACTGCTTGAACAGCTTGATCCTGTCCGATGACATGTCCTCTAAGTCGGTTGCCAATTTCTTTCAAACGTTCTAAGTCACTTGCGCCCATATTGGAAACTGGTACGCCGGTTAGACGTTCAACTGATTCGGCGACATCGTTGATGGTTGCGGTCACTTTTTGACCTTCGGTATGGTTTGCCATTTGCTTTTGTAATTCTTCAATTCGTACTTTAGCTTGCAAGGCTAACTCATAATCTTCTGCAGCGACAGCCTTTTCTTGCTTGTCTTTCTCACTAGCAATTGCTGTTTCAAGACTCTTCAAATCAGTGACTGGGTGTTGCGCAGCTAAATGGGCAGCCGTCATGTCAATTAAATCGATGGCTTTGTCAGGAAGACTACGCTGTGGAATGTACTGAACGGAGTAATCCACGGCTGCTTTCAAAACAGAATCCGGAAGAATGACGTTGTGGTGTTGCTCATAAAGATTCCTGATACCCATCAAAATGTGGAAGGTATCTTCGGCAGAAGGCGCATTGACTTTAACTTCGTTAAAACGACGAGCCAAGGCCGCATTTTTCAGAATAGTGTTTCGATATTCATCTTGAGTTGTCGCACCGATGACGGTCAACTCGCCACGAGATAGGGCTGGTTTAAGAATATCGGCCAAGCCTTTGGAACCAGAATCACCACCTGTTGAGCCAGCGCCTAAAATTTGATGAATTTCATCAAAGAAGAGGATAACATTTCCGGCTTCTTTAACTTCTTTAATTAAATTCTGAATATTTTCTTCAAAAGCACCACGGTATTGAGTACCTGCTTCTAAGCCGGAAATATCAATAGAAATAATTTCTTTGTTTTTAATGGCAGCAGGGACGTCACCAGCAACGATAGCTTGGGCTAAGCCTTCGACCACAGCTGTTTTACCAACCCCCGCATCACCTACTAGAACGGGATTGTTCTTGGTCCGGCGAGCTAATATTTCAGCTGTATCTTGAATTTCTTTATTTCGTCCAATGACTGGATCTAAGTGTCCTTGTCGTGCTTCTTCAGTTAAGTTGGTACCCAATTGGTTTAGAATGCCATCTTCTTTTTGATTTTGGGGATAGCCTTGTTCCTGAGTAGGAGCAGTAGAACTGAGCTTACCAGTTTGTCGATATTCTTGAAATTCTTCAGGTGTCATTTCACGCCCATTAACTAGGTAACGACGATTTTCAGTTTGATAACCGCCTGTGTTACCCATCAATTGATTAAAAATGTCATCCATGCTACCAAAAGGGTCTTTTCCATAATAGTTTGTCATAATTTTTTCCTCGCTGTTCTTATTAATATTATAAAGTAATTACGAAGGAGTAGTTTTTTAGTCTATGCTTATCAGGTAAGATCTCTGATTTGAAATACTACAAATTGGTTTACCAACCACCTTCTGATACTATTATATAGCTTTGGTCAGTAAAGGTCAATAGAAAAGTTTGACCTTTTTTGACCTTTTTTATAAGTCTGATTATTCCTTTATTCTTGAAAAAATAATCAAAAAAAGTGATAATAAGTATTGACAGAAGGTGACGGATACGATATACTAATTAAGGTTTTGAAAAAAACTGACCTAAGACAGTAGGGGAGCATTGCTCATAAAATTCCTACCGAGGCACAAAACGTAATTAAAAAATAACGTATTGTACTTTCGTGTCTGGGTTTAGGTGCGATTTTTTTTGTGCCTAACCATACAAAATAATTACGGAGGTAAAACTAATGAGTGAAGCAATTATTGCTAAAAAAGCCGAACTAGTTGATGTTGTTGCGGAAAAAATGAAAAACGCAGTAAGTATCGTAGTTGTTGATTCACGTGGATTAACAGTTGATCAAGATACTGTTTTACGTCGTTCACTACGTGAAAGTGGCGTTGAATTTAAAGTTATCAAAAATTCAATTTTGTCACGTGCAGCAGAACAAGCTGGACTTGGAGATATGAAAGATATCTTTGTAGGACCATCTGCCGTAGCATTTTCAAATGAAGATGTTGTAGCACCTGCTAAAATCATCAATGACTTTGCTAAAACTGCTGACGCACTTGAAATCAAAGGTGGCGCAATTGAAGGTGCATCGTCTTCTGCTGAAGAAATCAAAGCACTTGCTGCATTGCCAAACCGCGAAGGTATGCTTTCTATGTTACTTTCAGTACTTCAAGCACCAGTTCGCAATGTTGCATATGCTGTTAAAGCTGTTGCAGAGAGTAAAGAAGACGCAGCTTAATGCGTTAAACAGTAGTCTTAGGCTACAATCACTAATTTATATTTAAATATTTGGAGGAAATAACAATGGCATTAAACATTGAAAACATTATTGCTGAAATCAAAGAAGCTTCAATCCTTGAATTGAACGACCTTGTAAAAGCTATCGAAGAAGAATTTGGCGTAACTGCAGCTGCTCCTGTAGCTGCTGCTGCTGCTGGTGGTGCTGAAGAAGCTGCTAAAGATTCATTTGACGTTGAGTTAACAGCTGTTGGCGACAAAAAAGTTGGCGTTATCAAAGTTGTACGTGAAATTACTGGACTTGGTCTTAAAGAAGCTAAAGGTCTTGTTGATGGAGCACCTGCTAACGTTAAAGAAGGCGTTACTGCTGCAGAAGCTGAAGAACTTAAAGTTAAACTTGAAGAAGCTGGAGCAACAATCACACTTAAATAAGAAGCACATAGTAATTTGAGAGCGGATTCCCGATTTACCAGTCTTTTAGAGTCGATAGCGATTTAAAAAAACTGATTAATTGATTTGGTTTCCTGCCAAAAATCCTGCCAAATAATCTTTGGCAGGATTTTTGATTTTTCGTATTAACTTTCTTTTTTATTTCAAGAAGAAAAGTTATCCAAAAATAATAAAATTATATTGAATTGTCAAAAGTTTATCCATGATAACAGGGAGATTTGAGATGATAAAGTAAGACTGATAGTTGTTAAAACGGAAAGACTTGGTTTTATCCAATTCGATGACTAGTCAAATTTTGAATATAATGTTGTAATACAATTATGAGACTCATTTATATAAAACATTATCAACTACCTTATTTTTACAACTTACTTAGTAAGTATCTAAAGTTTTGAGAAAAAGAAAAATACTAAATAAATTAAAGAGAATGAGAAATCGTTCTCTTTTTGTTTTACTTTTTTCGTCAGAAGGAAAATATATTTATGCAATCAAATAAATAAAATACGTGCTAGGCAAAGACTGTCAAGAAATATAGTTATTATTTCATTGATGAAAGGTACTGGCTGGTCACGTTTAAAAGATGAAAATACTCTTAAAGAATTTGAACAATTCAATTTAATTAAATTTCCTGAATTAGGAGGAATGATGCTAAAAGAAGGTGAGGTTAGATAATGGCACATGGGAGAATTTCTTTAGAACAAGCACTTAATAGTGATAACTTTTATCAACTACCTAAAGTAATCATTGGTACAAAATATTACAGTAAGTTAAAGGCAGAGGCTAAACTCTTATTCATGTTATGTAGGGATCGATTGAGTGCATCTCTTGATAGTACACGAAAAGGAGATATGAGATTTGTTGATGCAGACGGTGATATTTTTATTTATTATGCTATTGATGATCTTGCAAATGATTTGGGTTGTGGCCGTGATAAAGTAATAAAGTTAAAAAAAGAACTTATAAAATATGGTCTCATTGATGAGGTAAGACAAGGCTTGAATAAAGCTAACCGTATATATGTGAAGAATGTTGTCACTGACATTCAAATTCTAAATATGACTTTTGAGGAAGCTCAGTTGACCTTTAAGTCAGTAAAATCAACGGAAGTCGGAAAATACGACTTCCAGAAGTCGAAGAATACGTCTTCAAAAAGTCGAGAATTCCGACCTCAAGAAGTCGAGAATTCCGACTCAACTTATATTAAACAGAGTGAGACTAAAGAGAGTGATATTAAAGTGATTTATTCTGAGGAGGAGGAAGATTTAACAATGCTTGTCAGAAAAGTTGATAAAGTTACTCATTATGATAAAGAGTATATTTGGGAACTAGTCCATGATCAATTAATAAAGGAAAAGTTTACAAATACAACTGCAGATATTGCAATGTTACATTTTGAAAGTCGATATGAATATGCATTGAATCATATGAACTATATTCATTCAGCAGAACAACTTGCAGAATATGTTTATAATGGCATTCTTGCTGAATGGACTCAAGCTGTCCGAGGTAAAAAAGGGGTAGGATGATGAAAATAGAAAATTTGATTCTTGGAAAGATAGGTTGTTTAAACACTGTCAATCAAAGGTTAGCTGATATTTCAAGTAATCAATTTGAATTATTGATTAAAACAAGAGCTACTAAAAAAGAATTATTTAAATTTTATTACGATATAAAACCGCTTTAACTTTAGGTTATTAATATATCCTTGGCTACTCTAGCAAGCACTAGGCAACTTTTCTCGTAATATACACTCTCTTCTCAAGTCTTATGCTTACTAGAGTAGCTAATCAACTAAGTTCATTGAAAATAAAATACAACCTCTGTCCTAAACAGCGTGGCTATGCGATAAAAAAGAAACTGGGGGCAGATTGGAGGCTAGAAATACATATCTAGTCGCAAGTCACAAATTGCATTATTGCAGGTTAGCCATTTTTACCATAAATGGTGCGTAAAAAGCTACGGTTTTAGCAATTAGCTAAACAGCATGAGTGTAAATTCACTTAACAGGAATTATTAATCTTTATTTCATTATTGACCAACACGTCTAAAAACTGTTATTAAATTATGGAGGGATTCATTTATGGAATCAAAAGAAAAATTTTCAATTCGGAAGTTTAAAACGGATACTCATTCGGTGTTGCTCGGTAAATTTGGTGTAACGCTTGCAACTACAATTGCTTTAGCTACAGCTGGTGGAGTTGTACATGCTGAACAAGTAACAGGAACGAATACAGCACCTACAACTACTCAAGTTGCACCAGCAACAAGTACACCAACAGCTGAAATTCCTACAAGTGTTCCAGCAGGGACAAGTCAACCAGTAGCTGAAAAAACAATCAATTCTGCTCAAGACACCTTAAAATATAATGTTGCTAGTGCTGAAAAATCAGGAGTTGAAGTAACTACTGGTGAAACAACTGATGTGACATTAAATGATGGTAATGTTGTAGACAAAAGTAATGAAGTTTTAACTGACTTATCTAATCAAGACAAAGCAGTTGCTGAAGCTAAGGCTAAACAAGAAGCTAATCAAAAAGCATATACTGATGCTAAAACGTCTCGTGATACAGCTGTATCTGAAGGGCAATCAGACTTAAGTCATTCAGAACAAGGTGTTGATGATCAAGTAGCAGTTGCTAAAAAGAATGGTATTGAAGTAACAACTGATACTAAAGACCTTACTCCAAAATATGTTGCCACTAAGGGTTTAACTGGTTCAGATTTAACAACAGCCATGGCTAAGAACATTGCATTGTACAATCAAGCGGTTAAAGATGGTGTTGGTATTATGGATACCTCAACAGCACAAATGAAAAAACAAATTGCTGATTACTTGTTAGCCCTTTCTAACTATCAAAAAGGCATTGCTTCAAATACTGGCTTACAATGGCAAAATGGCGTAGTATTAATTGGTTTACCAGGGGCTACTCATATGAGTGGGTCAGAAAATGTTGTAGATTTTGGTGATGGCACAATTAAAACTGCTAGTATGTATGCAACACAAGGTAATAATCTTGATCAAAATACAGATGCCAATTTTGATAATATTTTCAAAATTGACGGTACAGGATCTATTTTGGTAAAAAATACCACTAATGGAGATGTTAAATTAACTTTTAGTGAAATCAATAGCCCATATAACACAGGTACTTATGTTGCAATTTGGGGTGATGATAAAGGCGGTATCGCTTGGTCAGTCTTTGCACTTTATAATGGATCTGGTCAAGGTGGAGCAGGTGAAGGAGCAGGTGGTAACGCTTCAACATCAGGTCGTATTTTAAATTATGTTAAATCTTATAAAGCAACTGCTGAAACAACAAAAGGGGTATCCGTTGTAACCTTTAATGATATTGATAACCAACAAACGGTTAAAATGTCAGGGTTAAATGGTGCAAAAATCACAACAGGTAAGAACATTTCACAAACAGGAAATGATTTTGTAGCTGGTAGTGGTGATGTGTCACAAGGTTCTGCAGGGGAACTAGAAAGTAATGGAATCAAGTGGAATTTCTCTAGTGCTGACACTCGTGAATTTAGTTTTACTCATTCAACAGCAGGGAAAAACACTTCTATCGTAGGTGGAATTTTTGGTTCAGCCTCTAATGTGCCTCAAAAACCAGTTGCTCCAAAATTGACTGCTCATAAAGCAACTGTAACAGCTCCAATTGCTCCAACAGCACCAGCTAATGAGAAAGTGAGTGTACACTATTATAAAGTGGTGACAACACCTACACCAGTAAAACCAACTGGTTATAAACCAAGTACACCAACACCACAAACACCAGTAGCACAATCTAGTGTTGGACTTCCAACTACTGGCGATAAAGCAGAAGGTTCTGTTATTCAAATGGTAATTGGTGCATTGATGGTTTCATTTGTCGGATTTACTGCTTTAAAAGGTCGTAAAGAAGAAAAATAATACCAGGTAAAGTTAAAAAGGTATCAGATGATACCTTTTGCTTTATTATTATTAAATCTCAAATTGATTCCAAAAGGAGAGAAAGAATGAATAAATTTGTAGATGGAAATTTAACTGTAATAATACAAGATTTAAAGAAACTTGGTCGTGAAGGTGGTGCCTCGGCATATCTAGATAATGGTGACATGATGGTTTTAAAAGCTAAATATGGCACAATTAGAAAGAGAGCGTTTATTGGTGGAAAAGCAACGGTAGTTGACTTAAAAGTTGATTATAAGAACATTCTTCCTAAAATTAAACTAATTAATAGAAATGGCATACTAGTAGCAAAAAGGTTTCGCTTGGGTTCTTCCAATTTGTTAAAACTAACTGGCTCAGGTTACAACCGTTTGAGTAGAAAGGAAAGAAAAAATGGAACAATCCAAAAGGTATCAACACCAAGAAGAATTAACGTTACTTCAAAAAATAAGTTTTGATAAAGAAGCACTAAATGCCTTAGAACAAATCATTTATTCGATACACTTAGTAACATATCGAGATGATGTACATTCTAAAGGTTATATTGATAGTGTTACTAATTATCTTTCGAAGATTATTATATTTAATGTATCTTCACTTGGAAATTTAACACCTTTCCATCCTTCTGAAAAAGCTGTGTTTGAAAGGGAATACAAAAAGTATATTCTACCTTTTGAGAAAGCTATCTTAAAACTAGAAAATAATAATGAAGAGAACAATTTTATTCGTAGAAAAGATAATGATGAACCGATTCAATTTGAAATTATTAAACAGATTGCCACTTTATCAATAAGTGAGACAAATTGGCGTAAAGAATTGAACATAGTTTCCTGGAATAAGACAGAACCAAAATATGATATTCGTTCTTGGAAAGATGATCATAGTCGAGTTGGTAAGGGCATTACACTTTTTGAAGATGAAATGCTAAAACTTACGAAAACAATTAAACAATTAAATTTAGAAGAAAATAAGGAGAAATAATATATGGATACAGCAGTTAAAGTATTTCATATCGTTCAAGCAGTAGTTGTCATTACAGGACTTGTTTGGGTTCTTACTGGAGCTATTGACTTTTTTGGAGGACGTAATAATAATGATTCCATGCGACAAGAAAAAGGATCAAATTCAATGGTAAATGGTGGAGCAATCGGAATTATTGGAGGGGCTGTATGTCAAGCCATTATTTCAGCTCTTCAAGCTATTAATTAAAGCGAAAGGAGCTAGAGTGAATGGATAGTGTAACTAAATCTCTAGCTGAATATAGTTCGACTGTAAATAATTATTCTGACAAAATATCCTCAGCACTGATACCGCTGGCCTCAATCTTAATACTTGCCTTCTTCCTTATGGATGTTCTATCCTGGAATAAACGACTAGGACAAGAAGGAGGGAGCCTAACTGTTCAATTATGGATGGAAATAGCACTTGGGTATGTTATAGCATTTGTACTGGTACATAATACAACTGAAATTTTTGATTTTATAGTATTTGTATTTAATAAAGGGATTGTATTAGTAAATGGTGTACTTCCTAAAAACACATTTAAATCAGATATAGACACTTCAGGCATTAGTGGTTGGATTTTTAAACAAGTTATCAAAATGATAGCATGGTTTACTGAACGTATAGCTGATGTTTGTGTTAATATTTTAGTATTTATGAGATTTTTTCAAATGTATATCTTAAAAGCAGTTGCACCATTAATTGTTGCCTTCTTTATGTCGGAACAAACAAGGCCGATTGGATTAAACTTTATTAAACAGTTCTCAGCCTATGCCTTTCAGGGACTGGTACTATTGATTATTGTTAAGTTATATCCAGCCCTAGTAACTGATGACTTGTTTAAAGCATCTAGTGGAGATGGTATAGCAGCCTTTGCTTCAATTGCAAAGAGCGTTGTATATATTATTACTTTGTTTGGAAGTCAAAAACTAGCAAAAAGCTTACTTAATTTGATGTAATTTTAAGTAAAATTTGGTCTAATAGTATTAGAAAAAGGAGAAATAATATGAAAAAATCAGGGGTTTCATTTGGTCATAGTATAGGATCATTCTTTGGATTTATTTTTTCAGGCTTAATGATGATTCTTGGGTTTTTAATTGCAACTACTTTCTTTATATTATCCGTATTGATAAATTGGGTAAAAATGTCACTTGGTTTTGCTTTATTTTGGTTTATTGCTAGTGGATTTTATAATGTTGTATTCTTAGATAATCAAAGTTTTGAACCATTTGATGGAATGTCAATTTTAATAATCTTAGGATTAGGTTTTATTGCATCAGTTTATGTAACAATTTCAGATATAAAAAATTAAGTATCACAATTTAATAGTTGAACTAATACTTTGCTTTTGCAAGGTGTTTTTATTTTGGTTAGAAAGAGGAAATATGAATAAATTAGGAAGTGAGTTTTTAAAGCAGTTTGATAACTATGAAAGACCAGTTGCATTTGGAATGACCAAGAGAATCTTAGTCATGATTATTGGAATGATGATTGTTGTTTCTTTTACGGTCTCAATTTCTTTACTTGGACTCTCTGAAATTTTTATGTATTTAGTGGCATTAATCATTGCGCCTCCATTTATTATTTACGGAATGGGCTTTGATGAAGATGTTAAAGAGAAAGTGATTTTTAACCTTAAAGTTCAAAAAAGAGGTTATGTAACAGAATTTATGGAAGGAGATGTTTTTACAAAAGATGATTTTAAAAATTGGAAAAAAACCAAAGAAGCTAACTAAAGCTGAAAAAGAACGTAAAGCTAGACTGAAACGTTCACTAAGAGCTTCAACACAAAACACAATCAAATATAATAGTTTATTTGAAAATGGTCTGATGCACATTGCTAAAAATGAATGGTCAAGAACATATCGTTTAGGTGATGTTGCCTATGTGTCTTCAAGTCAAGAT
Source organism: Streptococcus parauberis NCFD 2020 (assembly GCF_000187935.1). Lineage (NCBI taxonomy): Bacteria > Bacillati > Bacillota > Bacilli > Lactobacillales > Streptococcaceae > Streptococcus > Streptococcus parauberis. Next base: position 363,539 of record NZ_AEUT02000001.1, read on the forward strand.
GAAAAAATTGATGTTATTGATACACATGCTGAAGCGTTGAACTCATTGGATGCTGGAAGTGTTTACCAGTTACTAGTAATTAATCGTAGGATTGATGATAATGCTATTGAAAATATTAAGTTTACTCAAGAACATGATGAATTTGATAAATTTAGAAATGAATACAATGACATCATAGAGAGTCGTTTTTCGAGTGATTCTAAAAATTTTCAGGTAGAAAAGTTTGTTACTTTAAAAACAGATGCTTACAATCGTGGACAAGCAGACTCTAACTTGAGTGAGTTAGGAAGTGCATTAGAAAACCAATACTCTCAAATGGATATTGGCTTTGAGGAGTTAGACGGAAAAGAACGATTAGATCTCTTCATAGAGCTTTTACAAGGTAAGAGAAGGTTATCATACACTTACAGGGATATTGCCTTGTCAGATTTACACTCAAAAGATTTTATTGCTCCTAATCGTATCCATTTCTTAGAAAATCGATTTAGAATTAATGACCAGGTAGCTAAGGTTATGTATGCCAAAAACTATCCAACATTTTTAACGGATAAGCTGATTAAAAGCTTAACGGATATTGGAGTAGAATTGGCAATTTCAGTTCAAGCTGAACCTTATGAGCCTTCACAGTTCATAAAAAAAATTAACAATGCTGATACGACTATTAAAGCAGAAATGGTTAAAGCTCAAAGATCGGGTGCACAAGAAGGAATTGATCAAGATTTAGCAGTAAGTGGACGTTCAAGAGAAATCTCAGAATCTACTAAACGTTGGAAACAAGAAATTGATGAAAATGACCAAAAGGCATTCATTGGAATCATTGCTATTTATTTTAAGGCAAAAGATGAAGAAGAGCTTGCCGGTTTTACTGATAAAATTCAAACAGCTTCAAGAAAAAACGGTATTGAATTTGAAGATTGTTATTATCATCAAGAAGAAGGCCTCAATACGATTCTTCCAATTGGTCACACTTTTTTGAATGTAAAGAGATGTTTTGTAAGAGATATGACAACCGCTAATCTAGCAACTCAAGTTCCCTTCACAAATGTTGATTTGAAATCAGATAGCCCAAATGCTCTATATTATGGACAAAATCAGTTATCTAATAATGTTATTACGCTTGATCGTAAAGCAGATTTAAACACAGGTTCAGGAGTTGTTTTAGGTAGTTCAGGATCAGGTAAGTCAGTAACAGTTAAGACGATGGAGATAATTCCAACGTATTTAAAGAATATTGAAGACAGAATTATAATTGTGGATCCCGAAGACGAATATTCAGATATTGGGCGAGAATTTAAAGCTCAACTAGTTGATATCTTTATTGGTTCTAGTTCCCACCTTAACTTGATGGATTTACCTGACATGAGTCAGCTAAAAGATGAAGACAGTGATCCAATTGGAGATAAATCCAACCTTTTAATGGGTTTATTTGAATCCATTTTGGATGAAATTGGAGATGTCCAGTACACTATCATTGACCGTGTGACCCGTGAGACTTATAGGAGATTTTCAAAGTTAGGTAGAGTTCCTACTCTTCGTGATTGGCATGATATTCTTGAAGAGCAAGAAGAACCTGAAGCACAAGAGTTAGCTCTAAAATCGGAAATCTATGCAAAAGGTTCTCAGGACGTTTTTGCACATGAAACAAATGTTGATATCACAGACCGTTTTGTAATCTTTAATCTTAAGCGACTAACAGGTAAGCTTAAACCATTTGCAATGATGGTAATTCAAGATTATATATGGAATCAAGTTGTTTCGTCTCAAGGTAAGGTGACAACAAGAATCTATTTTGATGAAGTACAACTTTTCTTCAAAGAAGAAGCTCAAGCTATTTTCTTCACAGAACTTTATTCACGTGTCCGCAAATATGGTGCGATTGCTACAGCTATCACTCAAAATATTGAAACACTAATGAACAAAGAAGAAGGTAGAAAGTTAGTCTCAAATAGTGAATTTATGATTTTGTTGAAACATAAAAAATCAGACTTACTAGCTCTTTCTAAAGCTATAACACTTACGCCAACTTTAACCAGGTATATTGAAAAACCAAAATCAAAAGGTACAGGGTTAATTGTTGCGGGTCAAGTTGTTGTGCCTTTTGAAAATCCAATTCCTAAGCAAACAAGGTTATTTGAACTTGTTGCTACTGATGCATAAAAGGAGGTGTTTTGTTGTCTAAACAAACAAGACAAGACCTTCAAAATGCCTTGCATGATCACGAAGAAGCTAAGTCTGAACTACGGACAGCAAAACAAAACTATAAAATTGCTGAAAAAAATGATCAGAAGCTACTAAAAACAAGTACAGATGCTGAAAAGCGTTATTTGGGTAAAAAGCACGAGGCACGTAAGGAGGCATACAGTAAGGAAGTTAAAAGTTTAAAAGATAATATCAAAACTACTCAGGAAAAAAAGAAAGGAGCAATCAAAAGAAACGGTGGTACTGGGGTTCAAAAAATAGCTAAAGCAGGCCATTATCAAGTATCATCTGCTATTGACTCAGCTTTTCAAGAAGATGAAGGACTTGAGGGGATATCAAATGCTAGACAGAAGTTTAGACGGGTAAATGCGGAGGTTCAACAAGCCAAAAAGATTGGTCGGTATTCTTTTAAAATTGGAAGTAATACTGGTAAATCAACTTATCACGTTGGAAATAAAGCTTACAATCTTCTAAAAGGTCGAGGTTTTACTCGGACGGCTGTTCCTGATCGATGGGAAACAAAATTTAAAAATAAATATCAAAAGTCTCGTGCAAAAATTAATAGCTCTAAAGTCGGAAAAAGTGCAAAAGCTTTTAAAAATGTTACTTCAAAAATGAGTAAACCTATTTTAGCAATCTTGAAGAATCCACTCTCAGCTAAAGCGTATTTAATTATTCTGATTGGCTTCATCATAATTGCACTATTAGGTGTTGTATCAGGTGGTGGTGGGTCAACCGTTTCTCAAGATGAATTTGACCTTACTGACTCCTGGACTTATCTTTCAAAGATTGATCGAGAAAAATCAACTAGTGAAGTTGATTATTGGACTGATATTGATAGTATCATGACGTTTATGGGCTATAAACATGAAGACTATACTTTGAATAGCAATTACGATTCAAAAGATAAAAAATGGTATCAGTTTAAACACTCCTATAAAGAGCTTTTAACAACACTTTGGGGTGATTTAAATGGAGATAAAGATAATCTGAAGACAATGGCAGATATTTATACTTCTACTAATAATAAGTATTTAAAACTTAATAAGGATGATCAGAGGGAATATGAAGAGGTTTTAGAGCAGGGAAAAGAACTAGGTTATTATATCTCCTATAACGAGCTGGAAAATCCTCTCACTAACAAACCTGATGATGATACAATAGTACCTTTAACCGTAACTAAAAGGTTTGGTTATACTTCAAAAACGAAACTTTACAATGGGTCTATTTTAAAGGCAGACAAGGGTTCACCTCTTTATGCTGTTATGGAAGGTAAAATTGTTATTAAGAACTCGGACGTCATTATTAAAGCAAAGACAGCTGAATTCACTTATAAAAATGTTAACCGTCTAAGAGTTAAAAATGGAGATACTGTTAAAAGTGGGTTAGAGATAGGAGCGGTAGGTTCTGGAAAAGGCCAAGAAATTTACTATCAAAAACTAAAAGATAAAAAACAGAATAAGTGGGCTTGGGTAAATGTTGGCTTTTATCTTCCTAAAGTTGAATATAGTCAAACAACATCTGTTATGACGGATATGTCAATTGAAGGAGATATGGCCAAAAAAATTACTTCCATCTATAATTTTTTAAAAAAGCAAGATCCTAAAGTCACACAAAATGGAGTTGCTTCAGCATTAGGTAGTTTTTGGACTGAAAGTTCTATTAACCCTAAACGTGCTGAGGGAGATTATCTAAGTCCACCTGTTGGTGCTTCAGCTTCATCATGGGATGATGAGGCTTGGCTAACAATGGGTGGTCCAAGTATCTATAATGGTCGTTATGGAAATATCCTTCATAGAGGGCTTGGTTTAGGTCAATGGACTGATACAGCAGATGGAGCGACAAGACATACCATGCTACTTAAGTTTGCAAAATCGAAAAATAAAAAATGGTATGACCTAGAGCTTCAATTGGACTTTATGTTAAATGGTGATAGTCCGTATTACATAACGACTTTAAAAGAAATCCTTCACTCAAATGAAAATGTTTCAACTTTAGCGGTGAAGTTTGCGAGTCGTTGGGAAGGTAATCAAGGTGATAAAACTAAAGAACGTGTAAATAATGCTCAACAAGTATTAAACTACCTTAAACATCCAACTTCAGGAGGGGCAAAAGGTAGAAGTAAAACCCTTCAAAGTTCTTTTGATTTCCCTGAATCTTATAGAAATAAGCTAAAAACATTCCCATCATCAGCTACTGTCTCTAGCTCTTTAGCAGGGAATACATATCCCCCTGGTCAATGTACATGGTATGTTTATAATCGTCTTGTTGAAGCTGGCTCACCACATTATAACTACCTAGGAAATGGTCAAGATTGGGTTAGAGGGCTTGTACTTAAAGGCTGGAAATTTAGTAATAAACCAGTTGCTGGTGCTGTTTGTTCAACAACGGGTGGCTTTGATGGTACTATTCCCATGTACGGACACGTTTCTTATGTTGAGTACGTTAACCCTGACGGAACATTCCTAATTTCTGAATGTAACTATAATGGTGTGCAGAATAGAATACATTGGGGTGTTAAAACAAATGCAACTTGCTATACGTTTGCAATACCACCAAAATAAAAAAGGACGGAGATTTATGTTTGATACTCAAAAAATAAAAATTTTAAAAATTGTAGGTTATATATTAGTAGTTATATTGGCTTGTACAATTGGTGTCGGCATTGGCCAAGGCACTTCAAATAATGCTAATAAGGCGAAAACAGAGAAGTCTACTTCAACAAATTCAAAAAGTAATATTACACAAAAACAAGTAAAAAGTTTTTTGTTAAATTATTATACAAAAAAAGATCTTGGTGAAAACAGACAAAGGTATAAGGAATATATGACTGATGCTCTTTATAATCAAACTGTTTCAATGGAAAATGAACCTCAAAGTCAAACTTACAAAGGATTTGTAGTGGATTTTGAATTAAAAGATGCTGAGATTTATATTGACGAAGCTCATAAACAAGTTATCGTACAAGTGGACTATGTAAATACTCAACTTGATGAAAAGAAAAATTATAAAACTGCACAAAAAGATGTTATGAATAAGGTTACTCAACGTCTAACATATGTTGATGAAAAGGGTAAATTGAAAGTAAATAAGATGGAATCAATTATACTTACAGATTCAACTGGAGATTATGGCACCTTAGATAGCAGTTCGTCAACTGAAACCGAAACAAGTCAAGAAATAAAAGACTCAACAAAAGCTAGTAGTAACCCTTAACTAGACACCGAAAAGGAGAGAAAGAATGGTCACTAGAAAAAATACAAGTCAACAACTTTATAAAAAGAAAGATAAGTTGGAACAGGCTTTGGAAAAAATTCAAAAACAGAAAGCTATTTTTATTCAGAAAGAAAAAGAGACTATTAAAGATCTAACAGAAGTGAAATCTGATTTAATTGTTGCTTTATTATCTGAAACTGGAAAAAGTTTTGAAGAACTTGAGGAATATGCAAAATCTGAACATGATCCTCAGGTAGGTTCTTCTGAGAATGGAGATGATGCACATGTTTCGGATAACTAATATTCAGTCTCGAGTTCAAGAAAACTTTAACAATAGGGATGATGTTTTGTCTGCTATTAATGAAAAATCAGTTTGGAGTGCTGATCGAGGTGAAGAGATAATTCTCTTATTAGAACAGCTATCTGATGAAGGGACTGTTTTAGACACTTCAAGCGTTACTCTCCCCCTTCAGGAGATAGTAGAAGAAGCATTATCAAATTTTGGCTTAAAGAAGGAAAAGAAGAAATTCTCTTTAATTCAAAAAAAGAAGTTGGGAAACAGCCCTGAAGAACAAGAGCCCTTGCTGAAGAAGAAACAAAGCCTTACAATGCCTGTATCAGCACCTGAAAAGGTATCTTTGCAAGAAAAAAAAAGTTCACTAAAAAATCAGGACTTAACTAATAAAAAAGTTTTTTATCTACCTAAACTGTTGATGCTTTGTCTAACTTTGCTTAGTTTAATCTTTTCTATTCTTAGTTTTTCTCTAGTACTGAACCAGGCACATAAAATTGAAACTACTAATTATTCATCAGTTAAGACAATTCAGTCTTTTAACAAAATAGAATCAGGTGAAAGTGATGTCTTTTGTCGCTATTTTTTACCTAATTACTTTTCAGGAAATGATAGTCATTTAAAGGATTTTATTTCTTCAAATAATATTTCTGTACAAGAAGCGACACTACAATCTGTTCTATTAGAAAAGGTTAGTCAAAGAGAAAACAAAAGACAAGCATTGACCTATGTTATCGCACTTAAAGAGAAAGACGAGGTGAGAACAAAAAGGCTTACTATTATAGTTAAAAAGGCTACAACTAGTCGATATGGATTTGAAGTTGTTAAGCAACCAAAAGAAACTCAATATCCATAATCAAAAATTTAAAAAAAAGAAAAGGAAAAATCATGAAAAAATCATTATTAATTAGCTCTATGGCCATTGCAACTATCCTTTTAGGAGGAACAACTGTATCCGCAGATGTTACAGCAGGAACGACTCAACCTGGTACTGGTGTAGTAACCCCAGGCACAGATACTAGCACTCCAACTCCAGGCACAGATACTAGCACTCCAACCCCAGGAACAGATACTAGCACTCCAACCCCAGGCACAGATACTAGTACTCCAACCCCAGGAACAGATACTAATACTCCAAATCCTGGAACAACACCAGGTACAGATACTAATACTCCAAATCCTGGAACAACACCAGGTACAGATACTAATACTCCAAATCCTGGAACAACACCAGGTACAGATACTAATACTCCAAATCCTGGAACAACACCAGGTACAGATACTAATACTCCAAATCCTGGAACAACACCAGGTGCAAGTTCTAATACACCAACTTCACCAATTATGACCCCTACACCTGAGGCACCTGTAGATCTTGGGAATAATAAAGTTATTACAGGTATTACAAATGGTGTTGCAACGTTATCAGACGGTTCTAGTAAGACTTTAACTGAATTAGGAGCTAAAGAAAACAGTGATAATACTTATACAGTTAAGACAAAAGACAACAAATTAGTAACTTTACCTCATACTGGTGATAGTAAAAATACTATCTTTAAAATTCTTGGTTTACTGTCAGCTTTTGCAAGTATGGTTCTTGCGTTTAAAAGTAAAAAAGAACTAAAATAAAAATATTAATAGTAATAAGGCCACAAACTGTGGTCTTTTATTTTTATTTAAATCAATTTCGAGGAGAACATATGGATCAAGAACGTATTGGTATTAAAATTGCGGATGTTTATAAATTGACTGGTGAACTTGTTCTAAAGTCAATGTATTATGCAATGGAACACTCGGCTTCACAGTTAAAAAATTTTCGTGAGAGTAAAACTTATAGTGGAGAAGTCAACTGGAATAAGTTTCTTGAAACGAGAGAAACAAAACATTTTGAAACATTTATGACAAGTGAAGTCAATAGTGAAAGACTCACTGAGTATTTGAAGGGGTACGATATAGGATTTTCAATAAAAGATAATGGAGATGGTACAAGTATTATCGCCATTGATGCTAAAAACATTAAAGCTCTAGAAGCTAGTTTCAAAGGTGTAATCAATGATTTAACGGACTCCCAAAAATCCCAAAAGCTTCAAGAACGTTTAGTTAAAACTCCCAAAAATATGTCTGTCAAAGAGAAACTTACATACTATAAAAAGCAAGTAAAATCTGAAATCGCAAAGAAATCAAAAGTTAAAGAAAAAGGAACAAAAATCAAGGCGAAAGGAGAGAAAGAATTATAGATGGTTACTGAACAAAAGAAAAGAAAATTTTTACCATATTTATTATTTGGATTGATAGCCTTCTATGTTACTCATTGGTTGTTTAAACTTTATTCTATTGCACCAAAAAGTATTGAAGTTACAATGTTTGATAGTCAATCTTTTAATTGGATGTACGATCATTGGTCAAGTAAAGCATTAGTTGACTTGCAATTTACGACAGCTAGTTTATATGGAGGTGCTGTTGCATTTCTAATTATTATGTTGTTTTATCTTCGTGTTCATGATAAAGGAAAATATCGTTATGGTGAAGAATATGGTTCTGCTAGGTATGCAACTGTAAAGGAGTTAGCAACATTTAGAGATAAAGAACCTGAAAATGATATGATTTTTAGTCAAAATGCAAGAATGGGGCTATTCAATAAACGGTTACCCTTTAATAAACAACTGAATAAGAATACCCTAACAGTCGGTCTTCCTGGTGACGGTAAAACATTTACCTTTGTAAAACCTAATTTAATGCAAATGAATAGCTCGTTTGTTATCACAGATCCTAAAGGGTTACTAGTTCGTGAAACTGGTAAGATGCTTGAAGATAATGGCTATAAAATAAAAGTATTCGACCTGGTAAATCTTTCTAATTCAAATCAATTTAATGTTTTTCATTATATGCACAGTGAATTGGATATTGATAGAGTTGCTGAAGCAATCATAGCTGGTACTAAGCGCTCAGATAATAGTGGTGAGGATTTTTGGAATCAAGCAGAGATGCTACTAATGAGATCTTTAATTGGCTATCTTTATTTTGATGGGAAGGTACTTGGCAAATATGAACCAAATATAGCTCAAGTTGCTGATTTATTACGTAATATTAAGCGTGAAGATGAAGATACTCCTAGCCCTGTTGAAATCATGTTTTCTGAACTTGAAGAAGAACTTGAAGGAAACTATGCTTGTAGACAATGGGAACTATTTAATTCAAATTTTGAAGATAAAACTATGACTTCTGTTTTATCCGTGGCTTCTTCACGCTTTGCAGTATTTGATCATGATGCGGTTAGAAATTTAATTGCAAGAGACTCTATGGAAATGGAGAAGTGGCAAACAGAAAAAACTGCGGTATTTATTGCTATTCCTGAAACAGATAAGTCATATAATTTTATTGCAACAACTATGTTTACTATGATGTTTCGACAATTACCTCAAACTGCTGATGAAATTATCCAAGGAAAGCATAAAACATGCGATCCTGGAAGTCTTCTTCATATCAGACTAATTCTTGATGAATTTGCTAACTTTGGACGTTTTCCAAACTTTACAGAAACACTCTCTTCAGTTAGATCACGTGAAATTTCAATTGATATTATTATTCAAGCAATTAGTCAACTAAAAGCTCTCTATAAAGATGAATGGGAGACTATCTTTAATAACTGCGCAACATTGTTGTATTTAGGTACTAATGATAAAGAAACCATGAGCTATTTCTCAATGAGGAGTGGTAAACAAACTATCAATATAAAAAATCATTCTCAAACGAGAGGAACACAGGGATCAAGTAGTCTATCTATACAGACAGCTCAACGTGACCTCTTAACACCTGATGAGATTGCACGTATCGGTGTAGACGAAGCATTGGTATTTATTTCTAAGCAAAATGTCTTTAGTGATAAGAAAACTAATGTTCTTCAGCATCCACGTGCAAAAGAATTATCTAATAGCCCTGATGATGGGAAGTGGTATCGATACATTAGGTCAATGTCAAATATGGATGATTGGGATGCTAATGTTAATCACGAAAGATTAATTCACACGACAGCATCAAAGGTAATAGAAACAAGTTTACCAGTTAAATAGTCGGGAAGTAGGATAAATAAAAAATATAGAAAGAAAGAGTTAGAAGAACTAACTCTTTTTTGTTAGGTGAAAAAATGATAACAACACATGAAAAAATCGGAGTCGGTTATTTTGATACCGTCTTTGCCAATATTGAAATAGAAACAATGGCAGATGCTCTAAAAAACTTTGCATTAAATTATGACCTTAATGAAGAAAGCTCACAAGGTGAAGTACTTAATCATTTCGTTTCAACACTTATAAAAACAATAGATTTACAAAATTTTAAATTAATTGCACCTCAATTATTTACATATTCAAAAACATATCAAGAGACGGTTGAGGTTTATCCAATAAAGGAGTCGAAGGAAGAGCTTATTTATCTCCAAAAATATATTGATCAATTAATTTATGAAGACTAAGGAATAATTAATAAAAAAATAAAGATTAGAAAGGACGTGATAACGTGAAATATTTAATACTTGCTGAAAAGCCTAATCAGGCTAAAAAATATGCTAATGCTCTTGGAAAAGCAAAGAATGAAAAAGGTGTATGGCGAGTTGAAACAGACTTAATAGATGGCCAAGTCTCTGTTGTGTCAGCTGTTGGTCATTTAGTTGAAATCAAAAATCCTTATCAAAACTATGAAAATTGGGATATAAAAAATTTACCTGCTTTTCCTGAGAAATTTGAATATGAAGTTAAAACCGATAAGAAAAAACAATTTAGTCTAATCAAAAGTGAAGTTAAAAATGCTGATGCTATTATCATTGGAACGGATGCTGACCGAGAAGGGGAAGCTATTGCTTACCTTATTTTGAGACTTATCCCAAATGGACTTAAAAAAATAAAATATCGGTTATGGGTAAATTCTCTCACAGAATCAGGAATAGTGAAGGCCTTTAAACAATTAAGGCCAGCTCAAGAAACTGCTCAATATGCTGAAGAGGCTGAAGCACGTGCAAAAGCTGATTGGTTGGTAGGTTTTAATTTAAGTCCATGGACTTCAATAAAATTAGGAGAGATGGGATTTATTGGTGAAAAAGATAAAAAAATGTCCGTTGGACGAGTACAAACACCGATTGTTTCCCTAATTGTTGAAAATGATCTTTCTATTGAACAATTTGAATCGGAGCCTTATTGGAAAATTGAAATAGAAGACGAATCAGGAACAGTCTTCAAAAACAAAGCTAAATATACGACCATAGAAGACGCTCAGAGCGTTTTAAAATCACTGGATGGGTATTCTGTTGTCAGAGCTGTACAAAGCGAAAATAAGGCTGTGGTAGCCCCAAATTTATATCATTTAACAAGTCTTCAATCAGAAATGAGTGAAAAGTATCGTTTTGACTCTACTTATACTTTAGAGTTGACTCAATCTTTGTACCAAAAAGGAGTAACGTCTTATCCTCGAACAGATCATAAGTTAATTACTCCTAATGAATTTGATTACCTTATCAAGCATTTAGAGGATTATAAAAGCTTGTTGAATATATCTGAAGAATTACCTAACTTAACTCCACGTAAGAAGTTTGTCCAAGATAAACAAATGGAACACTATGCGATCATACCAACTGAAAACACAACTGAAGTTGCCAATTTAAAAGGGGATGAAAAAACTGTTTATTTTGAGATTCTAAAAAGGACAATTTTAATGTTTGCGTCTGATTATCGTTATCAAGCAACACAAGTAGTACTTGAAAATAACGGTCAAGAATTTGTTGCAAAAGGGAATGTAATGACTAGTGAAGGGTGGACAAAACTTGCTGAAAAAGAAAATAAAGATGCAGTATTGCCCCCCTATCAGCAAGGTTCGCAAGTGACAACTCAAGCAAATCTTAAAGAAGATAAAACAAAACCACCAGCACGTTTGACAGAAAGTAGCTTATTGGATGACGTATTACCAAAGTATAATTTAGGAACTCCTGCAACAAGAGCTGGTATTATTAAAAATATTATTGATCGTGATTATATCACTCGGGATAAGAAAACAGGACAACTTTTTCCAACTAATCGTGGGAAAGTGTTGGTTTTATTCTTGGATAATCTTGAGGTCATGTACACAAACCCTGAAACAATTGGAAAGTGGGAAACGGCTCTCCAATTAGTCGGTCAAGGGAAACGGTCAAAGGTCTGGTTTATTGAGCAAACAAAAAAGGCAATCTCAGCACAATTAGAAAAAGAGGTGATGTAGGTGGCTAAAATTGAAGATTTAAAACAGCTTTCTATTTTAGGTGTGGCAGATAGTTTAGGTATGGAATTAGAGAGAAAAGGTAGTCAGACCTTTTCCTGGAAGGAACATGATTCTTTTGTTATTAATACTTCGGGTAACTACTACAATTGGTTTTCTCGCTCAACTGGTGGGGATGTTCTTTCTATGGTACAAGTTGTCCGTAAAGAACAAACAGGACAAGATTTAACCTTTAAAGAGGCAAAACATTTTTTAGAAGAAGGCAATTTTGATGCTGTAGATCTTGAAAAAGAAGCTGAAAGAGAGCCTTTTTCTTATTATCTTCAGCCTTATGAAACAGATTTTTATGAAGCTAGACAATACTTGAAAGAAGAGCGGAAACTCTCAGATAAAACTATCGACTACTTTATCGATAAAAGAGTTGTCACTCAAGCAAAAAAAAAGAGCGGTGACATATTTGAGCCAGTTATTGTTTTTAAGAGCCTAGACCCTCAAAATGACGTTGTAGGAGCTTCTCTTCAGGGGATAAGGAAAAATAATGACCTTTACACAAGGGGGCGCTTAAAACAAATAATGAGGGCATCAGATGGCATGACAGGGATGCACGTTGATATTGGTGAGCCTAAACGGTTAGTATTTGCTGAAGCACCTATTGATTTGATGAGCTATTATGAATTACATAAAGCTTCTCTTCAGGATGTGCGATTGGTTGCTATGGATGGGCTAAAAGAGTCAACTGTCAGTCGACACGTTGGAGACCTTCTATTTGAAATGGGTGTTCTAAAGCAAAAAGTCGAGGCTAAAAATTACCCAACATTTTTAGCGCACACATCACAAGTAACTAATTTTTTAAGGGATGAAAAATATCATGACTTGATTACTTTAGCAGTAGATAATGACCAGGCAGGAAAAACTTTTGTTGATCGTTTAGAATCAAAAAAAATTAACCTAGTAGTGGACTTACCACCGCTTACTGAAGGTGCCGATAAGATAGATTGGAATGACTACTTAAAAAGGGAAAAAGAAAAAGCCCTTAACCGAAGTCAAGAGCTATCTAATAACATTGGGGGCGAACTATTCAATCGCAATTCCGGTTATTTAGAAGGCGAACCTTCAAGGACAGCACCACAGCCTGAAGAATTAATTCAAACTCAACCTGATTTTCCTGCCAATGTTCACTTGTATTTTAACATTGAACGGTCAATTAAGTCAAGTCATAGTCCTAGGATGAGACCTATTATCGATAGAGATGTTCGCTATTTAAATCGTTATGCTGAAGATATTCAAAACTCGGCAATGTGGTATAAGAATGAAATTGCAAATAGCAAGGTAACCTATTTTTACCAGGATCAAGAAGATGTCAAAATGCTCCAGGTTAACTTTGAAAAACGCCATTGGATGCATCTTACAGGAATGGCACCAGTTTATGCCGAGCATGTTATATCACTTTCAGAAACTTTTATTGATGATATTGCTTCAGGTAGAGGTACATATCCTAACTTAACCATTAGCAATGGTTTCAAGGATAAAATCAAACTCTTACCTTTATTACCTGAAATATTTGAAACAGATTCATTTGTTTTTGATGATTTAACTTCAGTTGAAAAAATGGGGCGCTTAGATGTTCAAAAAGCAATACGATCAGATGATAAAGATATTATGCTAGCTTTTAGAACAGATGAGAAATCTTCTTTTCCCGCAACATTGTTAAAACCAAATACGACTTTAAATATTGAACTTGATTCACTCAATCAAGAGAAAGTGATTTTAGGTGTTTTTATTGAAAAAGATAATATTCTAAGAACATTGTCAGTAAATAATAATTTTGTTAAAGAGGATGAGAAACAGATGTTTGAAGCTGTGAAGCAATTGCAAAATAGAGAAAATGGAGTAAAGGAAATGTCTACAAGTTCTAGTGAAGTTGATTTAGATGAAAGAATACAAAAGTTTCAGTTACGTTATTCAAATAGTTATCCGAAAGAAATTGTTAACTCTTTTGTCAATTTTATGAAAGAAGGAGTTGAAGACGAAGATATATTTATCCTGCAACAAATTTTTGATAGCTATGATGAAAAGCCAACAGTCAATCAATTTGAAAAAAATATACCTGATTTATTTGAAGAATTTAAAAAAATTGATTTGCTTTTTACAACCGTTACTCGTGCTGATATACCTGACAATGTTTATTCGTATCAGGCGATTTTAGAATTATTATCTAGTTTAGAAAGTCATGCTGAAGAGGGTTATATTTGGACTGATGAGTCGTACTTTGAAAATCAGTTTCAAAATCCTGAGTTGCTATCAAAAATAACAACTGATTATTTTGAATCAAGTAACATCGATGATTTATTACAAAATAAATCTGTTCACGTAACCATGGGGGATACAACATTTATGATTAATAGTGTCGATCCCAAGTACAACATTTACTCAATGGAAGAATTAGTAAAAACAATCTCTGAAGAATTAAATTCAAAATCACCTGACATAGTTTTACATAAACTAGAAGAACTTAATCATGATTTTTTAGCTACTAAAGAAATTATCAATAGTAAACTTAGTGATCTTATTAAAGAACATGGAGAAATAAAAATGTCTAACAATGAAGAGTATAGTGAAGCAATAAATATTGCTGTAGCTCAAAGAGAAGAACAAGAACGTGACTCAGATGGAGACGGGATTCCTGATGAAGTAGAAAGAAATTTGGAAACCAATCCATATAGTGCAGACAGTGATGGAGATGGAAAATCAGATCACGAAGAAGTAAGTTTTGGCTCCAATCCTTTACAAGCAGAGCAAAGTCAACCTGAATCTAAAATTCCTTCAGAGGTATCAAAAACAGTTTCTGAAATGATACAAGAGAAAGATAGTAAGGGTCTATCACAACTCTTAAAAGAAGGTGTCAAAGATTATTTCAAGTCAGATGTCTATAAAGAATATCTGACTGCTTTAAGTAAATTTCATCATTATTCCCCAAGAAATATCCAGCTGATATTAGCACAAAATCCAAATGCTTCATATGTTGCTTCATTTAAAAAATGGAAAGAAGATTTTGATAGAAGTGTAAATAAAGGCGAAAAATCAATGCGTATTTTTGCCCCAGTTACTGTTAAGCAAAAGGATCCTGAAACTGGGAAAGTTCTTCTTGATAAAGAAGGAAAAGAAAAGACAAAAACATTCTTCAAACTTGTTCCAGTTTTCGACGTCTCTCAAACAGATGGCAAAGAATTAGCAAAACCTATTTATGATCTTGAAGGTACATATCAAGATTATGGTAACCTCTATAAATCTGCAAAAAAAGTTTCTGAAGCAAATGGAATTGCGGTAGAATTTGCAGATGATCTAAATGGGGCACATGGTACTTATTCAAGACAAACAAATTCCATTTCAATTTTAAAAGGTATGTCAGAGCAACAAACACTAAAAACACTTTTTCATGAAATGGCACATTCTGAATTACATACTTTAGATAAAATGATTGAACAACCATTGTCTAGAAGTACAAAAGAGTTGCAAGCTGAGTCAGTTGCATTTGTAGTTGCCAGTCATTATGGTATGGATACAAGCGAATACAGTTTTGGTTATCTTGCTACCTGGTCACAAGATAAAGAAGGTTTAACAGACTTAGAAGGACAAATAAAAATAGTCCAAAAAGAGACTGATAATCTAATTACAAAAATTGATAGTGTGCTTGAAAAATATCAAAGTAAAGAAATAACAAAAGACGGTTTTCAAGAAAAATTAGCCCGTATAAAAAATAAGGAAACTAAAAAAGTTGTCAAAATTGAAGAGAAAGAGCAGGCGAGAGAAACATCAAAAAAAGAGAGCAAGAGCGACAACGAGATGAGCCTGTAAAGGATATTGTCGCTCAACTTTCGGCTGGTTTTATGAATAGAAGAAAACAGAAAGAGAACTAAAAATGAATGAAACAATTGAAACAACATTACTATTAAATTTATTTCATTACGACAATGGAGGCTATAGCAGAAATGAAATATTTATAGATGCGAAGCGTAGAAAAGCTATCGCCATTCTTGATGAAGATGCTGAAGAATTGAAAGAAGTAGACAGGGAATTAGCAAAGGAATATGAAGAAACTATCTCTTACCTGGACTCTTTATCAGACGAAGATTATCGCTCCTTAAAAGAAGATATACTTCAACAGGTTAAAATAAATTAAAGTCGAAAGGACTAAATAGGGGCTTGGGGATTTCCCCAAAACTTTCAAAGATTGGCCAACCCTAATATGCCTGACTTGTCAGAAATTAGGGTTTGGGAAATCTTTGAAAAACAGCGATTGGGTACCCAAGTGCTATGCTTGCCAGTTTGAAAAGTCTAACTGGGGTTACTTAATTTGTTATGAAAATTGAGAAAGGATATTAATATGATTGAAGAAAAACGATATCGTGAAATTCAAAAAAAAATAAGAGTAACTCCTGAAGAAAATGAATTAATAAAAAGAAGAATGGCTAATCATCACTTTAAAAATTTTAATACTTATGCTCGTTACATGTTATTGACGGGAGAAATAGTGATGGTTGATTATTCTGAACTTATTAAACTTAGAACTGAAATAAATCGTATTGGTACTAACATTAATCAACTTGCAAAATTTGTTAACACAACTGAAGAATTTACTTTGGAAAATTATCAAATTTTACAAGATGCTCTAGTGTCTGTAAAACAATTAATGGATGATAACTTTGATAAAGAAATAACTATTTTTGAAAAACAAAGTAGGGATAGAAGAGGTTGAAATTTGGTTGTTACAAAAGTAAAACAAATAAAATCAGTTAATAAATTGACAGCAGGAATAAAATATATCGAAGATGGAGCAAAAACGATAGGAACAGAGTTAGTTGATTCTAACTTAAATTTCCCAGTTAAGGTGGTAGATGGGCAAGTTGTTTCTCAACTTATTTCAGGACATTTAATTGTAGATGTTGAATCTGCTGATTTAGAATTTAAACAATTAAAACACTTAGCAAATTTAGAAAAAGGTCGACCATCTAATAACGAAGAGTTACAAAAAAACGATGTTCTTGCTCACCATATTATTCAATCATTTGATCCTGATGATAATTTAACTCCTGAACAAATTCATGAGATAGGACGAAAAACTGCCTTAGAATTAACAGGAGGTAGTCATCAATTTGTCATTGCAACTCACTTAGATAAGGGTCATCTTCATAATCATATTTATATTAATTCTACTAATTCTGTGACGTTAAATAAGTTGAGGTGGCAGAAAGGAACTAAAAAAGCGTTGGAACATATTTCTGACAAGTATGCAGATATTGAAGGTGCAAAAATAATTGAACAAAGAAATAAATTTGGTCATAAAGAATATTCTGCTTATCAAAAAGAAAATGTTTTCAAACTTGAAATAAAGTCACGTCTAGAGTTTCTTTTAAAGCACTCAACTAGTTTAAAAGACTTTCAGGAAAAAGCAAAAGTGTTAAATGTATCAACAGATTTTTCGGGAAAATATGCTAAATATAAATTACTTGATAGGGAACAAAAAAGAAATACAAGGGATAGTAGCTTATCAAAAAAAGGTCGATATTCTTTAGAACAGATTGAAAAACAAATTGCCAAAAATGAAGTAGTTTATTCACTCTCTGAAATAAAAATGGAGTATGATAAATTACAAAAAGAAAAAAATGATGATTTTGAAATTAGAGTTAAAATAGAACCTTGGCAAGTTGAAGCTAAAACTGAAACTGGGCTTTATCTTAAAATGCAATATGGCATTGCAAATGAAGGAACGGTAAAAATTCCAAGTCGGTTAGTTGATCAGGTAGAAGATGGTAGTTTTGATATTTTTATCAAAAAATCAGATTTCTTTTACTTCATAAATCCTGATAATTCTTCTAGTAACAAATTTATGAAAGGAGCGATTTTAATTAATCAACTAGCTGCAGAAAGTGGTGAATACATTTTTAAAAAGAATCCTAATATTTCAAAATTAGATTTATTGGTTCGAGAGTATAATTATTTAGTCAGTCATAATATTTCTGATTCTGATCAATTTTTGGAATTAAAAAGTCGTTTTCTGGCACAGATTGAAGAGACAAAAGAATCCTTAAATAAACTTGATGAAAAAATTGAACGACTTCATAGGATTGCTTCAGCTTTGGAAGATTATAACTCTAATGATCCAATTGATATAGAGGTTGCAGAAGCAGTTTTAAAAGAATTATCTGTATCACCAAACATGGATATTAAAGAAATTGAAAAACAGGTAATTGAAGTTTCTATCGAGAAAAAAGGGTTAAAAGAAACATTTGATAAAATTATTAAAGACTTTACTCAATATGAAAAAATCGAGAAAAATTCCAAAGCTAGAGAATATAATAGAACTTTAACACGAAATAAGGAAAGTAATGAAGTAGAAAAGTAATACAGATCTTTTTATTTATTGATTTTATTTTTGCTATAATAAAAATGATTAAGGAGATAAAATGAAATTAAGTTTGGTATTTTTAATAATTACCTTCAGTCCAGAATTTACTTTAGGTGATTTAATTGATTTTGGAGGAGCTTTTTTAGGAGTAATTGGAGCATTTTTAGTTGCAAGATATTCTGAAAAAAACTAAAGGAGAGGGAACTTAAAGAAAAAGAACCTGTTCTGCGTATAGGAGCGATTCAAGAGTCTATTGAAGGTTATAAACAAGGTTTTGACTTATCTGATGAAGGAATTGAACTTAAGGATATTAAATCCAAATTTTCAGAATTAAGTATACCTATTGCGAATTTAGGAATTACTCCAATAACTGATATAGTCTACTATTCTTATATTCAAAATTATTCTGAAATTGTAGAAAAAAGTCAGCTTGGGAATAATGATTTAAAATTTTCACAAATAGGTAATGGTAATTCTGAAAAATATGAACTTGGGCTATTATATAGAGTTGGTAATTCTATAAATAAATTTTCTTTCAAGAATGAAAAATATGTTACAACAATACCTTATCTTTTTCCAAAAGAAACAGATGATATTTTTTTCCAAAAAGATATAGTTGCGATTCTTGGATATTACTTTTCTGAAATTTACCCAACTATTCCTGTTCCAGAGATTATCATAAAAGTTAATTTTACAGATTATCTCGGTATCAAACAAACACAAGAATTTATTTTAAAGTTAGAGAGGAATTTAAGCAATTTTGTTTTATCTTCTAAAGAAGATAAAACAAAATTATACGAATATTTCATTTAGATTAATTGGCAAGCTAAAAAGGAGTCTTAAAAATTAATTATAAGTCCAATAGGGTATACCCTATTGGCCACTTTTGAGTTTAAACTTTGTCTTCATCTAATTAATTGTCTTGTTTTTAAAAGCCATGATTCATCATTCTTAAAAATCATAAATAGTTTTGAGCTATCCAATAATACTTGATAACCATCATCAACTTTATCAACTTTAATATCGCTAGATTCAATTTTTAAATCATTATTAGATATTACACTTGAAATGCAGATCTTTATTTTTGAGGCAATCTGATCTTCGGAAGATTTGTTAAGTGTTTTACTAATATTTGAGTGAACTACTCCATACAGTAGGCCTTTAACATATGGGTTTTCGAAAACAGTATCTGCTAAAATGGATTCGCTTCAATGCTTGTCAGTAAATAAACAAAAACTTTTGTAAGTGTGCTATTATAAGTCATATAGGTCGTGCGCTTTCTAATTCTTAGTGGTTTAAGATTAGGATAGCACGATTTATATACTTTTCAATGAAATCAACTAGCAATTCGGGTATACTAGATATAATTGAGTATCAAAAAGAGCAGATAAAAGATTTACAAAACACTAAAGATGAACAATTTAAACAATTAAGTAATATGCAAAATCTTTTAGACCAACAACAACGTCAAGCCTTACAGGATAAAAAATTACTAGAAGAGTATAAATCAGAAATCAATGAATTGAAAGCTCTTAAAATGCTTCAGGAGGATATGAAAGATGGCTCGTCGATAAGGGGTGAGGCGCAGGAAGAAATTGAACGACTGAAAGCTCAATTGAAGTTATCAGAAGAAGAACGAAACAAGGCAAAAGAAAAAGAGCCGGTAAAAACAGAATCTAAAAAATGGTGGCAACTATGGAAATGAGGGGGATCAAATGAGTCATTCGGAACAAATGATTGAAAACCAGTTCATACAAATCTTAAGTGAGAAAGAAAATCAGTGGACTTATCGTCCGGACTTGAAGTCGGAAGAAGCACTTTGGCAAAACTTTAGAAGCCATTTAAACCGAATAAATTTAGCAGTATTGGAAGAACAACTATTAACGGACAAAGAATTTAAGCAAGTCAAAGTCGAGTTTTCACGTTTGACCGGAACACCTTTTTTAGCTTCTCAATGGCTTAGAGGAGAAAACGGGGTGGCTCAAGTATTATTAGAGCGAGAAGATGGGAAAAAAGTGACTTTAGAAGCCTTTAGAAATAAGGATATCTCAGGAGGAACTTCTTCTTATGAGGTGGTTCACCAAGTGGTCCCAGATTCCTCTAGAGTAGATCGTGGAGATGTGAGTTTGCTGATTAATGGGCTCCCAATCATTCATATTGAGCTCAAAAAAGAGTCCGCTAAAGACGGTTTCATGCAAGCTTATTATCAAATTCAGCGTTATGCAGAAGATGGATTTTTTAAAGGGATTTACGCAACTACTCAAATCATGGTGATTTCAAATAAAGTCGATACCCGATACTTTGCAAGACCTAGTGAAGATACCGCTGAAGCCTATGCTCAGATGAAGAAGTTTTTATTTAATTGGCGGACTGAAGACAATCAAACGGTTTCCGATTTATTTGATTTTACTCGTACAGTTTTGCGGATACCCGATGCCCATGAATTGATTAGCCAATATACCATTCTCGTCGATGATCAAAAAAATCAAAAATTCCTCATGGTTTTAAGGCCTTACCAAATTCATGCGATTCGTAAGATTCGTCAAAAAGCGGCACAGCATGAAGGAGGATTTATTTGGCATGCGACAGGTTCAGGAAAGACCATTACCAGTTTTGTCGCAACGAAATTATTAGCACAAAATGCGATCGGTGTCGATCGTACGGTCATGGTTGTTGATAGAACAGACCTAGATGCTCAAACGCAGGATGAGTTTACTAAGTTTGCCTCGGAATATCATACCGGACAAACGACCGGAAATTCGGTAGCCAATACTTTGATTGTTGGGATCAAAAATCAAAAACAGTTGGCTCGAAACCTCCTTTCATCAAAAAATAATAATACGATTTTAGTGACCACGATTCAAAAACTCTCTGCGGCTATGCGGAGTGCCCAACAAGAGAGTGAAGAAAAAGGCTCGAATCAATTTGAGAAGCTACGGCAAGAACATATTGTTTTCATTGTTGATGAGGCTCATCGTGCGGTTAGTGATGAGGAAATGAAGCGGATTAAGAAAATATTACCCAATTCAACCTGGTTTGGATTAACGGGGACGCCTATTTTTGAAGAAAATAAAAAGCAAGAAAATGGAACTTTTGCTAGAACAACGAGCCAGCAGTACGGGCCACTCCTTCACTCCTATACAACCAAAAATGCCATGGATGATGGGGCTGTGTTAGGCTTTCAAGTCGAGTATCATTCACTGATTTCAGAAGAGGATCAAGAGGTGATTGTCACCCAACTCAATAAAGGAAAGTTGCCAGACGATGTCTTACAACAAGAAAAATTGGTGCCTACGGAACTTTATGAAACAGATGAACATATTCGGACCATGTTACAAAAAATCTTTAATCGGAGAAGTGTGGTCAAAAAGTTCAAGGTAAAGAATGGTTTTCCTACGATGTCAGCCATTCTTACCACTCACTCGATTGCCCAAGCCAAACATATTTACCGGATTTTAAAGGAAATGAAAGATAATGGGACACTCTTGAATGGGCGACAATTTGATGAACGTCATCAACTGATTGATAAAGATTTCCCAAGAGTAGCTATTACCTTCTCAACCAATCCGGATCAATTAGAAAAAAATGAACAAGACGATGAATTAGTAGAGATCATGAAAGAGTATGCGAAACAGTTTGATGTCTCTCCTTATCAAGATGAGAAACTCTACAATCAAAATATTAATAAACGGTTGGCCCGTAAGGAAAAGCAATATCAATCGGATGGTCAGTGGCTAGATTTTGTTATTGTTGTCGATCGTTTATTGACAGGCTTTGATTCTCCAACGATTCAAACCTTATATATTGATCGAGAAATGAACTATCAAAAGCTCCTTCAGGCGTTCTCAAGAACCAACCGTATTTATACAGGAAAAGATTCTGGGTTAATTGTCTCTTTTAGAAAACCCTTCACCATGAAAGAAAATGTGCAAAACACGTTTCGTCTATTCTCAAATGAAAAGCAAAACTTTGATCAACTGATTCCAAGAGAATATGAAGAAGTTAAAAGAGAATTTATCGAATGTTCAACACTTTATAAACAAAGCGAAGCCGAGCTATCGGATAATCCCAACGATCTTAAAACGATGATTGCACAAGTGAGTGCTTATCAAAAGCTAGAAAAGAGTTATAAAGCGCTCCGAAGCTATGATCAATACGAAGAGGAATTTGAAGCATTTTCAGAAGTGGTGGAGCAGTTGCCACAATATCAAGGTAAAATGGAAAACGTTAAAGCGCAGATTAAAGAAATGCTCGAGGATGAGGAGCATTCTGAGGAGGACTTCGAGAATCTTTTACAAGAGATTGCTTTTTCTTCGCAGCTCAATGCGACACATAAAGATGTCGTGGATAGTTTTTATATTAATCAACTTTTGAAAGCTATTCAACTAAATGAAGCAGGAGCCGTTGAAAAATTTGAAAAAGAAATCCAACAAAA
Organism: Streptococcus parauberis NCFD 2020; assembly: GCF_000187935.1. NCBI lineage: Bacteria > Bacillati > Bacillota > Bacilli > Lactobacillales > Streptococcaceae > Streptococcus > Streptococcus parauberis. The sequence goes on from NZ_AEUT02000001.1 coordinate 386,327, forward strand.
GGATCCTCAAATCCAAAAGATGTATCACACCATGAAAGATCAACTCGTCAATACTGCTGAAGAGATTGATGTGGCTCAATTAAAAGAGACATCGATTCAAAATGAAATTCAAAGACAACTTCAGAAAGAAGCTGAAGAATTTGGATTATCTTTCGAATTTCTACAGTCTGCAATGAATGAGTATCAAGGCGATAAGAAAACGATCCCTTATTTAACCCATTTACTGGATTCGATGACTCTTAGTAAAGAAGAGTTCGAAGCCAAAACGGGTGAAAAATACAGAAGAAGAACAAAAGTTTTAGAAGAACGACTACAACAAAACTTTGAACAACTTCAAAAATGGAAAGAAGAATTATAATGGCGACAGGTTTAAATCAACAACTATGGGCTTCTGCGGATATCTTACGTGGGAAGATGGATGCAAGTGAGTATAAAAACTACTTACTGGGATTAATTTTCTATAAGTACTTGTCTGATGCGCAGCTGAGAGAAGTTTATGAACAAGAAAATGGGAAGACAGATACCTTCCCAGAACGTTCCACTCAGTATGCAGGCTTCATGGAATGGTACGAAGAAGACAAAGACGATTTAATCGAAAATATCCAACCCAAACAAGGCTACTTTATCCAACCCGATCAATTGTTTTATCACTACCGCATCAAAGCTGATAACTATGAATTTAACTTGACCGACTTACAAGCAGGTTTTAATGAGTTGGAACGTCAAGGAGAAGAATTTAGTGGATTGTTTGCGGATATTGATTTAAACTCCACAAAATTAGGCTCAAATGCACAACAACGTAATGTGACGATTACTGAGGTTTTACGTGCCTTAGATGAGATTGATTTATTTGAACACAATGGCGATGTGATTGGAGACGCTTATGAGTATTTAATCGGGATGTTTGCGGCAGGTGCAGGTAAAAAAGCAGGAGAGTTTTATACCCCTCAAGCTGTTTCACGCATCATGTCAGAAATTACGTCGATCGGACAAGAATCTCGAGCGCCTTTTCATATTTACGATCCTGCGATGGGATCAGGTTCTTTGATGCTTAATATCCGTCGCTATCTCATCAATCCAAATCAAGTCCATTATCATGGGCAAGAGCTAAATACGACGACCTTTAACTTAGCACGTATGAACTTAATCCTTCATGGGGTGGATAAAGAACGCATGAACCTGAATAACGGGGACACTTTAGACGCCGATTGGCCGTCAGAAGAGCCTTATCAGTTTGATTCTGTGATCATGAACCCTCCTTACTCTGCGAAATGGTCAGCGGCAGATAAGTTTCTCTCTGACCCTCGTTTTGAGCGTTTTGGAAAATTAGCGCCTAAATCTAAAGCGGACTTTGCCTTTCTCCTTCACGGTTTTTACCATTTGAAAGAATCGGGAACAATGGGAATTGTCCTGCCGCATGGCGTGCTCTTTAGAGGAGCCGCGGAAGGAACCATTCGTCAGGCCCTTTTAGAAATGGGAGCCATTGATGCGGTTATTGGCTTGCCGGCCAATATCTTTTTTGGAACGAGTATTCCGACAACGATTATTATTTTGAAGAAAAACCGTTCTCGGCGTGATGTCTTGTTTATCGATGCTTCTCAAGATTTTGAAAAACAAAAAAATCAAAATGTCCTGTTGGATGAACATATTGATAAAATTGTCTCTACCTACAAAAAGCGAGAAGATATTGAAAGATATGCTCATGTTGCAAGTTTTGATGAGATCCAAGAAAATGACTTTAACTTAAATATCCCTCGTTATGTCGATACCTTTGAGGAAGAAGCACCGGTTGATTTGGTTGCAGTAAATACCAATCTCCTTAAGATAAATGAAGAATTAGTTCAACAAGAGCAAGTGCTCTTATCGTTGATTAACGATTTTTCAGAAAGTGAAGAGAATCAAGCATTGATTGATTCGATGCGTCTTCTTTTTAGAGGTGGGCATGATGAGTAAAAAGAGTCCACAATTAAGGTTTGAAGGTTTTATGGATGATTGGGAAGAGCGTAAGTTGGGGGAGATATTTAACTATGAGCAACCAACAAAATATATTGTTAAATCTACAGAGTATGATGACACTTTTAATACACCTGTTTTAACAGCAGGTAAGAGTTTCTTATTGGGCTATACAGATGAGATTACTGGGATTAAAAATGCTACCGTAGAGAATCCAGTTGTTATATTTGATGATTTTACAACTGGTTCTCATTATGTAGATTTCCCTTTTAAGATTAAGAGTTCCGCAATGAAATTACTTAGTTTGAATGATAATTCTGACAATTTCTATTTTATGTTTAATACGTTGAAGAATATAAAATATGTACCTCAAAGTCATGAACGTCATTGGATTTCTAAATTTTCAGAATTTGAAATCTATAAACCTAGTCAGGAAGAACAGCAAAAAATTGGTTCATTTTTCAAACAACTCGACGACACTATCGCTCTTCATCAGCGTAAGTTAGATTTGTTGAAAGAACAGAAAAAAGGCTTTTTACAAAAGATGTTCCCTAAAAATGGTGCCAAAGTTCCTGAATTGCGATTTGCGGGGTTTGCTGACGATTGGGAAGAGCGTAAGTTTTCAGACTTCACTAAATTGTCACAGGGACTACAAATAGCTATATCTGATAGATTTACAGAAGCTGGACCAAATAAAGAATTTTACATTACTAATGAATTTTTAAATCCTAACAATACAAAAAAATATTATATTGAAAATCCTTCAAAAAATGTAATCGCTAATACAAATGATATTTTAATGACACGAACAGGAAACACAGGGAAAGTAGTTACTAACACAAAAGGAGCATTTCATAATAATTTTTTTAAGATAGATTATGATCCCAAAAAAATATCAAAATTATTTTTATATTTCTTACTAACATCAATACCTATACAAAAAGAAATCTTAATACGAGCAGGTACTTCTACAATTCCAGATTTAAACCATAAAGATTTTTATAAAATAAAAGTTTATTTACCAATATTTGAAGAACAACAAAGAATCGGTTCGTTCTTCAAACAGTTAGATGACACTATCGCTCTTCATCAACGGAAGTTAGATTTGTTGAAAGAACAGAAAAAAGGCTACTTACAAAAAATGTTTGTTTAGGGTCTATAATTAGATAATGACCCCTAAGAAATCAAATAAAAACAGCCCCTATAATCCAAATTCTAGATTATAGGGGTTGTTTATTTGTTTTAATGATGTAATAACCCTAAAAGGAGGATGTTATGCCATACCATATATTTATTAATCGAGAATCTGGAAATGATAATATTTCTATTTTTTATGATGAACCTACTTTTGTAGTTATTGCCAATAAAGACGATTTACCAGCAATTCAATTAATTGAGGAATCTCAAAAACCAGGTATATATATATTACTAGGAGATAATAAACGTTATGTAGGTCAAGCCTCTAATTCTATTTTTTCTAGGTTACAACAACACAATACAAATAAACCATGGTGGAACAAATTAATATTTTTTGGACGTGAAGATGGGCATCTATCTAAAGCACAACTAGATCTTTTAGAACGTTTAATCATTGAAAAAATGAATACTGCTAATATTGATTTAGATAATAGCACTCAAGGAAATAAAAGCTATATTGATAAATTAAGCAAATTTTCAGCTCTGTCATTATGGAATAAGGTTGAGAAACTATTGAATGATGTTGCCAATATCGATTTATTTGATTCAGAACACATTCAAACTGAAGATAATAGTGACAACTCAACTCTAAATAGTCATATATCAATCATATTTGGAGAATCATTATATACTGGGAAATCATATAGAGATGTATTTACGCAATTAGTTTCTAATTTAGTATTATCCGCAGAGTTGGATAAATTGATTCCTTTAATGAGTCCTAATGAACCCAATACAGTACAAATACTTGGCAATAGAGAACATATATCAGCTAAAGGGACGAAGTTGACTAAACCAATAGAACTAACTTAATACCATATATATGTTAATTTTTCAAAAATAGGCTTATACAATCAAATCAAAAAATTAGCTGAACTGACTGGAAAAAAAGTTATATTTGAAAGGTGGTAATTCATATGGTTCAACAAATCGTTCTTCCCATCAAAGATTCTAATGTCTTAAAGATGGTGCAAGACACCTTACTTGATAGCTTTCGTGCTGGTAGTCGTAACTATACAATCTTTCAGGTTGGGAAAGCGACCTTGCTAAGAGTAAGTGATGTCATGAAATTAAAGAAATCAGATATTTTCAATCTCGATGGTACAGTTAAACAAACTGCCTTTATTCATGATCAAAAAACAGGTAAAGCAAATACCTTATACTTAAAACCTGTCCAACAAGATTTACTAATTTATCATAATTGGCTAGTGCAACAAAATCTCAATTCAGAGTGGTTATTTCCTTCAACTTCTCGTCCTGATCGTTATATCACCGAGAAGCACTTTTATAAAGTCATGGCACGCGTTGGAGACCTTTTATCTATCAATTACTTGGGAACCACATACCATGCGTAAAACAGGAGCTTATAGAGTTTATACACAATCGAATTATAACATTGGTTTAGTCATGCATTTGTTAAATCATTCCAGTGAAGCAATGACACTAACGTATTTGGGTTTAGATCAAGCCAGTCGTGAAACGACATTAGACCAAATAGATTTTGGGTAATATCGTTTTTATTGATAAAACTTTATACTTTACCTTTTATGAACTAATTTCTTGAGTAAGAGGAAATATTCATTTTTGAAAAACTACCAATGTTTTAATGGCTGACTATCCTTTCCATGATACCTGGTAAAGTTTTGCTTAAATGCGATAAAAAGATAGTGAGGATATACAAATGAACCATTTTAAAAGCAAATAATTCTAACAAGCAGCCTACGCTTTCTTAAAGTCCTCGTCGTAACGTTTAAATCCTGACATAATAGTCCTTTCATTCTTGTGTCTACTTTTATAGTATAGCTCCAATTGCCTATTACTTTGTAATAGTGGACTTCTGAATTATTATGTGAGATAATTAGAAAAAAAACTTAGAGAGCTGGTCAAGACTCTTTAAAAAGTGATTAGGAATTGGCCTACATTAATTTTTATAATAATTAAAATACTTATATTTTTAGGAGAATGTATGAAAACAATTGGAAAATCAGTAGCTAACAAAATTGCTTTACTTATCGTTTTAGTCGGACTGCTTGGATTAGGTTGGTGGTATTTGAAGAACCACAATCCGTTTAATGGTTCATCTAAAACTCAATATAGCTTTGTCGTAAAGAAATTTTCAAAAGAAAATATGCTTTTAGTTGCAGGGGCAGATGTTGAAAAAACACAGAACCAAGAATTCACTAATAATGAGTTAGCAAAGTGGCCAGAATGGACAAAAGTAGTAACAAAATTTTTTGTAGGACGTTCACTAACTGCTAAAATACCTATCAAAACGGAATTTAAAATTGAACTATCTAGCATTACCCGCAAAGATATTGAGATAAAAAATAACGTACTAACATTCAAGGAACCTCTTCTGGTTAAAGTAGATTCTCAGCAAACAGGGGATATTAAAATAGATCAGTCAACTAATGGACTTGTAGATAAAGTAGTTGATGGTTGGACCTCTGGAAAAGAAGCTCAAAAATTTCTTTCTGAAAAATCTACAGAGGCTGTTTATGCGACATCCGATTATGTTTTAAATAATGAAAATCGCAAAGAAAAAGTGGCTAAGTATGCCTCACAAGACTTAGAAGATTTGCTGAATCTAAATTCTGATAGACACTTGAAGGTAAATATTTCCAAAAATGATTTAAAATTTGTCAATATAGATAAAAAATAAAAAGATAGGTTTATCACCTTCCTGTCTTTTTCCTGTCTTTTTATTTCTATTTAAAGTAATTTTTTGACGATGGCAATATTATTTATTAGTGATCATGATATCTGTTTAAAAATAGGTATAAGGACTTTCTCTTTGAAATATAACGCTATTCAAGTGCGTAAATTTGACAAAAAAAAGAAGATGTGATAAATTTTACTTAACGTATGAATTGGTTTGCGCATCATAGTGCTACCAGCAATAGAGCCTTGCCGGGCTCTATTTTTTTATAAAAAAATACCAGGTATTGCCGTACCTTGTATAAAAGCTTAATGGCGTTTTTTGTGTTTCTTACTAGACCTTTTATCGCTAAGCCAAGCTGGTTCTGTTGCAAAGTTCCCCATAACACCTGATTTATTGTAAAATGTAATAAAAAAGAATGCGAGGACAACAGATGAATCATTTTAAGGGCAAACAATTCCAAAAAGACGTGATTATTATCTCTGTTGGGTATTATCTTCGCTATAATTTGAGTTATCGTGATGTTCAAGAGATGTTATATGATCGTGGCATTAACGTTTCTCACACAACAATTTACCGTTGGGTTCAAGAATATGGTAAGCTGATCTATCAAATCTGGAAAAAGAAAAATAGACAGTCCTTTTATTCGTGGAAAATGTACGAAACTTATATTAAAATTAAAGGGAAGTGGCATTATCTCTATCGTGCAATCGACTCAGAAGGCATGACACTGGATATTTGGCTAAGACGAAAGAGAAATACTCAGTCTGCTTATGCTTTCTTTAAACGACTATACAAGCAGTTTGGGGAACCGAAAGTTATCGTGACAGATAAAGCACCATCAATTGCTAGTGCTTTTAGGAAGTTACAAAAGCAGGGGCTATACAGCGAAACTGAGCACCGGACAGTCAAGTATCTCAATAACTTAATTGAGCAAGATCATAGACCTGTTAAACGTCGAAATAAACTTTATCAAAGTCTTCGTACTGCATCAACTACGATTAAGGGCATAGAAGCATTGAGAGGCATATACAAAAAGAACCGAAGAAATGGAACGCTCTTCGGCTTTTCGGCATCTACTGAAATTAAAGTTTTGATGGGTATACCAGCATAGTCAAAGTATCAGAATGGGACTTTTGTACTCAGTATTGAAACTTTGCAACAGAACCATTCAACACTTATTCTTTTAAACTCAATTATTAAAGAATGTTCAAGGATATTTTTAGTATAAAACCCTAACTTAATGTTAGGGTTTACATTTTTAGAGGAAAACAAAATAATCTCATATTTTCCTTTTAATAATACAAAAGTTGTTTAGGTCGTATTATTTATTTTATTAAAAAACGCGAGCAGTCTTCTTTAAATATATTCTCACTTAAAATCTTACTTAAATCTTGACTCACATTTCGATAGATGAGTGATGGAGTATTAGGAACAACATAATAGTATTTTCCATCATTTTCGTAGATAGGGACATCTATACTAGTAAAATGAGATCCTTCAATAGTATTTCCAGCATCAGCTGCTACATCAATAATTAAAGTCCCTTTTTTCAATAATTTTTGTTCAGAAAGATTTAAAATTGGATCATCATCTTTCCCAATTTCAATTCCATTGATAATGATGTCGTACTTTGTATAATTTTCTTTGAAAATCGACATTGTTTTTCGATAATACATTCGGATGTTTGAGGAATATTTTGAGATACTACTAAAGGCACCCTGCGCAACATTTCCAGAACCTAAAATAGCTATTTTTGTCTCTTCAGTTGGAATAGATCCATATTGCAATAAAGCATCTATAACCCCTGCATAGCCTGCGTAAAAACTATTTTTATATAATAGACCCTTCGGAATACCTGATTCAAATATCTCATTTTCATAATAAATGCAAGGCGAGTTACTATCTAAATCTACTACAATTAACTTTTTAGGCAGAGCTTGCTCTTTCATGAACGATTGTCCTGAACCAAAAGGATGTGTCCAGCCTATAATCATCTGTCCCTCTCTAAGATGAGAATAGTCAGTAGGCTGGATGAGTTTTAGTGAGAAGATTGCTTCTGATTCCGCAAAAACTTCAGCTCTTGATAAAATGTGACATCCTTTGTCAATGTATTCTTGATCATCAATATCAAGAAATTTTCCAAACCCCTCCTCTACCAATATTTCATTTTTAAAATCTTTAATATCTTTTGGTAGAAGTGGGACTCGTCTTTCTCCAGGGAAGTTTGCTTTTACTAGGCCAATTTTCATAGTTTTTTCTTCTTTTCTTTATAATTTTATAAATTTTTCTAAAGAGATTTTTTCTTTTTTAACCAGTACCAAACTAATAGACTGATTAGAAGTGAAATAACAATTACAAGTAACGAACCATAGGGGACACCTTGAAAAGGCAACTTGAGATTTATTCCCCAAAACCCATAAGTAATTGTTGGTATTGTTAAGACAACTGTAAGCTCAGTTAATGTTTTCATAATATTGTTCAACTGAAATGAACTATTATTATTTATAATTGTATCCAAGCTAGAAAGGTACTTATTATAAGCTCTTACCAAAGACTCTAAGGTTTCCATCCTCTCTTTCCAGAACTTGGGCTTTTTGTGCCACTTCAACTCGAGGAATAATCTCACCTTTTATATCAATTTTTATCTTATTTTTAAAAAGTGAAACAGCGATTTTTGAGTTTTTAAGGTAATCATTTTCTTTTACTTTTTCACCTACAAAACCTTCAATGGCAGACTTCTTTAAAGTTAAATCTCCATTATTTGAAGTGAGTTGTACATCCATATAGGTTCGAGGATAAAAAAGGATTACAATCAAGGCGAGAATTAATATGACTATTAAAACGATGTTCCCCCAAAACAAATAGTCTATCATATATTTACCTATGAAGGGAATGTTACTAGAGGTCGTTGTCCTCCAATCATACTCCATGAAATTGTAATAATCCCACGTCATTGGTAGAACAAGCGTAAGTAAAAGGAGATCAAGGATAATGAGTATTATTTTCTTTCCAGTTGCCAAAACTCCTCCTTTCTAGATCCTAAGATCTACTAATTCATTTTAGATAGGACGAAAGATGCAACAGCAACCACAATGACCGCTCCAATAATGGATGGTATTAATGCCATGCCAGCAAGCGAAGGTCCCCAAGTTCCAAGTAAGGCTTGACCTACAAAAGATCCAACTAACCCTGCTAAGATATTAGCAATCCAGCCCATTGAACTTCCCTTATTTGTAATCGCACCAGCGATTAATCCGATTAATGCACCAACAATTAATGACCAAATCATAAGCCACCTCTTTCTAAAGATTATAATATGTTTCTTACTTTAATCTAACACATTTAGAAAGCGCATTCAAGGGATATGATTCCTTTTTTTATTTAATAACACCAGTAGTTGTGGTATGACGTTAAGTCAATTTATTAGAGTCTATGTCAGAGTAGATTGAATCATCGAGGACTCTCATATCAAGCGTTAATTTACGATTTTCTGCTACAATTTTAAGCATGTTATCTTCATAGGGTTTAACAGAGCCACTTTCAATCTTGGTTGCACGTCGAATTAAGTTATCAATATATTCAGCTTAAGCACTTGTAACAGTTGTATAGTGAGGAGTGGTTACCGCTCATGGACCACTATCAAATAATAAGACATAAAATGAGCTATATTTTTTCAATATTTGAGTGTTCAGAAAATGGTCATTTTATGGACACTCTTCTTTTCTTATTAAATTTCTCAAAATCGTTTGCATTTATTGTCCATTAACCCGTAATCTATTCTATGTTCATTTATACATATATTTTTAAGTTATGATACAATAAATTAAAATGAAGGAGAAAAAAATGAATATAGGATACGCACGAGTTTCAACTGGACTTCAAAATTTGGATTTACAAAAAGATAGTCTCAAAAAATATAACTGTGAAAAAATATTTACTGACCATATGTCAGGAAGTAAAAAAGAAAGACCTGGTTTAAAATCCGCCATCGAATTTTCTCGTTCTGGAGATACAATTGTTGTTTGGCGGTTAGATAGATTAGGAAGAAATATGGAGGACTTAATTAGCATAGTTAATTCACTTAATGATAAAGGAGTAAGTTTCCATAGCTTGCAAGAAAATATTACAATGGATAAATCAAGTTCGACTGGACAATTGATGTTTCATTTGTTTGCGGCTTTTGCGGAATTTGAGCGAAATCTTATTTTGGAGCGTTCTGCCGCTGGTAGAGAAGCTGCACGTGCAAGAGGACGACTTGGAGGAAGACCTGAGAAATTTTCGGAGCAAGACGTAAAGCTTCTTAAAACCTTGGTAGAAAGTGGTACGCCGATTAAGTCGATTGCGGATTCTTGGGGAGTGTCAAGAACAACGATTTATAGATATATTAATAAGTTTTAGAATAAACTTAATACAAAAAATCAGATTATCCGCATAAATACAGTATTTAAGGACTATTCATCAATCAAAAAAGCAATTATTTTACCACGAATTTACCATGATTGAATGAGCCTTGATATGACAGCAAAAGAACATAGATTGGATTATTTTTTTTGATTTGAGCTTAAAGACATAGTTTTTCATCTGATATGCCCACCCTTGGTCAGAGTGGAAAGTACGACGATAGAGACAATCAGAAGTCAATTCTAAAGCCTCCTGAAGTGCTGTCGCAATGGCTTGATAGGTTGGTTGTTTAGAGATTTCATAGCTAATCACTTCGTTGTTGAAAAGGTCAAGATAGGGGTTGAGATAAAGCTTCTTTTGAACCCCTTTATCGTAATATTTGAACTCAGTGGTGTCAGTCGTTATCTTCTGATGTGGTATAGAAGTGTTAAATCGTCTGTGGAGCTTGTTCTTAGCCACAGTCCCAACTTTACCTTTGTAAGAGTTATATTTACGAGATTTATGCCAAAAAGTAGTCACACGAAGCCCAAGTTTTTTCATCAAGCGCTGAACTTTCTTGTGATTAACATAAATTCCACGTTGTTTTAATAGCTCAACCATTGGACGATAACCTGCATTAGTGTGTTCTTGACGTATTTCAAGCATGACTTGCTCAATCATTTCGTCTTTATTAGGACGTTCAAAACTATTGACCCAGTAGTAATAAGTTGCTTTAGAAAGTTCAGAAATGGCTAAGAGTTGCTTAAGTGGGAACTTGAATTCTCGTCGGAGTTCACAGACCACTCGGGATTTTCCCTCTTGTGTTGTTCCTGCCGTAATCTCCTCAGCCCTTTTAAATATTCAACTTCCATTCTTAAATTAAGATTGTCGTTTTGAAGCCTAGCAAGTTCTTGCTCTGTTTCATTCACCACATCTTTCGCTTTCTTAATACTTATTTCAAGCAATTCAGACTCTTTTCTAGGTCGCCCCTGAACATTAGAAAAGGCAAATTCCCCTTTTTTGCGATAATTTGACACCCATCGTGTAAGAAGTGGCGGATTATTCATTCCCAATTCATGAGCTAGTTCTCTATATGACTTTTCACTTGTTAGATATAAGTTTACCGCATTAAGTTTGAATTGTGTTGAATAAACTGTATTTTGCCTTTTACGCTGAATTCCAACCGCCCCTAATTCTTTATAAGCTTTGACCCAACGCCTGACAATCGCTTCGTTTGTGACATGGTACTTTTTGGCTAAATAATCACACCCCCTACACCGTTATCATAATCCTGAACCACTTTTAGTTTTAGTTCAAATGAATATTTTGTCATAATAAAAGACCTTTCATATTTTTGAAAAGTCTATCTTTTGGGGGTCACTACATAAGACAACTTCTTTTTTATACGGTGAAAGGCTTTTGTTGACACATAAATTATAATTTACAATAAAAATCGAAACATAAATAGTCGTTTATGTTTGACAATACATAAACATTTGTTTATATTATATATAAACGTACGTTTATGTTTAGGAAAGGATTTTATGAATTACGAAAAAATTGTAATGAGTTTGAAGGCATTAGCTGAGCCAAATCGTTTAAAAATTGTCGACCTGCTGTCATGTGGAACAAAATGTGCTTGCGACCTATTAGAGCATTTTGATTTTTCACAACCTGCATTGTCCCATCACATGAAGGTTTTAGAAAAAGCAGAAATTATCACTGTTGAGAAAAAAGGGACTTGGAATTATTACACTTTAAGTGAAGATTTTGCTAAAGAATTCCAAAGCATGTGTATGACTCTATTCTCACATAACGAAGATACTTGTGTGTGTGGTACTGATAAAAAATGTAATTGTTCTAATTAAGAAAGGGAACTATAATGAAAAAAATTGAAATTTTTGAACCTGCGATGTGTTGCTCTACTGGAGTTTGTGGGCCGTCTGTTGATTCAGAATTACTTCGTATTACAAACCTATTTGATACATTGAAAGAGAACGAAGAGGTAAAAGCTTATCGTTTTAATCTTACAAGTAACCCTCAAGCGTTTGTGGTTAACGAAAAAGTTCTGAATCTCATACAAAATCAAGGAAATGATGTTTTACCAATCACATTAATTGATGGAGAAATTCTCAAAACCGAAAGCTATCCAACTTTTGAAGAACTTGGACTAAGCGATATTAATAATGAAAAAGGAGCTTGTTGCTCAAATTCCCAAGAAGAAGTCAAAGTAGAGGCTAATACCACATGTTGTGGTGGAAATTCTGGTTGCTGTTAATAGGGAGAAATGATGAAAGCTTACGATCCAAAAAAATTAGAATTGACTAAATATCTGTTCTTTACAGGAAAAGGTGGGGTTGGCAAAACAACGTCTGCATGTGCAACTGCAGTAAGTCTTGCGGATTCAGGTTATAAAGTAATACTTGTCAGTACTGACCCTGCTTCTAATTTACAAGATGTATTTCAAACAGAATTAACCAATAAACCAAAAGAAATTCCAGAAATTCCTAATTTAAAAGTCGCAAATTTTGACCCAGTATCTGCGGCAAATGATTATAAAGAAAGTATAGTTGGTCCATATCGAGGAATTTTACCAGACTCAGCTGTAGAAAATATGGAAGAACAACTTTCAGGTTCATGTACCGTTGAAATTGCTTCTTTTAATGAATTTGCTGGTTTCTTAACAAATAAGGATGTCAAAGATGAATTTGACTATGTCATTTTTGATACCGCACCAACCGGACATACCCTCAGAATGCTTGCTCTTCCTTCCGCATGGTCAAACTACCTGGATGAAAATGATACTGGTGTTTCGTGCTTAGGTCAACTTTCAGGACTGGGAGATAAAAAGGAAAGTTACGAACGAGCAGTAAAAACATTAGCTAACGGTGAATTAACAACGCTTATGTTAGTAACACGTCCTCAAAAAGCATCAATTGAGGAAGCCAAAAGAGCTTCTGGTGAACTTGCGGAACTCGGAATAAATAATCAAAAATTAATTATTAATGGACTTTTAACTCAAGCAGACGATGAAGTATCAAAGATTATTGCCAAACAACAAGAAGATGATTTAGAGCATTTGCCTAACTTTCTCAGTAAGTATGAACAATTCTTTATTCCACTCAGACCCTATAATGTGACTGGGTTAGATAAACTTCGCATCCTTTTAGATACAGTTCAACCCGAATTGCCTGAGATTGATTCAGAAATGAGAGAATATCCAGAACTCTCAACTGTGATTGATAATTTTGTCAAAACAGGTAAAAAAATTATCTTTACAATGGGTAAAGGTGGAGTTGGAAAAACTAATGTAGCGATTAAAGTTGCTCAAGCTTTGCAAAAGCAAGGTAAAAAAGTTCATCTGGCCACTACAGACCCTGCGGACCATCTTAATTTCTACTTGGGAGATACTTCTGGACTCTCATTAAGTCATATTGATGAAGAAAAGGAACTTCGAGAATATAAAGAAGAAGTTTTAAGCAAAGCAAGAGAAACAATGTCAGGCGATGATTTTGACTATGTTAAAGAAGACTTGGAATCACCATGTACGCAAGAAATTGCAGTCTTTCGTGCTTTCGCTGAAATTGTTCAAAAAGCAGATGATGAGATTGTAGTAATTGATACTGCGCCAACTGGTCATACCCTCTTATTACTTGAATCAACTCAAAGCTATGCGAAAGAAGTTGAACGAACAAGTGGTGAAGTTCCAAAATCAATTCAAAAACTTTTACCAAGATTACAAAACTCTGATGAAACAGAAGTTTTGATGGTGACTTTACCAGAAACCACTCCAGTTTATGAATCAATGCGGTTAGCAGATGATTTAGATAGAGCAAATATTGCACATACTTGGTGGTTAGTAAACCAAAGTATGAGTGCAACTCATACCTCGAATGAAGTTTTGAAAGCACGTGCATCAAATGAAGTAGAATGGATTAATAAAGTTGCCAAACTTTCTAATCAACACTATGCAGTAGCTAAATGGCAAGCTGACTTTGAAAAATAAAGGAAATGATTATCCTATGAAAATTATTATAATTGGTTCGGTTCTGTTGCAAAGTTTTAAATCTACTATCAAATAAGGTAGAATAATAGAAAAAGATAGCAGGAGGAATGACGATGAATCATTTTAAAGGAAAGCAATTTCAGCAGGATGTGATTATTGTAGCCGTGGGCTACTATCTTCGTTATAACCTTAGCTATCGTGAAGTTCAAGAAATCTTATATGATCGTGGCATTAACGTTTCTCATACGACGATTTATCGTTGGGTGCAAGAATATGGCAAACTACTCTATCAAATTTGGAAAAAGAAAAATAAAAAATCCTTTTATTCATGGAAAATGGATGAAACGGACATCAAAATTAAAGGAAAATGGCATTATTTGTATCGAGCCATCGATGCAGATGGTTTAACCTTGGATATTTGGTTACGTAAAAAACGGGACACACAAGCAGCCTATGCTTTTCTTAAGCGGTTAGTGAAGCAGTTTGATGAACCGAAGGTTGTAGTCACAGATAAAGCCCCCTCTATTACAAATGCCTTTAAGAAACTAAAAGAATACGGCTTTTATCAAGGGACAGAACATCGTACCATTAAATATACTGCAAGGCAAGACATTTGGTAATTGAAGAATAACAAGCAAAAAAATAGCAGTCAGGTCTCTTGACAAAGTATAGTTGCTATTCTTTTTTTAGGCCCTACTTTAATGAAATTTTTGTTTGGAGGGAACGACTTCATTCCTTTGATTATTTCAGTTGAATTTAATAGAGAAGCCTGGCGTCTATTAAGAAATACTTTTCTTGATGAGCGTCAATTTTTTTAACGGAAATCTATCCTATACTAAATTCAGTAAAGAAAAAGGAGGAATCAAAGAAAGCTATTTTAAACAAACCAAAATTATAGGAGGAATAAATCATGACTGAAAATAAAGCTACTCAAGAAAGAACACCCCAAGAAAGATTGCAAGAAGAACAAGAACACAAGGAACATGTTCATCATACGAAAATTAATGCAGCGGCCATTGCGGATCATCTTTTAGGCAACATGCATACATTACATGTGAAACTGCACCAATATCACTGGTATGTAAAAGGAGCCAATTTCTTTACGTTGCATGAAAAATTTGAAGAGTTGTATAACGAAAATGAAAAATGGTTCGACAAACTTGCGGAGCGTCTAATTACTTCTGGGCATAAACCTGCTTCGACAACGGTTGAATTTGAAAAATATTCGATGCTTTCGGAAGATGCAGTTAATAAATACGCTAAAGCAGAAGACATGGTTGAAAATATTATCGAGGACTTCAGAAGCACTCGTGACCTAACTATTCGCGCGATTCGTTTAGCTCAAGACGAGGGTGACGATGCTTTAGAAGATACATTGATTGCTTTTAAAAATGACTTAGACAAGAACATTTGGATGCTGCAAGCGTTCATTGGTAAAGAAGCATTAGAAGATGATGACGCTCTTGATGAGGATGAAGATTAAGGTAAAAGTAGAAGCTGATTTAGGGATTGGAATTCTTTCCAGTCCTTTTTCCATTTTCTTGATGTGCATCAATTTTTTTGTAGTAAGAGACTTATATAATAAAAGCAGCGAATATAAACAAAATAAATAAAGGGGGAGAATGAATTGACTAAACATACCCATCATGAAATTGGCGACCACGCAGCCTGTATCCGCTTGGTTCCAATATTCAATCACTTAGAGGGTAGCGCGATGAATTACATTGCTGAAAAAGCCCACACGAAACAGTATCAAAAAGGAGAGTTTCTGTTTCGTTCACAAGAAAAAGAGGATACTTTATATATTATCAATCGTGGGAAAATCCGTATTTATCGATTGGCAGACTCTGGCAAAGAGCAGCTAGTGCGGATCTTGAACCCTGGTGATTTCACCGGAGAATGGACCTTGTTCAACCCGGATGCAGTACACGAGGAATATGCCGAAGCAACCCGAGATACCGTTGTCTGTATGATTCAGCAAAAGGATGTCCAGGATTTTCTGGAACAGTACCCCGCTATTTCTCTAAAACTGCTGGCTGAAATGTCCAAGCGGTTAGAAAATTCCGAACGCCAAACCACACAAGTGGCGGTAGAGCATGTAACTACCCGTTTAATTTTATTTTTGGCAGAAAATGTGGAACCTGAAATGGGCAACTCTCCCACCATCACCCTGCCGATGGCAAAAAAGGACATTGCTTCCTATTTAGGAACGACACCTGAGACCATCAGTCGCAAATTTGGAGAATTGGAGGACGAGGGATTGATTCAACAGCTGTCTGGGAAAAGGATCAAGATTCAGGATTTAGATGATTTATTGCTTTACAGCGAATAATCGGACACACTTTTTTTTACACGTTGGTGTTCTGTCGCTCTTCATTAACATCGGGACAGAACTCAGTGCTTTTGCTTCCATCTGTCCGTTTTTGGCTTTTTTAAGACAGAACGACCTTCATTCATTGGAAAAATAAAAGCACAAACATGGTAACCCTCAAGTTTTTTTGTTTTATTTTTCTTTAAGATAGGGTTGTCGAACAAAACGTAAAAATAAGTAGGGGTGAATGTGCATTATTTTTGGGTGATAGTTGCCATCACGTTGTCAGCAGCGGGTGCATTCTTTGTCGTCCCTTTCACCAAGAACACGATTGGCGGCGAAGCAAAAACGTCTAACGTTGTTGAGGCAGATAGGTTAGCTATGGAAAAAGAAGAGGAAGTTGTAAAAGGAGCCGGCGTAATCGGACACGGAAAAGTGGCGTATTACGAAGCGAGTGACCAGGGAGATAAAAGTGTATTCACTGTTTGGTTTCCATGGAGCTTAGCCGGAATCTTGTTCAGCATCACCATGACTAGAATGACGCGAAAAATTGAAGAAATGGAGCAAATAGAATGGAATTCGTATTAGGCGTTTTGAATCCCCATGCGGTGGAGATTGGTTCTGTTGTGATTCATTGGTATGGAGTCATTATTGCAGCGGGCATATTAGCGGCTCTCCAGTTGAGCACCAAGGAAGCAAAGAAAAAAGGACTGGAAGAGGATACCATTATCGATATGGCCTTATGGGCAATTCCGAGTGGACTCCTCGGCGCTCGGCTTTATTATGTGTTATTTGAACTTGGTTATTATCTGCAAAATCCAGGACAAATCCTTGCGATTTGGAATGGCGGCATTGCGATTTATGGGGGATTGATTGCAGGAGGGGGTACGCTATATTGGTATGCAAAGAAAAAAGGTACTTCTTTGGCACTCGTTCTTGATATTTTAGCGCCCAATGTATTGTTAGCCCAGTCCATTGGTCGTTGGGGCAATTTTATGAATCAGGAAGCTTATGGTGGACCGGTTACTCGTCAATTCTTGGAAAATCTTTATTTACCTGAATTTATCATTGAACAAATGAATATCAATGGTACCTACTACCATCCGACTTTTTTATACGAGTCATTGTGGAGTTTATTGGGCTTTGTCCTCATCGTCACTATACGGAACCGAAAACAGCTTTTGCGTCAAGGTGAAGTCGCTTTGAGTTACGTTTTGTGGTACTCAGTGGGTCGGTTCTTCATTGAAGGTATGCGAACGGACAGTTTATGGATTGGCGAGTGGATCCGCGTTTCGCAAGCCTTGTCTCTGGCCCTGTTTATTGGCGCGATTGTAGTATGGTTTATACGCAGACAAGATTATCCACCAATTTCTTATTATTCTGATGGCAATAAGGGGCAGAAAAAGACTATTAAGATGGTGAATTGAGTAAAAAGATAAAAAGAAGTGCAAAACTTGATATGCGTCAATTTTCGTTTGCTAAAAGGGAGCTATACTACAGTTGTAAAGAGGAAAAGGCAGTGTTCATTAATCTGCTGCCGATAAAATAAAAACACATAAAGGAGATAGGAATTATGGAAAAAGCTATATTGCAATTAGAAACGTTGTCTTGTCCAAGTTGTATGCAAAAAATTGAAGGTGCTGTGAAATCAGTTAACGGTATTGATAAAGACAGCATTAAAGTATTATTCAACTCCAGCAAAGTCAAAACCAATTTTGATTCAGCTGTCACTTCGATTGAAGAGATTCAAAAAGCTATCGAAAACGTAGGCTATCCGGTCCTTAAAGCAAAAGTCAAGGCCGCTTAACAGATTAAATGAACTAGGCAATTCTGGAAGAAAAACTATTTTTCCAGGATTGCTTTTTATGTTGCAATCCGATTCGAGGTGCTTAGAAACGATAAAAGAGAACTTTCTAAACTTGATGTCAGTCAATTAATTACTTAGGCAATTATCTTATACTGTGTTTATCAATAAAAGAGAAATTAAATTTGGAGGGAAAAAGCATGCAACAATATATATTAAGCAAGAAAAATGTTATCACCGTCATCAGTGGATTGTTAATCGTACTCGGTTTCTTAAGTCACTTTGTTTTAGAAAACGTAGGACTTTCAGAGTGGTCTTTGATCATCGCCTCTGTCTTTGGGATTACGCCAATTGCCATTCAAGCGTTTCAAGCAATGAAAGTCAAAGTCATCAGTATTGATGTCTTAGTCAGTATTGCAGCGATTGGTGCGCTTTTTATTCAAAATTATGAAGAATCGGCTATTGTCACGTTCTTATTCTTATTCGGACACTACTTGGAACAACGAACATTGAACCAAACGCGATCTGCTATCAAAGAATTGACTGAAATGGCATCCGAAAGCGCCTTGAAACAAATGGATAATGGCGAATTTGAAGAAGTAGAAGTGGATGATGTAGATGAAGGGGATATCTTGCTCGTTAAAACGGGTGCGAAAGTTCCAGTAGATGGTACAGTCCTTACGGGTGAAGGGCATATCAATGAAGCTAGCATTACAGGTGAAGCTGTTCCGGTCAACAAGCTAGCTGATGCAGAAGTTTTTGCAGGAACCATTTTAGAAAACGGAACGATTCAAATCAGAGCTGACCGAGTTGGTGAGGACACCACATTTGGAAAAATTATTGAACTCGTGGAAGAAGCACAAGATTCTAAATCCGAAGCGGAACGGTTCATTGATCGCTTTTCTAAATACTACACACCAGCTGTCTTGGTTCTGGCAATTGTTGTATGGGCGTTCAGTCAAAATATTGAGTTAGCAATCACCATCTTGGTTCTAGGTTGCCCAGGCGCATTAGTTATCGGAGTGCCTGTCTCAAACGTTGCCGGTATTGGGAATGGTGCTCGTAACGGTGTTCTTTTAAAAGGGAGTGAAGTCATTCAAGACTTCAGCAATGTGGATACAATTGTATTTGATAAGACAGGTACTTTAACTGTCGGAAACCCAACCGTTGCAGCGACTGAACTGTATGAAAAAGATCCTGCTGAAACGCTTGGCTATCTGGCCAGTGTGGAACGGGAATCAGATCATCCATTAGCAAAAGCGGTCTTAAATCAAATTGGAGAAACAAACTTTTATCCTGTTGAAGGAACTGAAGTCGTGAAAGGCGGCGGAATCGTTTCAAGTGTAGCTGGACATAGAGTGGCTGTTGGGAATGTGGCCTTGATGGAAAAAGAAAATGTCACTCTCAGCAAAAAAGTGCAAAAAGATGTCAAACGGTTTGAACAACAAGGGAACTCTCTCGTTTTGACAGCGGTCGACGGTGAATTAAAAGTACTGATGGGCATTCGCGATCAAGTCCGTCCGGGTGTGAAAGCTAATTTGCAGGAATTAAAAGACTTGGGCGTGAAAAATCTAGTCGTTCTTTCAGGAGATAACCAAGGAACCGTTGATGTGGTCGGCGGCGAACTTGGTTTGACCGAAGCTCACGGCCACATGTTGCCGGAAGACAAATCGGCTTATATCGGAAAACTTCAACAACGTGGTCAAATTGTAGCCTTTGTTGGAGATGGCGTTAACGATAGTCCGTCCTTAGCTTTAGCAGACATTGGAATCGCAATGGGAAGCGGAACGGACGTAGCGATTGAAACATCCGATGTCGTTTTAATGAACTCAAACTTCAGAAACTTGCCTCACGCATTAGGATTAGTAAAAGCCACCGCAAATAATATGAAACAAAATATCGTGATTTCAATTGGAGTAGTGTTGGTCTTGTTGACCAGCGTCTTCTTCAGCGAATGGATGAATATGTCTATCGGAATGTGGTTCATGAAGGTAGTATCTTGGTGGTAATTTTCAATGGCATGAGATTAATGAAGTATAAGTTGAAAGGTCGAAAAGAACAAAAAGAAGTATCAGCACCTGCAGAGAAAGTAAAAATATCTTAAGAATAAATTAGAAGAGGCTGAGACAATAGTCCATCCTTGAAATGACAAAAGCGGAAACTCAGATTTTTAAATCTGGGATTTTCCGCTTTTTTGAGTTCTTGAAAAAAAATAAGAGTATAGAGTATGCTCTTTATAAAATTAATTTTCGTGTAAATGATTAAAAAACTAATAATAAAATTTAAATTCCTATTAAGTTGTAACACATGAAATTACATAGAATCGTGTATCTAGAAATTTGTATTAACAAGGTTCTTTAATTTTTTTATATTTAATCAAAGTAGAACAACTCTTCAAATTTTTTATCTAAAGCGATACATAATATCAATGCTAATTTTGCTGTAGGAACAAACACACATCTCTCTATTGAACCAATCGTATTTCTAGAAACACCGATCATATCTGCGAGTTGTTGTTGAGAAAGCCCTAATTCTCTACGGGTGTCCTTTAAATGATTTTTCAGTACTAAATCTGTCTCTTCTGAATAATTTTTATCTTGTTTACTCATATTGTTTCGATCACATACCAAACTAAGAACGCAATTCCAATAAAACCAGTAACAATACCATATACCGTTGACTCCTTAACCACGGTTCGCCAACTTAAGGAAAAGGGAGTCGAGATTTATTTTGAGAAAGAAAATATCTGGACACTCGATTCAAAAGGGGAACTCCTCATCACGATTATGTCGAGCTTGGCTCAAGAGGAAAGCCGAAGTATCAGCGAGAACGTGGTTTGTGGGCAGAGAAAGCGATTCGCAGACGGTAAGGTAACCGTCCCATTCAAACGAGATTCTTGGGATATGACATGGGTGAGGATCGAAACTTGGTGGTCAACCCTGAGCAAGCCAAACTCGTCAAACGTATTTACGGGATGTTCCTTCAAGGTAAAGCTCCTCATACGATAGCGAGGATTTTGACGGAGGAGGCAGAAACCTTGACACCCGCAGGCAAGCAGAAGTGGAATCCATCCACGATTAAATCCATTCTTACCAACGAGAAATACAAGGGTGATGCCTTACTGCAGAAGTCCTAAACCGTTGATTTCCTGACTAAAGAAAAGAAAGCAAACGAAGGTGAAATTCCGCAGTATTACGTCAAGGGCAACCACGAGGCCATTATCCAACCTGAGATATTTGACATGGTGCAAAAACAGATGGCTTTACGCACCAAGGGAAATAACCGTAGGCGTTCAACCAGTATCTTCTCAAGCAAACTTATCTGCGGAGATTGTGGCAACTTTTATGGATCTAAGGTTTGGCATAGCAATACCAAATATCGCAGAACTGTTTGGCGTTGTAACCACAAATATGGAAATGACGAAAAGTGTCAAACGCCACATCTGACTGAGGACGAAATCAAGGAAATCTTCATCAAGGCAACTAATCAGTTGGTCGATATTAAAGATGAGGTCATCAGCAACTATGAAGAAATGAAGGAGATGCTGTTCGGAACAGTTGAGCTTGAAAGCGAGCAAAGGCAACTTGAAGATGAGTTGAATGAAGTAGCCGGCTTAATTGAGGACTGCATCAAAGAGAATGTCCGAGTCGCACTGGACCAAGCGGAATATGAAAAACGATATAACGGCTTGGTTGAAAGGTTCGACAAAGCTAACGAACGGCTAGAGGAAATCAAGGCGCAAATCGCTGAACGCCAGGCACGAGGGCAACAAATCGAGATGTTCTTGAAAGACCTAGAGAAGGTTGGTGTAGTCAAGGAGTTTGATAATGACTTATTCCTTGCCTTGGTTGAAAGAATTGAGGTTGGAAGGGAGAAAGTGGTGGTGCGGTTCAAGGATGGTACTAAGGTGGAGGGATAAGTTAAATTTGGTTGAGGCACTCTTGTTTGAAGGCGGGAGTGCTGTTTTTGTGTTATTCAAGAAAGCGTTTATGTGATATAATATATCGGATAAGGTACTAGAGAAGGGTTAAGGAGTAGAAGAAATGGAATCAAATCCACGAAAACTATTAGATGAGTTTATTCCTGAAGCAATGGGAAAACAATTTGTTATCCCGGTATATCAAAGAAAATATACCTGGACGGTAAAAAAGCAGCTGGTTCAACTGATGAAGGATTTGGTTGGGCTTATTGAAGATGAGACGAATCAAAAACAGCATTTTTTAGGTACAATCGTTTACCTTGAAAATGTTGTGGATTATAAAACTGAGCGATCTATTGTTGATGGACAACAGCGGTTAGTGACTATGTTTTTGACTGCTCATGCGATGAAATCAATCTCTGAAAATGAGTACCGTGCAAGGGAAATTGATGAAACATATCTTCAAAATTATGCTGAGCAAGTTGGAAGTAGATACCGACAACGGCTATATCCTTCTGTGGCAGATGGGAACGATTATCTGATTATTGCAGAGGGCAGATATGATGAGATAAATAAAGACAGCGCCAGTAATATCGTTCAGAACTTTCTGTACTTGCGAACAGAGTTAAAGGATCTGGTCGAAGAATATACGTTTGATAGAGTACTATATGCACTGAAACGATTTTCTATTGTTTATATTAAATTAGATGACCGTGATAATGCACAGCAAATTTTTGAAAGTATCAATTCTACCGGTGAAAGATTGACTGCCTCGGATTTGATTCGAAACTTCATCATGATGGATAAATCTAATGAAGAGCAGACTACGCTTTATACTAAATATTGGCGTAGGTTGGAAGAAGTCTTTGATAATTCTAAAGGAATGGAAGACTTTTTCAGATACTACCTTGCTGCAATAACTGGGGAGTATTCAGCAAAGCATATTCTTTATCAAGCATTCAAAGACTATTGGCATAAAGAGCGCGAGGTATCAAGTGATGCCGAATTGCTCCAAAAATTAGTGCGATATGCTGGTTATTTTGCGAGACTTTACTATAACAAACCTGAAGGAAAATACTCAGAAGTATTGAGCGATTTCCAAAGTATGGAAAGTATGATGCCTGCACCTTTTGTTTTGGGATTATCTGAATGGTACTATCATGACCAATTTATCACTGAAGACCAATATATTGATGCGATTAAGGTAGTGAATGATTATCAGCTTAGGAGATATTTTAATGGGGATGATACAAGCAGAGTGTCAAAAGCATTTCCTTCATATTTGAAAAATGTTAGGAAGTACGCTAAAGCTAATGGATATGAAAATATCGTTGATATTGTAATTTATGTTCTTGTTACTAGAAATCAATCAAATAATATGGCACTTCCATCTGACAAGGCATTGAAATCTAATCTATTGAATGCCAATGCTTATGCGATGAGATTGGCCCGTTGGTTACTTGAAAAAATAGAGAATCGAGAAAATTCAGCAACACTTGATATGAGTAACTTGTCCATTGAACACATCATGCCACAGACTAGTACTTCATATTGGGAAGAGAAGTCTGGTACATCGGGGGAAGAATACACAGGATTAGTAAATACCATTGGTAATTTAACACTCGTTACAAAGCCTGATAATTCGGCCGCGGGAAATAAAGACTTTGAGACCAAAAAGAAAATCTTTGAAGATACCCTTCATATTCGTATGAATAAAGATTTGTACGAATTGACTGAGTGGACATCATCGGATATTTCTGCCAGAAGTGAAGCTCTAATCAATGAACTGATTACTATGTATCCCTATTTGAGATCGTCGGGCGACTATGAACACGATGGGAATAGGGAAATTTTCTTAGAGGCGCAAGGAATAAAGGCAACTGGGTATTTGAACGAAGACGAGACCGTGATTATACATTCAGGTTCAGAAATTTATTCTAAGATTAAAGATATTGCATCTGATTCGCTAGATGAAACTCGCCAAGAGCTGTTGGATAATGGAATCATTGAAGAAACAATTGGGGGACTACAATTTGTTCAAGATTACACTGCCTCATCTGTTTCGAATGCAGCAGCTCTGCTATTAGGGGGTAGCCGGAATGGTTGGGACTACTGGAAAGATGATAACGGAATAAGTATTAATGATTCGCTAAGAAATAAGAAATAGAGCATAGAGGTGGTGTTAGGTTGGATAAGAACAAACTAAGATATGCAATTCTTAAATTGCGTGATGAAAAAAAGAATCCTTTTATTGAGCTTAAAGGGCAAGTTCCAGAAGAAGATATTTTAGAACAAACTAAATTTCTTTCGCGCAATGGCTTACTAGAATCCATGGTTTGGGCGGATAACACTGTTCATATCTGGGGGAGTGTTTCTCTGGAAGGGGAAAAATATTTAGTTGAAAACTCAGGTCTTGCTAAGGCGTATGCATTGGCAAAAGAAGTTAAAAATTGGATTCCATTTTGGGGCTAAGATAAGTTTTTAAACGGAGAAGGTAGCAAATCATAATTGGTTTGTTGCCTTTTTTGATTGCCCAAAAAGAAAAATGACAAAGTATAGAGATAAATGACATAGTACACGGGAAAAATGACATTGTATCACCGACAACGTCTAAATAGATCCTGCGATGGGATCAGGTTCTTTGATGCTTAATATCCGTCGCTATCTCATCAATCCAAATCAAGTGCACTATCATGGACAAAAGTTAAATACGACGACCTTTAACTTAGCACGTATGAACTTAATCCTTCATGTAGTAGATAAAGAACGCATGAACCTGAATAACGGGGACACTTTAGACGCTGATTGGCCGTCAGAAGAGCCTTATCAGTTTGATTCTGTGGTCATGAACCCTCCTTACTCTGCGAAATGGTCAGCGGCAGATAAGTTTCTCTCTGACCCTCGTTTTGAGCGTTTTGGAAAATTAGCGCCTAAATCTAAAGCGGACTTTGCCTTTCTCCTTCACGGTTTTTACCATTTGAAAGAATCGGGAACAATGGGGATTGTCCTGCCTCATGGCGTTCTCTTTAGAGGAGCTGCAGAAGGAACCATTCGTCAGGCCCTTTTAGAAATGGGAGCCATTGATGCGGTCATTGGCTTGCCGGCCAATATCTTTTTTGGAACGAGTATTCCGTCAACGGTTATTAATTTGAAGAAAAACCGTTCTCGGCGTGATGTCTTGTTTATCGATGCTTCTCAAGATTGGACTAATGTCAAATATTTAGACACAAAATGAGCTATATTTTCTTAAAATAATTTTCTTCTTTCTGATTTGGAGTTAAACCATTGTTGGCGGAATGAGGATTATAATTGTTATAAAATTGTTCGATGTATTCAAAGCAAGAGAGTTGAACTTCTTGAATGGAGTGATAAGTTCTGCGATTAATTTCTCGTTGTTTAAGATACTTGAAAAAGACCTCAGTGACGGCATTATCATAAGGATATCCAGGCTTGGAGTAAGAAGCAAGCAATTGATGCTCATCTAATAACTTTCTAAAGGAAGCTGATTTAAATTGGCTTCCTTGATCCGAATGAAAAATAATTGGTTCCTTAGGTTTCCTCTTATTTATAGCTATTACTAAGGTGTCACAGGCGAGTTTGGCATCAATCCTATCACTTACTTTCCACGCAATACATTTCCTTGAGTAGAGGTCAAGAATAGCACAGAGATAAACATGTCGCTTAGGTCCTATAGAGATATAAGTGAAATCTGTTGTCCAAACTTGATTTGGGGAGTTCGGGTTAAATTCTTGTTTAAGCAGATTATCAGAAGAAAATACAGGAGATTTATTTGATTTAAAACGAGGTTTGATGGTTGACATTTTAGGGAGTGTCATAGACTTGAGAAGTCTTAAGATACGGCCTTCAGAAATATTAACGCCATAATCACGCAGAAGAATGATTTTAAAAGCTCTCGTTCCAATTCTTTTCTTGGTTTTCATATAAATCTCAAGGAGTAATTTTCTCAAGCGTTGATTTTCCACTTCACGCTTCGAAGGCCTCTTGTTTATGAAGTTATAGTAGGTGGAACGATTGACATGTAAAACACGACAGAGCATAACTGTCGTGTGTTCAAATCGGAGTCTATAGATGGCTTTCAATCTTACTTGGAGTTTTGCATGAATATGGCACTCGCTTTTTTTAAGATCAGATTTTCTTCCTCTAGTTGGGCATTCCTTTTTTGTAATTCTTGAATCTGTTTAGCAGTCAACACCGTATTATCTTCAAGACGCACTTGAGAGTGCTGCTTAATCCATTTTGCAAGTGCAGAGGAAGATACCCCATAATCTTTACAGAGTTCAGTTTGTGTTTTACCAGTTTGATAGAGATTAACGAGCGATTGTTTGAAATCCTCGTCGCAACGTTTAAAACCTAACATAAAAGTCCTTTCATTTTTGTGTCTTAATAGACAGATTATAACACACAATTTTCTGTCCACTTTTATAGTATAGCTCCAAAAGGAAATACACTTGAGCTAGAAAATCGGGATGATATTTCTTTGGTATGATTCATTTTTTAATGAATGAATTCATACCATAGGTTGTTATCCTAGTTAAAAGATATAACCAATAACTATATCAAATCATTATAAATATATAATTTACTCTTATAGTATTTTTTGGTAAACTATTTAAAAATTTATATGAGGTGATGTCTATGGTTAAGAAGTATTTTGAACATGTTGGTTCCTTTTTACGTCCTGAGGAATTAAAGGTAGCGAGACAACAATTTGATAATGGTGATATTTCCAAAGAATTATTAAAAGAAGTTGAAGATAAAGCTATTATAGAGTTGGTGAATAAACAGGTTGCGGCAGGTCTTGATAAAATCACTGATGGTGAGTTTCGTCGATCTTACTGGCATTTAGATAATTTTTGGGGATTCGATGGTGTATCACATGAGCATTTTGGTCGTGGTTACCTATTTCACGATGAAGAAACTCGAGATGATACCGCTGTTTTGCGTGGGAAATTAGGGTTTACAAAAGAAAAGCATCCTTTTATCTCTCATTTTGAGTTTTACAAGAAAATAGCCGATAATAAAGGAGGTGAAGCCAAAATTACCATTCCAGCTCCAGCACAATTTTTGGCGGAATTGGAACGAGGTAAGAATGCTAATTCTATCGGTGATTTTTATCAAGATAGAGGCTCATTTTTAACGGATATAGCGAGAGTGTACAGGGAAGAAATTTTAGCACTTTACGAAGCTGGTGCTAGAACAATTCAACTGGATGATTGTACATGGGGCATGTTAATTGATGAAGATTACTGGCAAACAAGACAAAGAGAAGGATTGAGTAAGCAAGATGTTATTGAAGATTACCTTTTTGTTAATAATAATGCCATCAAAGATCTACCAAACGATTTGACGATTAATACACATGTATGTAGAGGAAATTACCATTCAACTTATGCTTCTAAAGGGCCATATGATGATGTTGCGGAAGCCTTCTTTGCTCGAGAAAATGCAGAGACTTATTTCTTGGAATTTGATGATGACCGTTCTGGAGGTTTTGAATCATTAAGCCATTTACCAAAAGAAAAAGTTGCAGTTTTAGGACTTATTACTTCAAAAAATGGGAAATTGGAGGATAAAGAAGCTATTATCAAACGAATCCAAGAAGCTAAAAAGTATCTGCCGCTAGAAAACTTATGGTTATCAACGCAATGTGGATTCGCATCAACTGAAGAAGGTAATATCCTAACTGAGGATGATCAATGGAAGAAACTAGCTTTAGTTAAAGAAATTATTGATGACGTTTGGAAAGAAGATTAAGTTAACTTGAATAGAAATTTTAAAACACCTGTGCTCAAGCATAGGTGTTTTAAAATGGTTAGCATTACGCTTTCATATTTACTGCTAGAGTATCTAAAAGTAGCCTCATAATAATATAAAGTGGCAGTCTTGAATGGACCTCGAAATCAGGGAAATAGGTTAATTCTGTCTTAAACCCATATAATTGATAATCCGTTAGTTTACCGAGATTTCCAGCTTGATTGGAACTAATTAAAACACTGGGTATCAGTCGTGCTTGACAGTTGCTAGCAGCATTTTGTAAAGAATGCGTTTCACCATTCAGTGAAATAAAAATGACACAAGTTCTTGTATCTAAACGTTTACTAATGGTACGAATGATATTGGGATCGGTGTAGAGTTCAGTATAGATGCCTAATAGCAATAATTTAGTTTGCATTTCTGTTCCCAATAATTCTGAAAAACCACGTGCAAAAATGATGACTTTTTCAGTTTCTAATAAGAGATCCACCACTTCATTGAGAGTTTTTAAATCGAGCATATTCAATGTTCGAGTGACTTCCTGGTAACTCTTTAAAATTGAAATCTTAGTTTCGTCATTCAATAGAGGTTCTGCTAGTATATTTAATTCATCCTGAGCATTATTCTCCATACTATGTTTAAAATCTACAAAGCCACGATACCCCTTTTTTTGAAGCGTTCTGGTAATAGTAGCGGTAGAGACACTGATAATCTCTCCGACTTCGGATATATTTAGGGTTATAATTTCTTGAAAATGCTCATTTAAATAGTTCCAAGTGTAGGCCTCAGTTTGTGTTAGCTGTTTTTTTGATGTCGTCATATATTCTCCAAAGTCAGTGTAAAGCATTTCAATATTCCTTGAATATCAGAAAACCCTTACAAGTTATTTGTGTTATTTTAATGATAATAAAAAAATAAAAGAGTGGTGATCTTATGTCAGTCTATACTTGCACAATGAATTTAGCGATAGATATGTTCATTCAGACAGAAGATATGGAGGATAAAAAAGTTAATCGAACCATTTATGATGAGTTACAAGCAAATGGTAAAGGGGTTAACGTTTCAATCATTTTAAAAAAACTCGGTATTGATAGCACAGCTTTAGGATTTAAAGCTGGTTTTACAGGTAATTTTATCGAAGATGAGTTAAAAAAACAAGCTATTTTGTCAAATTTTGTCAAAGTAGATGGAACGACTAGGATAAATGTATTCACTCAGGTCATGTCAAAAAATCAGGAATTCAAATTGGTTAACCAGGGTCCAATTATATTAGAGGAATCCCAAGGAGAGCTATTAAAGCAATTTGAAGCCTTAAATCAAGATGACTTCTTGATTGTATCAGGAAGCTTGCCAAGAGGTGTCTCCTCAGAAATCTTTTTAAAGATTGGCCAAATTTGTCAAAAAAGAGGGATAAATCTCATTTATGATATCAGTGATTCAAAACTCATTGAATGTTTAGCCATTAAACCATATTTAATTAAGCCAAATGATGAAGAAATATCTGAATGGTTTCAACTAGAAAATCCTTCATTAAATGATTTAGTCGAAAAAGGAAAATTACTTCAAGAAAAAGGAGCGAAAAATGTTCTCATTTCATTGGGGGAAGAAGGATGTTTATTAATAAGTGACTCTGTCTATTTTGCTAATGCACCAAGTGGAACAGTTGTGAATACAGCTTGTGCGGGAGATACACTTTTGGGAACATTTCTTGCCAATAAATTGAAAGGACACTCTGAAATGGAATGCCTTGCTCAAGCAGTAGCAGCAGGCTCATCAACCGCCTTTCAACCAGGATTGACAGATTTTACTGATGTTGAATTATTAAGAAAACAAATTAAAATTAAGGAGATTACAGATGGCTTATAAAATTATTGCAGCAACTGGCTGTCCAACAGGAATTGCTCATACGTACATGGCTCAAGAGGCCCTAGAACAGGCTGCCAAAGATAATAATGTCTCTATAAAAGTTGAGACGCATGGACAAATAGGTGTGGAAAATCAACTGACACAAGAAGAAATTGCAAATGCAGATGCCGTTATTATAGCAGCAGATAAGGATGTTCAAGCAGAACGCTTTGCTGGTAAAAGAGTTATCAATGTATCAGTAGGAGAAGGTATCAAAAATGCTGATAAACTAGTGAAAGATGCTTTAGATGGCAAAGGTTTTATTCAAAAAGGCGATGTTACAGAAGACGTTGTTGACGAAAAGCAAGAACATCGTGAACATTTTGGTCGTCAAATTTATAAACATTTAATGAATGGCGTTTCTCACATGTTGCCATTTGTAGTAGCTGGTGGTGTGCTAGTTGCTGTATCTTTCTTGTTTGGTATTTTTTCTTTTGATCCTGAAAGTGACCAATATAACTGGTTTGCTGCTATGCTGAAAAATGATATCGGTGGTGTTGCAATGGGAATGATGACACCTGTTTTGGCGGCTTTTATTGCTGAATCCATTGCTAAACGACCAGGTTTTGTTGCCGGTCTAGTAGCTGGTTTCATGGCAGCGAATGGAGGCTCCGGTTTCTTAGGAGGTATTTTAGGCGGTTTTGCAGCGGGTTATATCGTTCTTGGTTTAATTAAACTTCTTAAGGGTCTCCCTAAATCATTAGACGGTTTGAAAGCAATCTTTTTATATCCTGTTATAAGCGTTTTTCTAACAGGATGTTTTATGGCACTGATAAATGCACCAATGGCTTGGGTTAATGAATCCATGATGTCATGGTTAGCCGGTTTTGAAAATGCTAATCCTCTTCTTCTTGGAATTATTATTGGTTGCATGAGTGCTTTTGATATGGGTGGACCTATCAATAAGGCTGCCTACGTAACAGGTACTGTTCTTCTTGGTCAAGGCAACACAACATTTATGGCAGGTGTATCAGCTGCTTGTATCGTACCACCATTGACAACATTCTTTGCAACTTTGTTCTTCCGTAAATATTACAGCGAAGAAGATAAAAACGCTGGACTTGCTAACTTGATTCTTGGGTCAACGCATATCACCGAAGGTGCTATTCCATTTGCTGCTAAAGATCCATTACGTAATCTCCCTATCTTAATGATTGGCTCTTCAATTGGTGCTGTATTGACATACCTTTGGAAAGTTCAAGTCCCTGCACCACATGGTGGCTTCTTGGTATTGCCTGTTGTGACACATGCAGCTCTTTGGGTTTTGGCAATCTTTATTGGAGCGGTTATATCTGGTCTACTTATGGGGTTTGTACAAAAGATAAAAAGCGATAAAGAGGTTTAAAAATGATTGATAAAAATTTAATTTGTGTAGATGTAGACATGCCACTAAAAAAAGATGTGTTTGCTTATCTTGCTGGTCTTGTTGTTGAAAATGGTTATGCAGATGATACTGATCAAGTTTATAAAAGTTTGTTATCTCGTGAAGAAGAAGGAACAACAGGCATGATGGATGGATTTGCAATTCCACATGCTAAAAGTCAAGCGGTCATAAAACCAGGTATTGCTGTTTTAAAACTAAAAAATGGAGTTGAGTGGGAGTCTATGGACGGTAAACTCATTGATTCTGTCATAGCCTTATTTATTCCAGAGACAGAAGTTGGTTCAACTCACCTGACTTATCTCTCGAAAATTGCTAGAATTCTTATGAAAAATGATTTTAAATATGACTTTCAAAAAGCCCATGAGATCGATGAGATTGAGATAGTCTTTAATAAATTCTTGGAAGTTTAGACATATTAAATCCCCCTGTATGACAGAGGGATTTAGTTTTACTATTTTGACTTATAAATGAAAAACACCTCTTAAAATAACTTAAGAAGTGCCTAGTTTATACTTTGAAATTTGTTATTACTTATCCGCAATAACGATTTTAGAGAATTTCTCGTATTTTTCTATAATATCTGTTGTCACATTTTTATCTGTCACAATTAAATCCATTCGTTCGAGTTGGTAGAAGTTGTAGAAGTCATAACTTTCAAACTTGGTACTATCAACTAGAAGGATTTTCTCAACAGAATTATTCAAGGCGACCCTTTGAACTTCTCCTTCGAGATCACTGTATGTAGCAATAGAATTATTATAAACAGCATTTGCACTGACAAAAGCTTTTGAAAATGTTAGTGATTCTAGGTTATTAATAGCAATAGACCCAACAAAAGCACCAGTAATTTCACGACACTCACCACCAATTAAAATCAAGTCAATAGTAGTGCTCGGATGTAAAATCAGAAAAACAGGAAGGCTATTTGTAATAACTCTTATATTCCTATTTTTCAATTCGACAGCTAGATGCTCTAAAGTTGTTCCTGGTCCAATAAAGACAGTTTCACCATCTTTAATAATGTCGTTAGCTCTTTGTGCGATTTGTTTTTTTTCGTTAGTTTGTAAAACTTTTTTTTCGATGTGTGTTTTCTCGTGACCTTCCTCTTTGGTAGAAGTGCTATCTAAAAATTGAGCACCTCCATGGGTTCTAATAAGTAATCCTTCATCTGCTAATGTATCAAGATCTCTTCTAGCAGTCATGTCAGACACGTTCATTTCATCGATAATATCTTTTACTTTAATAAAACCGTCAACTTTTAAGATATCGAGAATTTTTTCATGACGTTCTTTCTTTTTCATTCTTACCTCCTATCAGTTTCTTATGATATAACTATTAAAGGTATCATAACATAATAAAAACAGAAAAGGCAAACAAAACAAACAAAAAACATTGAAAAAAGCAAATACAAATAAAACTTAAAATGTTTTATATGAAACACTTACTATAAATAAGAAAGATAGAGTTAGTAGTGTTTTTTGATAATTCATAGCTTTAAATGTGAATTCCGATATGTGAATAAACACACAAAATATCAATTCTGAACCATTAAAACAAACAAAACAAACATCGATTGTTTATTTTTTAAAAAAATAAACAGAAAAGTGTTGACTTTTGTGTTGGATAGGTGTATTATAAGGTCATAGAAATAATGTAAGCGTTATTTCAAAAGATTTTGCAAATCGTTAATTAACTATCTACGTAGGTTTTCCACATTTACTTATTCTAAATCATAGGAGAAATAAAATGGCAATTATTATCGGTGCTGACAAAGCAGGTACAGAACTTAAAGAAGTTATCAAAGATTACCTTAAAGAAGGTAAATACGAAGTCGTTGATGTCAGTGAAAATGAAGTTCGTGACTTTGTTGATACAACTCTCGCTGTTGCAAAAGAAGTTAATGCATCCGAAGATAACTTGGGTATTGTAATTGATGCATATGGTGTTGGTTCTTTCATGGTGGCTACTAAAATTAAAGGAATGGTGGCAGCTGAAGTATCAGATGAGCGTTCAGCATACATGACAAGAGGACATAACAATTCTCGAATCATCACTCTTGGTTCTGAAATTAGTGCTCCAGGAATTGCAAAGAACATTGTCAAAGGCTTTGTTGAAGGTGAATATGATGGTGGGCGGCATCAAGTTCGTGTCGACATGCTTAATAAAATGTGCTAATTGATTGAAATAGGTTAAAACAAGGAGAACAAAAATGAAAATTGCTGTAGGTTGTGACCATATTGTTACTTATGAAAAAATCGCTGTTGTTGATTATTTGAAATCACAAGGTCATGAAATCATTGATTGCGGTACATACGATAATGTCCGCACACACTATCCAATCTTTGGTAAAAAAGTTGGTGAAGCAGTAGCAAGTGGTGAAGCAGAATTAGGTGTTGTTATCTGTGGTACTGGTGTTGGTATTACGAATGCTGTAAACAAAGTTCCTGGTATTCGTTCAGCACTCGTTAGAGATATGACATCTGCTATCTACTCAAAAGAAGAACTTAACGCAAACGTTATTGGTTTTGGTGGAAAAATCATTGGTGGTTTGTTGATGAATGATATTATCGATGCTTTCTTAGCGGCTGAATACAAACCAACTGAAGAAAATAAAAAATTGATTGAAAAAATTGATAGCTTGCAACATGCTAGCCAAGATCAAAATAACCCACACTTCTTTGATGAAATCCTAGAAAAATGGGACCGTGGTGAATATCACGACTAATATTTGAATAAATTACTATAGGGATATATAGAGAAAGAGGAGCTATTGTGATTTTAACAGTTACTTTAAATCCAGCTATTGACGTCTCCTACCCTTTGAATGAACTAAAATTCGATACTGTCAATCGAGTTGTAGACGTTACAAAGACACCCGGTGGTAAAGGCTTGAATGTTTCCCGAGTTCTTAATGAATTCGGTGAAACAGTCAAATCTACTGGTTGTATTGGTGGAGAAAGCGGTGATTTTATCATTAATCATCTTCCTGATTCGATTTTAAGTCGCTTCTATAAAATTTCAGGTGATACCAGAACATGTATAGCCATATTACACGAAGGTAATCAAACTGAGATTTTAGAAAAAGGACCGCTGGTAAGTGTAGATGAAATTGATGGCTTTACTAATCATTTCAAATATTTACTGAATGATGTTGACGTAGTGACAATGTCAGGCAGTCTGCCTGCTGGTATGCCAGATGATTACTATCAGAAGTTAATCGGTATTGCCAATCTTAATGGTAAGAAGACTGTTCTAGATTGTTCTGGAAATGCTTTAGAAGCAGTACTAAAAGGTGATAGTAAACCAACAGTTATCAAGCCTAATCTTGAAGAACTTTCTCAACTTCTTGGAAAAGAAATAACAAAAGATTTTGATGCCTTAAAAGAAGTCTTACAGGATAAGTTATTTGATGGAATTGAATGGATAATCGTTTCTCTTGGTGCTGATGGCGTATTTGCAAAGCACAAGGATACATTTTATAAAGTTGATATTCCTAAAATCCAAATTGTAAGCGCTGTAGGTTCAGGGGATTCTACGGTAGCAGGCATCGCTTCAGGTTTAGCGAATGATGAAGATGATCGAGCTTTATTAACAAAAGCAAATGTCTTAGGTATGTTAAATGCGCAGGAAAAAACAACTGGGCATGTTAACTTAGAAAATTACGATAAGTTATATCAATCTATTAAAGTCAAAGAGGTATAAAAAATGACAATTACTTTAACTGAAAACAAACGCAAAAGCATGGAAAAACTAAGTGTAGATGGTGTTATTTCTGCCTTAGCTTTTGACCAACGTGGAGCTCTCAAACGTATGATGGCTCAACATCAAACTGAAGAGCCAACAGTAGAACAAATCGAAGAACTTAAAAGTTTAGTTTCTGAAGAGCTTACACCATTTGCGTCATCAATTCTTCTTGATCCTGAATATGGCTTGCCAGCAAGTCGTGTACGTTCAGAAGAAGCAGGCTTGTTGTTGGCATATGAGAAAACAGGATACGATGCAACAACAACTAGTCGCTTACCTGATTGCTTAGATGTTTGGTCTGCAAAACGTATTAAAGAGGCTGGAGCAGAAGCGGTTAAGTTTCTTCTATATTATGATGTTGATGGAGATAAAGACGTCAATGAGCAGAAAAAAGCTTACATTGAACGTATTGGTTCTGAATGCCGAGCAGAAGATATTCCATTCTACCTAGAAATTCTAACTTATGATGAGAAAATCTCTGACAATGCTAGCCCTGAGTTTGCAAAAGTTAAAGCTCATAAAATTAATGAAGCAATGAAAGTCTTCTCAGAAGAACGCTTTGGTGTTGACGTCTTGAAAGTCGAAGTTCCAGTTAATATGAAATTTGTAGAAGGCTTTGCAGATGGTGAGGTTCTCTTTACAAAAGAAGAAGCAGCTCAAGCCTTCCGTGACCAAGAAGCTTCTACTGATTTACCATACATTTATTTGAGTGCTGGTGTTTCTGCTAAATTGTTCCAAGATACTTTGGAATTTGCAGCAGAATCAGGTGCTAAATTCAACGGTGTCTTGTGTGGACGTGCTACTTGGGCAGGTTCTGTAAAAGTCTATATCGAAGAAGGTCCAGAAGCAGCTCGTGAGTGGTTGCGTACAGAAGGTTTCAAAAATATTGACGAGTTAAACAAAGTACTAGATAAAACTGCAAGTCCTTGGACTGAAAAAATTTAACATTATTTTCGGAGGAAACTAGAATGAATAGAGAAGAAATTACTCTTTTAGGTTTTGAAATCGTAGCATATGCTGGAGATGCCCGTTCAAAATTCTTAGAAGCGCTTAAAGCAGCACAAGATGGGGATTATGCCAAAGCAGAAGAATTGATTGCTGCAGGTAGCGAATGCTTAAACGCTGCCCACAATGCTCAAACAAGTCTTCTACAAAAAGAAGCTGCGGGAGAAGATTTGGCATATAGTGTTACTCTTATGCATGGTCAAGATCATTTAATGACTACCATTTTATTACAAGATTTAATGAAACACATGATTGAACTTTATAAGAGAGGAGCAAAATAATGAATGGATTAATTGCTCAGATTGAGAAAGGGAAACCTTTCTTCGAGAAAATATCTCGTAACATCTATCTTCGTGCTATTCGTGATGGTTTCATCGCTGGAATGCCAGTCATCTTGTTTTCAAGTATCTTTATCTTGATTGCTTATGTTCCAAATGCATGGGGTTTCCACTGGAGCAAAGACATTGAGAATCTCTTGATGACGCCATACAATTACTCAATGGGTATTTTAGGCTTGTTTGTGGCTGGTACAACTGCGAAAGCATTAACCGATTCAATGAACCGTTCATTGCCTAGCACTAACCAGATTAACTTTATTTCAACCATGCTCGCTGCTATTGTAGGATTTCTACTTATGGCAGCTAATCCAGCAAAAGACGGTGGTTTCTTAACTGGATTTATGGGAACGAAAGGTTTGTTAACAGCCTTCATTGCAGCCTTTATCACCGTAAATGTCTATAAAGTCTGTGTGAAAAACAATGTTACAATCCGCATGCCTGAAGAGGTACCACCAAATATCTCTCAAGTATTTAAGGATTTGATTCCATTTACGTTATCAGTTGTACTACTTTATATCATTGAATTGATTGTTCATGCTACATTAGGCGTTAATGTTGCGGAGTCAATTGGTAAACTTCTTGCACCATTGTTCCAATCAGCAGATGGTTATGTTGGAATTACCATTATCTTCGGTGCATTTGCTTTCTTCTGGTTTGTTGGTATCCATGGACCTTCTATTGTTGAACCAGCCATTGCAGCGATTACTTACGCAAATGCTGAAACCAACCTTCAATTACTTCAAGCTGGTGAACATGCGGACAAGATCTTGACTTCAGGGACTCAAATGTTCATCGTTACCATGGGTGGTACAGGTGCAACACTTGTTGTTCCATTCATGTTCATGTGGTTAACAAAATCAAAACGTAACAAAGCAATTGGACGTGCATCAGTTGTTCCAACATTCTTCGGTGTTAACGAACCTATCTTGTTCGGTGCTCCACTTGTTTTGAACCCAATCTTCTTTATCCCATTTATCTTAGCACCAATTGTCAATGTATGGATTTTCAAATTCTTCATTGACACGCTTGGAATGAACAGTTTCACTGCAAACTTGCCTTGGACAACACCAGCTCCATTGGGTCTTATCCTTGGTACAAACTTTCAAGTGCTAGCATTCATTTTGGCAGCTTTGTTAATCGTAGTTGATGTCATCATCTACTACCCATTCTTGAAAGTATATGATGAGCAAATTCTTGCTGAAGAAGCAGCAGGTACGAATTCATCAGATGCGCTCAATAAAAAAGTAGCAGCAAACTTTGATACTAAAAAAGCTGATGCTATTCTGGAAAAATCAGCAGCTAAAGAAACTAAAGAAATCACTGATCAAACTAATGTTCTCGTTCTTTGTGCCGGTGGTGGTACAAGTGGTTTATTAGCAAATGCTTTGAATAAAGCAGCTAAAGAATATGGTGCACCTGTCACTGCAGCAGCAGGAAGTTATGGTGCTCACCGTGAGATTTTACCACAATATCAACTTGTTATCCTTGCACCTCAAGTAGCTTCTAACTATGAAGATATGAAAGTGGAAACTGATAAACTTGATATTAAATTAGCTAAAACAGAAGGGGCTCAATACATCAAATTGACTCGCGATGGTCAAGGTGCATTAGACTTCGTTAAAGAACAAATGGAAAAATAATATTTCGCTAGGGAAGGTTGGGGGAACTCAATCTTCCTTTATAGTGAAATGAAAATTTAGAAGAGGTATATCATGACTAAAACATTACCTACAGATTTTATTTTTGGTGGTGCTACAGCTGCTTATCAAGCTGAAGGTGCTACCCACACAGATGGCAAAGGGCCAGTAGCTTGGGATAAATACTTAGAAGACAACTATTGGTACACTGCTGAACCAGCAAGTGACTTTTACAATCGTTATCCAGTCGATTTGAAACTTAGTGAAGAATTTGGTGTCAACGGCATCCGTATTTCTATTGCCTGGTCTCGTATTTTTCCAACAGGAAAAGGAGAAGTCAACCCTAAAGGAGTAGAATACTACCACAATCTCTTTGAAGAGTGTCATAAGCGTCATGTTGAGCCTTTTGTTACACTTCACCATTTTGATACACCAGAAGCTCTCCACTCGGATGGTGATTTCCTCAATCGTGAGAACATTGAACATTTTGTAAATTATGCAGAATTCTGTTTTAAAGAATTCTCAGAAGTTAACTATTGGACAACATTTAACGAAATTGGGCCTATTGGAGATGGCCAATACTTGGTTGGTAAATTCCCTCCAGGTATTCAATACGATCTTGCTAAAGTTTTCCAATCACACCATAACATGATGGTCTCTCATGCTCGTGCAGTAAAACTCTTTAAAGACGGCGGTTATTCAGGCGAAATTGGTGTTGTCCATGCTCTTCCAACTAAGTATCCATTTGACGCTAACAATCCTGACGATGTTAGAGCAGCTGAACTTGAAGATATTATCCATAATAAATTTATTCTTGATGCAACTTATCTTGGTAAGTATTCAGATAAAACAATGGAAGGTGTTAACCATATCCTTGAGGTGAATGGTGGTGAACTTGATCTTCGTGAAGAAGATTTTGTAGCACTGGATGCCGCAAAAGATTTAAATGATTTCCTTGGTATTAACTACTATATGAGTGATTGGATGCAAGCTTTTGATGGTGAGACTGAAATCATTCACAATGGTAAGGGTGAAAAAGGCAGCTCTAAATATCAAATTAAAGGTGTTGGACGTCGTGAAGCTCCAGTAGATGTGCCTAAAACTGACTGGGACTGGATTATTTTCCCTCAAGGTCTTTATGACCAAATCATGCGTGTCAAAGCAGATTATCCAAACTATAAGAAGATTTATATAACAGAGAATGGTCTTGGCTATAAAGATGAGTTTGTAGATAATACAGTCTGTGATGATGGTCGTATCGATTATGTGAAAAAACACCTAGAAGTTATTTCTGATGCGATTGCAGATAGTGCAAATGTTAAAGGATACTTTATGTGGTCATTAATGGATGTCTTCTCATGGTCAAATGGCTATGAAAAACGCTACGGTCTCTTTTATGTCGACTTTGAAACTCAAGAACGTTATCCTAAGAAGAGTGCCTACTGGTATAAAAAAGTGGCAGAAACTCAAGTGATTGAATGATTTTGTAGATACTTCTTTAATACATTTTTACACAAAATAAGAGTGTTGGTGAGCGCACTAACGCTCTTGTTTTGTTTATAGGGAGAATAAAATGGTAATTGAATTAACAAATAAAGATTTAACAGTACAGTTTAAAGAATTTGGCGGTGCACTTTCTTCTATTAAAGATAGTGAAGGGATAGAATATTTATGGCAAGGAGATCCAGAATATTGGAGCGGTCAAGCACCTGTTCTCTTTCCAATTTGTGGTAGTTTAAGAAATGATATTGGCTTTTTCAAAAATGAAGACGGATCTTTTCATAAAGGACAGATTCCTCGTCA
Organism: Streptococcus parauberis NCFD 2020; assembly: GCF_000187935.1. Lineage (NCBI taxonomy): Bacteria > Bacillati > Bacillota > Bacilli > Lactobacillales > Streptococcaceae > Streptococcus > Streptococcus parauberis. The sequence goes on from NZ_AEUT02000001.1 coordinate 426,150, forward strand.
TGGTTTAGTCCGAAAAGAAGTCTTTACTTTTGAACAAATCTCAGAAAATAGTTTTTCATTTACAATTACGCCGAATCAAAGCACGGTAGCCAATTATCCTTATGATTTTGAATTAAAAATTGTCTACACTTTGAATGGCAAAACAATTCGAACAGAGTATCAAGTAACAAATCATGAAGTTGTTAAAAAAATGCCATTCTTTATTGGTGGTCATCCTGGGTTTAATTGCCCAATAGTTAATGATGATCAGTATGAAGATTATTATTTAGAATTTGAAAAAGAGGAGACGTGTTCAATTCCTAAAGCTTTTCCTGAAACAGGCTTGTTAGATGTGCAGAACCGTACTGCTTTCCTAAATCAACAAAAAACTATTGATTTAGATTATTCACTTTTTGCTTATGACGCTCTAACTTTAGATGATATTCAGTCAAGAAGCGTCTCACTTCGTTCAAAAAAACACGATAAAGGATTGACATTAGATTTCTCTGATTTTCCGAATTTAATTCTTTGGTCAACAATAAATAAAAGTCCGTTTATTGCCTTAGAACCTTGGAGCGGCCTCTCTACATCTTTGGAGGAAAACGACACGGTGGAGGATAAGCGATTAATAAGTTTTGTTAATCCTGGTGAAACAGTAGTCAAATCATTTGATATTACAATACTATAGAAGCTAATAAAGAAGAGTTTTTAATTCAAAAGGCAGAAATGTCTTTTGAATTATTTTATAGAGAGGGTGTATGATTCATGTTAATGTCCGTATTATGTTTGGATAATAGTCTAATGAAAAATAAATTTAGTCACGTTTGTAAATTCACAACGAAGAAGATCTATTGAGTGTTATTTTTTTATTTTAAAAAATCTGAAAATTTATGTTAATTCATATTTTCGCAACAATATACTAATCAATTTTTCATTTGAATTACTAGAAAATAGTTGTGATTTGAATTTAAAAGTCTACAAATTAAGTACCGCTGTCCAAATAGGACAATTTTAAAGAATACGTCTAAAAATATCCTATACTTTTTTATAGGAGAAAGCTAGATGTACCAACGTATAAGAGATTTGAGAGAGGATAATGACCTAACTCAAAAAGAAGTTGCTAGCATTCTTTCCTTTACTCATTCTGCTTATGCGAAAATAGAAAGGGGGGAAAGAATACTGTCTGCGGAAGTCTTAATAAAAATTTCAAATCTTTATGATGTTAATGTTGATTATCTATTAGGTCTTACGGATTTGCCTTATAGGTATCCATCAAAAAAATAGTCTCTCCTTGATTTGTTCATTGACAATTGAATAAACCGAGGTGGGACTTTCTTATTTGTTGAGCATTTTAGTCTGATACGCTGTGACAGGAGCGATAACTATTAGCTATAAAATAGAATGGTCCTCTATCTGCCATGACTACAAATAAGGATAATGATACTTCTGACCGTTCAGGCTGCCAGCGAAAAAGGACAGCGGGTGAAATGCCCATGAGTGATTTAACCAGTCATACCCACGGAGGAAATAATTTTTTTGACAGGAGTGGAGGTATGAAAACAGTAACATATAAAAACTTAATGAATATTGGTTTTCCGGAACAAACGGCAAGAAATATTATTAGAGAAGCAAAAAGAATAGCAGTAAAAAAGTTTGAAGAAGCTCGCAAAGTTGACCATAATGCGGTACAATTGAGTAAATCGCCCTTTGACAATAGAAGACTTGGTATTGCTCCTAAAGATATAGTAGAAGAGTTAATCGGAATTTCACTCTCTGAAGAAAGTTTAGAAAGTGAGAATTAAAGATGGCTACGAAAAATCAGAAAAAGTACAAAGGTGTTTATTGTGATAAGAATGGCAAGATATTTTATCAGGCTGATCTTGGTATTGATCCAGTAACAGGTAAACGAGTTCAAAAGAAAGCTAGAAAGAATCAGTATGGTAAACCATTTAGTACAATGAAAGAAGCGTATGATGAACTAGTCCGAATTAGATATGAGTTTAATAATAATCTTCGTATTGAAAATTACAATATAACATTTGAAAGTTACATGAATAGCATTTATCTAAGAGCCTATAAGCAAAAGGTTCAGGCTGTAACTTATAAAACTGCATTGCCACATCACAAGTTATTTATTCAGTATTTTGGCTCCAAACTTTTAAAAGGCATAACAGTTAGAGATTGTGAGTCTTTTAGATTGCACATCATTGAACATTATTCTAAAAATTATGCAAAGAATTTATGGTCACGATTTAAGGCTTGTATGGGATATGCTGAGAGATTAGGATATATTTCATCAATGCCATGCAAGGCATTAGATAACCCTAGAGGCAAGCACCCTGATACTCCATTTTGGACTTATGTTGAGTTTCAGAACTTTATTAAATCATTTGATTTACAAGATTACGAAGAGTTACAGAGATTTACAACTATTTGGTTATATTATATGACAGGTGTTCGTGTGAGTGAAGGTTTATCATTATGGTGGGAAGACGTAGATTTTGAACACAAATTCCTGAAAGTACATACAACCTTGGAAAAGGATGAAAATGGGAAGTGGTATCGTAAAGACCAAACCAAAACATCAGCAGGAGAACGTCTCATTGAATTAGATGATGTGACACTATCAGTATTGGAAAATTGGCGAAAAAATCAAGTTGCCAATCAAGATACAGATTTCATTATTTCACGTTTTGGTGAACCGTTTTGTAAATCAACAATCTGTCGAATTATCAAGAGAAAAGCTCAAGAAGTTGGAGTACCGGTGATAACAGGAAAAGGTTTGAGACACAGTCATGCTTCTTATCTCATAAATGTTTTACAAAAAGATATTTTATATGTAGCAAGACGAATGGGACATGCTGATAAATCTACAACCTTGAATACATATAGTCACTGGTTTAATGCATTAGATAAAACAGTGTCTGAAGAAATTACTCAAAATGTAATTAGTGCAGGACTAGATTCAATTTTATGCCAAAATTCCTGCCAAAGGCAGAGTTAGGGCTAAAAAGCCTATTGTATCGTCCATAGAGTAACGTATATTATTGTTACACTTAAATAATAGTGTGACTATGCAAATAGCCTAACAAATAAAAAACCACTGAGGAGACTCAGTGGTTTTTTCTATTAAATTATACTCAAGACAGCTAAATCTTGTTTATCCATTATCGTGGTTGTATAATTAAGAAAACGAAGATGAAGGTTTGAATTTGGCTTTTAATTGGATAAATGGCTTTAATTCTATTGTTATCATATTGTTGATGATTCCAAATATACATTATGCTAAGAATTATCAAATGAGTAATAAACTAACCAAAGTTCCACCTAAGTGGATTACGATTTTGGAACAAATTGGCAGATATGGTTGTATGATATTGATGGTTTTACCAATTTTTGTATGGGAGTTTAGATTATATTACAGGGGTACTATTATACTTTATGTAACTTATGAATTATGCTTATTGCTCGTCTATTATTACTTTTGGTCATCATATCTGAAACAAAAGCAACTTAAGAGTGCAATTACTCTAGCTATTATTCCAACTTTAATCTTTCTCTTATCTGGGATGGTCTTTGGTCATACCTTATTAATTATTGCTGCATCGATTTCTGGATTTGCCCATATACTTATTACTTTGAATACTCATTTAAATGATTAATGAACATCTCGCTGATTATATCTTCAGTGAGAGTTTTTTATTTTGAAAAGTGGGATCTAACTCCAAAGTTTATCATAATTTATTAATTATGGTAAAATACAATAAGGTTTAGATAATTAACAAGACTAATTATATAGGGAATATAGATGATAATAAAAAAACATTTGCTATCAATCGTTGTACCATGTTATAACGAGGAAGATACAATAAAACTTTTTTTAGCTGAAGCACATCGAGTTGAATTACAATTAGGTAATCAACTTGATTTTGAATACATTTTTATCAATGATGGCTCCAAGGATAACACGCTTAATGTTTTAAAAGAAATAAGCAACTACAATTCAAATGTTCATTATTTATCATTTTCACGTAATTTTGGTAAAGAAAGTGCCATGTTGGCAGGGTTAGAGCATGCTCGTGGTGATTTTATCACTGTTATGGACGCAGACTTACAAGACCCTCCTGAATTATTAATTGCAATGTATGACAAAATTCAAGAAGGGTATGATGTTGTAGGCACTCGTCGCAAAAATCGTGAGGGTGAGCCACCAATAAGAACATTTTTTTCTAAACTATTTTATAAGGTTATTAATATCATTTCGGATACAAAGATTGTCGACGGGGCAAGAGATTACCGTTTAATGACGAAACAGGTGGTCGACAGTATTCTAGAAATGGGAGAGGTTAACCGTTTTTCAAAAGGTATTTTTGCTTGGGTCGGCTATGACACCTATTATATTCCATATGAAAATAGAGAGCGGGTTGCTGGAGAATCATCCTGGAATTTTTGGCAGTTAGTTCGTTACTCATTAGAAGGCTATATTAATTTTTCAGAGGCTTTACTTAGTATTGCGACATACAGTGGTATACTTTCATTTATAGCTTCAATCTTTGGAATTCTATTTGTCGTTATCCGTAAGTTAACAGTCGGTGGTAGTGTAAATGGATGGGCTAGTATGATTGTGGTGATTTTATTTATTGGTGGCCTACAATTACTTTGTTTGGGGATATTGGGCAAATACGTTGCGAAAATATTTTTGGAAACCAAGAAGCGACCAGTCTATATTGTAAAAGAGACTGATTTATATACGGATCTATAATATGTAAAGGAAAAAAATACATACTAAATTACAAAAATTACTTCATAATGAAGTTATCTCCTACCTAATTTTTGGTATTCTGACTACGATCGTTTATATCATTAGCCGTCTTATTATTTTTCATTTTTAACAGGATGCGACTGTTTCGGCTGGTTTGGTTAATATTATTGCTTTAATCTTTGCTTTTGTGACAAATGATACAATTGATACAATTGTTTTTAAGCAGGTTAGTAGAGGGTGGGCTCCACGTTTTGTTAAATTTGTGCTTGCTAGATTAGTTACACTTGTATTGGATGTTCTTTTAGCCTTTATCTTTGTTGATCCATTTCCACATATTATTGGTCAATTTGTAAATGATAGTCCCAAACTAATTAATTCAATTGAAACATTAGTTGGTCAGGTACTGATTATTGTTTTGAACTATATTCTCAGTCAATTATTTGTTTTTCGAGATAGAAAATAAATTAAAAAACACACTGCTGTTTAGTAGTGTGTTTTTTATTACAATTCAGGCTCTATTTTTACCGTTTAGGATAGATGGGATGAGTTCTCAAAATTTCTGATAAAATCATTTCTAAGAAATTATTTGTCAGGAGTTTTTTTGTATGCAAATAGTGATGATATTTTTAATCAAGGAATCTTATGGTCAAAACTAGGTCATCCTATAATTTTGCCTTGCTTTCTTGTTTGCAGTATATTTTTTCTATTTTGGTGATGGTGGTTCATAGTGGTCGTTTGTTTGAGAGCGATAGCCTGCATTTCATTTTTAAAAGCTTTTTTGGTCGGATGGCAGTCCCCTATTTTCTTATTTGCACCGCTTTTTTTCTAAGGGAAAAGGAACGAAGTGGTGGGTCTTGTCAACTCTATTTTAAGGGGCTAATAAAGAAATATGTTGGGTGGTCTTTGCTTTATTTGCCTTTAGCATTTCTATTCTTTGAGCACTTGAACTTATCTTACTGATTTATGTTGCCCACTTTGCTTGTTGGTTTTCTTTATCTCGGTTTTTCTCATACCCTCTGGTATATTCCTGCATTATTTTTGGGCTGGCATTTTTTACACTTACTATGTCGGCGACTCGGTCAAGGAAAAACTTTAGTAACTATCATCGCTTTATATGTTTTGGGCACTTATGAGACCTATTCCGCCTTATTTACGGGTCAGCTTATTGAGACATATATGGCCAAGTATTTTGCCATTTTTCAAACGACTAGAAATGGCCTCTTTTTTGTCCCCATTTTCCTATTTTTGGGAATCTTGCTCTATGACAGATTTGACCACAAATCTTTCTCGAAAGCCACGATATTAAAGACTGTAATATTCTTGTCGCTCTTAGGTCTAGAGTACCTCTTTATCTTCTATCATCAGGGACGGGACAAAAACTTCTTTCTAAGTGCACCAGTCTTTATTTCCTTTTTATTCAATCTCAGCATTCGTTCTCGCTTTTGGAAAAATCGTGACCTGTCATATCTAAAAGTGCTGAGTAGCTATTATTTTTTCATCTACCCATGTACATCCAACTGACGAGCTATATGATGAGTAAAAGTGACTATAGCATTTATGATCAGGGAAAATTCATTTTCCTAGTCACCCTGATACTGACGCATTTGTCTTCAATTGTATTGATCAAGCTAGTCAATCGGCATAAAAAATACCCCACTAGATGCTAATGGAGTAAAAGTATTACATGTCACACATTTTTTTGACTTTGTCATCTTTGATAGTAATACCTTCTTTTTCAAGACGTTCAATGGTATCAGCAAACTGAGGTAAATACTCTTTATGGGCAATGAAAAGTTCATCCATAGCTTGTTTGGCACGAGCTCCTGAGGGAATTAGTGGATTGATCGTGATAGCTTGTAATGCTGTTCCATAGTCTCCAGTAACAGCCGCTTCAATGGTTAATAGTTCCATAGCTTTCATGACTTGTAACCAACCACGTTCGGCAGTTGGCAGAGGACCGAAAGCAACTGCACGAGCTCCTTGAGCACCAAGATAAGCAGTAACTTCAACAGCACAATCAGCTGGTAGATCAGGTACTGCACCATTATTTTGTGTAGAGACAACAATTTCAGTGTTTTTATTAGCATAAATAGAAGCAATTGTTTCACATGCTGCATCAGAGTAGTGAGCACCGCCACGTTCTTCTAATTCTTTGGGTTTGTAGTTGAGTTCTGGGTTACGATATAATTCAAAAAGACTTTCTTCAAGGGCACGGACTTGCTCAGCACGGGTACCGTTTTCTTTAAATTCTTTGATGCCGTGTGCCAACATTTCATCAAAACGATAATAGTAGTTATGATAGCCACAAGGTATCATTTTCATTTGTTGTAATTGTTCTTTAAAGAATGGTATATCGAAAATGTTTTTTGGCAAACCATTACTTTCTTCATAAAGCATATCAATGATTTGCATGGTTACATCGTTACCGTTATTATCTGCGACACGGTGCCAGTGGAAGTGGTTGACCCCTGCAAATTTATGAATCAGGTCTTCCTCGCTCAAGCCTAACATTTGTGATTCACCCATTTTAGCCATTACGGGAACATTACAAAGTCCAACAACTTTATCCCAATTCCCATTGCGGAGAACTGCTTCAGTAACCATTCCGGCTGGATTGGCAAAGTTGATTAACCAGGCGTTTGGACAGAGACGTTTCATATCTTCAACAATTTCCAAAACAATTGGAATAGTTCGGAAAGCTTTAAAAATCCCACCATGGCCATTGGTTTCTTGTCCTAGCATGCCGTATGAAAAGGGAATGCGTTCGTCTTTTATTCGAGCATCTAACTGTCCAACACGGAATTGTGTGGTTACAAAATCAGCATCTTTGAGGGCTTCTTCACGATTGAGAGTTAAGTATACTTTAACATCGTAAGGACTTGCATCCCACATCCGTTGTGCCATAGCACCAACAATTTCTTGTTTTTCTTTGCCTTCTTCTACATCAACTAACCAGATTTCACTGATTGGCAGTTGGTCGTATCGTTTGATAAAACCTTCCATTAATTCAGGGGTATAAGAGCTTCCGCCACCAATAGTTGCTATTTTAACCATTTGTTTTTTCCTTCTTTCTTAATCTTTAATTTGAGTATACGATTTTGAAAATTTTAAACAAGAGATATAGAATCATTTAAAAACTTGTTTACAAATTTTTTCGTTTTTTAGGTGATTTTTGAAAATATTTTTGCTAAAGTTAAGATAAAGTTTCCACAGGGAGGACATTATGCTCATCAAAGAAGAATTGGAATCTTATACTTTTTCGCAGGCAGAAGCTGTTGCCGTCAGATATATTATCGATCATGTAGAACAACTAGAAAAAATTAGCATACAAGCCTTGGCTAAAGAATCCTTTACGCAACCTTCAACAATAGTCAGAATAGCCAAAAAGCTCGGTTTCAAGGGCTGGGTTGATTTTAAACATGCTTACCTTGAGGAACATCGCTATCTGACTAGTCAGTTCACGAAAGTGGATTCTAACATTCCTTTTAAGGCTAAGGATAATGTGATGACACTTGCTGCAAAGATTGCTTCGCTGGAAAAGTCAACTATTGATGATCTCATATCTTTACTTCATCACGATGATTTGTCCCAAGCAAAGCAAATACTTAATGCAAATAAAACCATATATCTTTTTGGTCAAAATGCTAATATTTTACTGGCCCAAGATTTTGCCTTAAAAATGCGTAGACTAGGTAAATTAATTCATATAGTTACAACTGCAGGTGAGGAGAAGTATGAAGCTTATAATATTCCGCAAGATTCGGTGGCAATCTTAATTTCTACATCAGGTGAAACGCCAATGATTCTTGAAATTAATGAAATACTGGCTAAGCGAAAGATTAAACGGATTGGGATAACTAGTATAGGAAATAATACTTTATCTCAGTCAGTTGATCTTTTTCTTCCCATCACAACACGCGAAAAACTCTTTTCTAAAATCGGAAATTTCACGACAAATATTTCAATCCATGTCTTGCTTGATATTCTTTATGGGCTTGCTTTTTCAAGTGCTTATGATGAAAATTTGAATCATTTAAAGACATCTGGACAATTAATTGATCGAAGATTTTCTGCTACAGAGTTGATGGAGGAAGAAAAAGAGGACTAAGCATTGTAATTAGTGGGTGAATTTTTTTATTTTACAATATACCCATAAGGGTATATAATTAATCCTATAATATTATAGGAGAATTTTATGGCTAAAAAAATTGTTATTATTGGAGGAGTAGCTGGTGGAGCGACTGCGGCAACTCGACTTCGTCGTCTTAACGAGGAAGATCAGATTATACTAATTGAGAAGGGTGAATACATTTCATTTGCCAATTGTGGTTTACCATATCATATAGGTGGAACCATAGAGGACAGAGAAAATCTAATTTTACAAACAGTTGATGGAATGAGCAGTCAATATGGTATTGATATTCGCAACTTTTCGGAGGTTCTTTCAATTGATACGAATGCTAAGACCGTTTCAATTTTTAATCATATAACACATGAAGAATACGACGAAACCTATGATGATTTAATAATCTCTACAGGAGCAAAAGCAATTAAGCCCTCTATTCCTGGTTTAGAAGATGCAAAAAATGTCTTTACACTGAGAAATATTCCTGATATGGACTTAATAAAAGCCTATATTGCTGATAATGATGTTAAAAGTGCAACAGTTATTGGTGGTGGTTTTATTGGCTTGGAAATGATGGAAAATCTTGTTGAACTAGGACTTTCTGTCAATCTAGTCGAAATGGCTCCACAAGTCATGCCTAATATTGACTTTGAGATGGCACAGCAATTGCATGCGCAAATTAATATGCATGGCATAAATTTAATTTTAAACGACGGATTAAATAAAATTGTAGATCATGGAAACCTCTTACTTTTAAATAGTGGTAAAACACTGCCTACAGATTTGACAATCTTATCTATCGGCGTGGTCCCAGAAAATACTTTAGCTAAAGCAGCTGGCTTGGAACTTGGTGTTAAAGGTGCCATAAAAGTTACACCTCAAATGCAGACATCAGCTGAACATGTTTATGCCATTGGTGATGTTATTGAAGTGACAGATACTGTTTCTGGTCTAGAGACTAATATACCTTTAGCATGGCCAGCTAATCGTCAAGGGCGATTGGTTGCAGATGTTATCAATGGAATAAACGCCCAATATCCAGGCACACAAGGAACCTCTGTGGCTAAAATATTTGAACTAACAGCAGCGTCAACTGGGAACAGTGAACGACAACTGATAAATTCTGACATTGCTCATGAAGTGATTCATATTCATCCAAACTCACATGCGGGGTATTACCCAGGAGCTTCACCAATTGCCATGAAGTTACTTTTTGGCCAAGATGGAAGAGTCTTGGGCGCGCAAGCGGTTGGGACAGAAGGCGTTGAAAAACGAATTGATGTTATTGCGACTGCTATGAAGTTTGGTGCAAAAGCCAACCAATTGGCAGAAATCGAGCTGGCTTATGCCCCACCATACTCTTCAGCCAAAGATCCCGTCAATATGTTGGGATATGTAGCAGATAATATGATGGCCGGCAAGGTGTCAACATTCCAATGGTCAGAAATCAAAGCTTTAAAAGAAGCAGGAGCCTTTTTCTTAGATGTACGTGAAGATTTTGAATTAGCTACTGGCTTAATTGAAGGCAGTCTTCAAATTCCTTTGAATCAGCTACGTCATCGTCTTGCGGAATTACCTAAGGATCAAATGATTTATGTCTACTGTCAAGTTGGACAACGTGGGTATAATGCAGTAAGAATTTTAGCTGCCGCTGGCTTCCAAGTCAAGAACCTAGATGGAGGATATAAGACCTACAAGAATTCAAACTACCAGTTAAAAGAAATCGTATTAAGTCCTGAAGCCATGGAAGAAGCTTTTGTTGTACCAAAGACTAAATCAGAAGATGAGATGATTCATTTAGATGCATGTGGTTTGCAATGTCCTGGTCCGATCTTGAAAGTTAAGAAAACCATGGATAGTATGCAAGATGGTCAACAATTACGTGTTGTAGCTAGTGATTTTGGCTTCTCTGCTGATATTGAGAATTGGGCTAACAATACTGGTAACAAAGTTATAAATAATAAGATAGAAAACAATAATGTAGTTGCTACTTTGCAAAAGGGAAGTGGTCAAGTAGCACCAAATGAAGTCTTGCTCCAAAAAGAAGGAGTTTTGCAAGAAACTAAAAACGGGGCAACAATGGTTGTCTTTAGTGGTGAGTTTGATAAAGCAATTGCTTCAATGATTATTGCTTCAGGAGCTGCTTCTTTCGGCAAGTCTGTTACTATTTTCTTCACCTTTTGGGGTTTATCAATTCTTAAAAAGAACAACATCCAGAAAAAAGGAATGGCAAAATTATTTGACATGATGTTGCCGTCAAGTGCTGATAAATTACCTCTCTCTAAAATGAATATGGGTGGCGCTGGTCAAAAAATGATTAAGACCATCATGAAAGATAAAAATGTTGATGCCTTACCAGATATGATTCAACAAGCACATGAACTTGGTGTCAAATTTGTGGCTTGTACCATGTCAATGGATTTGATGGGAATTGAAAAAGAGGAATTATTTGATTTTGTTGAATATGGTGGGGTCGCAACTTTTATTGGTGACTCTGAAAATGCTAATATGCAACTTTTTATTTAATAGAAATAATAATTATTAGTCTTCCTAAAATACATCAAAAAGCTTTTGTAATGAACAAAGGCTTTTTTTATCTATGGAAAACACATTATGTTACAGAAATGTTACAAATATTACTAAATTATGTTGACATTGTTTCTTTTATTTCATATAATGACCTTGTAAGATAAAAAGAAAGTAGGTCAAAACCATGAAAAATCCATTTTTAAATCAAGTTAGTCGTTTTTCAATCAGAAAATATAGTTATGGGGTAGCTTCGGTTATGATTGGAGCAAGTATCATGTTGACTAATCCAGTTTTTGCGGATCAAATCAATACCAGTCAGTCTACAACCGAAGGTTTGATTCAAACAACAAACCAAGAAAAAGAAATTGCTGAAAATACAGCAATTACTAATACAGCAATTACTAATACAGTAAGTACAACTAGCAATAATAGTCAGATTCAAGTAGACCAATTAGAAACTAAAGCTCAAGAGAATATTAATGAACAAGTATCTGATTCAATTATTAATGTAAATTCGACTGATGTTAAACCGCCGCAATCAGTAGAACTAATTCAACCAACACAAGTAACAAATCCTCAAACTATTGTAGCAGATGTTCCAACACAAAAATCGGTTACAAGTGGTGAAATTATTACTAACCAAGGAATTTATATTTACCCTGAAAATATGGCTGTCAGAAATGAAGCCAAACTTGTTGCACCAATTGTATTTTATGGGCAAAAAGGTGAAAAAATTAATTATCACCAATTGATTAATGCTGATAATACGCAATGGTTAGTTTATAAATCATTTAGTGGTACCCTTCGTTATGTTGCATTACCAAATAAGAATGTGACACCAAAACCAGATGCTACCAAACCTGCAGACGCTAAAGATAAGAAAATTGAAAACGAAAATATAGACAAAACAAATACCCTACCTGCAAGTGGGACCTATACGTTCACTAATGAAGTTGCAGTCAAAAACCAACCTAAGTTATCAGCAACTACCGAATTTGTTTTTTCAGCAGGCGAAAGTGTAAGCTATGATAAAGTTTTAGTAGCAGATAACATAAATTGGCTTTCTTATCTTTCTTTCAGTGGAACAAGACGTTATGTTCAGTTAGATAAAGTTGATGTTACAACTACACCTGATAAGAAACCAGAGCCTACAAAACCAACTCCAGAAGTGACTAAAGTTACCCTACCTGCAAGTGGGACATATACATTCACAAAAGAAGTTGTAGTCAAAAATCAACCAAAACTTGCTGCTCCAATAGAATTTGAATTTAAGCAAGGCGAAACTATTAATTATGATAAAGTTTTAGTATCAGATAACACGAGTTGGCTTTCTTATCTATCTTATAGTGGAACAAGACGTTACATTCAACTAGATCAAGTAGTAGTCGCGCCAACTCCTGATAAACCAACAAAGCCTAGTCCTAAACCAACTGATACGAATATTTATCCTAAAGGTAGATTAGAATATCATCTCCAAAATAATGGTGATTTCACTATCAAAGTTTCGGAAGTTAATAATAATCTAGCCATAAAGGAAGTGAAAATACCAGTTTGGTCTGAAGAAAAAGGACAAGATGATTTAGTTTGGTATACAGCTAAAAAACAAAATGATGGCACTTACTCATTGACTGTGAAATTGAGTAACCATAAAAATATGACAGGTCTTTACCATGTTGACTTGTATTATAAAACTGATGCTGGTAACCTTCTTTCAGTTTTAAAAACAAAGTTAGAAGTGCCAAAAAATGTGGTTGTGACACCTTCAACACCTGCCAAACCAACTAAACCAGATCTACCAGTAGCAAATACTTCTGGAACAATTGTATTGACAAAAGATTTAGAAGTTAGAAGTCAGCCAAGTTTGTCTTCAAAACCAGTTGCTTCTTACAAAGTAGGAATGTCTGTAAATTATGATCGCACATTAGAAGCAGAAGGATACCGTTGGATTAGTTATGTTTCATTCTCAGGAGTTAGACGTTATTTAGCCATTTCAAAACTATAAAAGAAAAAAGCTTCTGAGATTTCAGAAGCTTTTATTAATATTTGATTATTGGACTAGCATTTGTTGTAACAGTTGATTAGCACTTGTTGATGGGAGAATGCGAATTCGATTCAAAGAAAGAAGCCCGTCTGAGGCGCTAGCTAATCCCTCGTTAGTTGTGACTCCTAATTTGTAATTCAGAGACTTGGCAATTTTCAGAGTGGAATCACTATATCTTCCAGAAGGATAGGCAACTGCTATTGTTTCTTGATTAAGGTTTGTGTCTAAATAGGTTTTTGAATCTTTTAGCTCGGCCGTTTGTGATTCTGAACTTTCTTGTGATAAATCAGGGTGATTAACGGTATGATCTTGGAAGGACATGCCATTCTTTTTCATTTCTGTCATTTGCTCCAAGCTTAAATTGCTTACGCGTTTCTCATCAGTATAGCTAGTAATCACGTTATTAGTCGCTTTGACTTTATACTTTTTCATAATCGGATAAGCGATTTGGTAGAAGTCAATCATGCTATCATCAAATGTCAGCCAGACCACTTTATTAGCTGGCTTCTCATTTTTGTCCAATACTCGATAGGCTTCTTCTGGTGTCAAAAAATAATAACCATCGTCTGCCATCGCTTTAACTTGTTCCTCGAACACTTTAGGATCAACAATTAAATTTGCATTAGGCGCCTCTGAAGGGTCCATGGTATGAATAGCGTGGTACATCAAGATAGGTAATTTTATCGGAGATGATTCTTTTTTCCACTCAACCTTTTCCTTATTTGATAGTTTGTTTCTTTTAATCTGTTGACTTGTTTTAATCTTATCAACCGGCTTAGCAGTAGTTTTTTGAAGATAAACAAAACTTGCAATAGCAAAAGCAAATAAGGTAATAATTGAGATAAAGATAATTATTAAGCCAATGTTTTTCTTTCTCTTTGTACGTCTAGTCATAAATGCTCCAATGATTGTTTTTATTATTATATCATTTTTTTAGTTTTAACTCATCCAATTTAAAGTAATTTAATGATTTTTTGATTATGAGATTACTATAAAAAAATAGTATTTTTTGGTATAATATGAGGAATGTAGTAGAGTTTATTCGCAGATTGATAGTTTAGGAGAAGAAAATGTCAGTAAAACTAGCGTTATTAGGATTCGGAACTGTGGCTAGTGGACTCCCTTTTTTATTGAAGGAGAATGGCCATAAAATTAATGAAGCTGCTGGATCAGAAATAAGCATTGTAAAGATATTAGTGAGAAATGAGGCTGAAAAACAGCGCTTAGAAGATAGGGGATATAACTATCAATTTGTCACCTCCATCGAAGAGATACTTAATGATAAAGATATAGATATTGTAATTGAGTTAATGGGTCGAATTGAACCCGCAAAGACATATATCATGGATTCTTTACGAGCTGGAAAACATGTGGTAACAGCAAATAAAGACTTGATTGCCCTTCATGGGAAAGAAATTCGTTTATTAGCTGAGGAATTAAAATTAGCATTTTATTATGAGGCAGCAGTGGCTGGTGGTATACCAATTTTAAGAAGCTTAGCTAATTCCTATACATCTGATAAAATTACGCGTGTTATGGGTGTATTAAATGGAACTTCCAACTTTATGATGACCAAAATGGTTGAAGAAGGGTGGTCTTATGAACAAGCGTTGGAGACAGCTCAGAAACTTGGTTATGCTGAAAGTGATCCAACCAATGATGTTGAAGGAATTGATGCAGCCTACAAAGTTGCTATTTTAAGTCAGTTTGCTTTTGGTATGACCCTTGACTTTAGTGATGTTAAGCATCAAGGTATCTCTAGTATTACACCTGAGGATGTTGCTTTTGCTCAAAAGTTAGGATATGTCATAAAATTAGTTGGAACTGTAGAGGAAACAATATCAGGCGTCTCAGCCAGTGTAACTCCAACTTTTATACCTAAAGATCATCCCCTTGCCAGTGTCAATGGTGTTATGAATGCTGTCTTTGTAGAGTCTATCGGCATCGGTCAATCAATGTTTTATGGACCTGGAGCTGGACAAAAACCAACTGCAACATCTGTTATGGCAGATATTATTCGGATTGCCCGTCGCTTAAAAGAAAACACAATTGGTAAAGCCTTTAATGAGTTTAAAGTGGAAACAAAACTAACAGATAAAAATGATAATATTAGTCATTATTATTTTGCAATTGAAACACCTGATAAAAAAGGTCAACTGTTGCGTTTAGCTACCATTTTTAATAACCAAAATATATCCTTACAAGAAGTACTCCAAGACAAAGCTAAAAATAGTAGAGCAAGAGTGGTTATTATTACACATGAAATGAGTGAGAAGCAATTAGATACTTTAATAGACGAGTTAAGAAAAGAGAATGACTTCCAGTTGCTAAATTGCTTCAAAGTTTTAGGAGAATAGTATGATTATAAAAGTTCCAGCTACTTCCGCAAACATTGGACCAGGTTTTGATTCTATTGGACTAGCAGTTTCAAAATATTTAGAGATTGAAGTTCTTGAAGAACAAAATGAATGGTATGTTGAACATGAACTGGGAGATGTACCTCATAATCAGGATAATTTATTACTACAAACTGCCCTGCGTTTAGCACCGGATATTCAGCCTCATCATTTAAAAATGACTTCAGATATTCCCTTAGCCAGAGGTTTAGGCTCTTCGTCATCTGTAATTGTGGCAGGAATTGAATTAGCTAACCAATTAGCCAATTTGGAATTGTCAGATAATAGAAAGCTGACAATAGCAAATCAGATTGAAGGACATCCAGATAATGTAGCGCCAGCCATTTTTGGCCAGTTAGTAATTGCCTCACAATTAGATACTGGTTTGGATTATATTCTGGCCCCCTTTCCTGATTCAGCATTAGTCGCTTTCATTCCGGACTATGAATTGAAGACATCAGATTCTAGACAAGTTCTTCCGCAACACTTGTCTTATAAGCAAGCAGTTAAAGCTTCCTCTGTCGCTAATTTAGCAATCTCTGCATTACTAACTGGTGATTTAGTCAAGGCTGGTCGTGCTATTGAAAATGATATGTTTCATGAAGTCTACCGTCAAAAGTTAGTCAAAGAATTTCAAGAAATCAAACAAGTTGCTAAAAGCTTAGATGCATATGCCACATATCTTTCTGGTGCTGGGCCAACTGTAATGATTATTTGTCCCAAAGAAACTGAGGCTAATATCGTTACTGATCTACAAAAATTAGAATTAGATGGTCAGGTAATCTCCTTAACTGTTGATCAAAATGGCTTACAAGTTATTAAGTAAACTTCAGATTAAAATAAAGTAATATAATAGGGAAAAAGTTGTTGCCAACGCTTTTCCTTTTTTTATTTCGTGCTATACTATAGATATTGTGACAAAGAGGAAGAATATGGATTATAATGACGTTCTAAATTGGATTCATGGTCAATTAACTTTTGGAATTAAGCCAGGAATTGATCGAATGAAATGGGTACTTGAAAAATTAGATAACCCAGAAAAAAATATATTTGGCATACATGTTGTAGGAACAAATGGAAAGGGCTCGACAGTTAATAATTTACAGCATATATTAACAAAATCAGGTTATCATGTTGGAACTTTCACCTCCCCGTATATCATTGACTTTAAGGAACGTATTTCCTTAGATGGGAAAATGATATCAGAAGAAGATTTACTTGCCTGTGCGAAGCAAATTAAACCATTAACAGATCGAATTAATCAGGAGACAGATTTCGGACAAGTCACTGAATTTGAACTGATAACGCTAATTATGTTTCTCTATTTTGGTCGAATTCATCCTGTTGATATAGCAATCATCGAAGCAGGGCTGGGTGGAACCTATGATTCAACCAATGTATTTGATGCCTTTGCTGTGATATGTCCTTCGATCGGTTTGGATCATATCAATATTTTAGGAGACACCTACGGGGAGATTGCTGCGCATAAAGCAGGCGTAATCAAAGGTGGAGAACGAGTTATTTTTGCCATTGCTAATCAAGAAGCACGACAAGTCTTTTTAAATCAGATTGCTAATAATCATGCGACTGCATACGAGTATGGCCATCAATTTAATTTAAGCCCCATGGCTGACGCTTTAGAGTTTGAATCACAGCTTGGCAAGATTCCTCAGTTAGAATTGGCCATGCCTGGCCAGCACCAAATCTCAAATGCTGCTCTTTGCATAATGGCAGCGCAGCTATTGCAAGAAAAAATGCCAAGAATTACAGATGAAACCATCCGGCAAGGGCTGAAAGAGGCTTTTTGGTTGGGAAGGACAGAACTTTTAGCTGATAATTTGATGATAGATGGTGCCCATAATCTTGAAAGTGTTCTAGCTTTGGTCGATGTTTTGAAGGAAAAATATAGCGACAAAAAGATTCACCTCCTATTTGGGGCTATTGATACCAAACCAATTGATAAAATGTTAGCTATTTTGAATCAGGTTGGTGACTTGACGGTGACGACTTTTCATTACCCTAATGCTTATCCACTTGAAAAGTACCCAGATAACTATCAGAAGGTTTCTGATTTTAAAGAATGGTTAGAGAAAATTGATTTGAGGAGTAAAGAGGATTTTTACCTTATTACTGGTTCACTTTACTTTATCTCAGAAGTTAGACGTTATTGGAAATTAAAAAATTAAAGGATTTTAAGCACGATGAATATAGAAAAAGCAGAACAAGCCATTTATGATTTATTAGAAGCTATTGGAGAAAACCCCAATCGTGAAGGACTTTTAGATACACCTAAACGGGTAGCCAAGATGTATCAGGAAATGTTTTCCGAATTACAGGCTGACCCAAAAGATCAATTCACAGCCGTTTTTACAGAGAATCATGAAGATGCTGTAATTGTTAAAGATATCTATTTCCACTCCATGTGTGAGCACCATTTAGTCCCTTTTTATGGCAAAGCTCACATTGCTTATTTGCCAAGTGATGGTCGTGTGACTGGTTTAAGTAAATTGGCCAGAGCCGTAGAAGTAGCTAGTAAACGTCCACAGCTACAAGAAAGACTAACAGCGCAAGTAGCTAATGCGTTGGAGGAAGCCTTACATCCAAAAGGTGTCTTTGTTATGTTAGAAGCAGAACATATGTGCATGACCATGCGTGGTATTAGAAAACCTGGAAGTAAAACAATTACCACCACGGCGCGAGGTATTTATCAAACTGATCGTGAAGAAAGAAAAGAAATTTTAAGCTTAATTAATGAGAAGTAGGTAATAGGATGAAAATTGGAAAACATATCATTGAGAGTAACGCTACCATTATGGGGATATTAAATGTAACTCCAGATTCGTTTTCAGATGGTGGCTCTTATACAAATATTGAAAAAGCTTTGGCACAAACAAAACAAATGATTGCTGATGGTGCGACAATTATTGATATTGGCGGGGAGTCTACTCGTCCAGGTTACAAATTTATATCAGCTTCTGAAGAAATTGAACGAGTTGTTCCAGTAATTAAAGCCATTAAAGAAAACTTTGATATTTTAGTTAGTATCGATACTTATAAAACAGAAACCGCACGTGCTGCCTTAGAGGCCGGTGCTAATATCCTAAATGATGTATGGGCTGGTCTCTATGATGGTAAGATGATTGACTTAGCTGTCGAGTACCAAGTGCCAATAATTTTAATGCATAATCAAGAAGATGAAGTCTATAATGATGTGACCAAAGATGTTTGCCAGTTTTTAGCTGAACGGGCCAACTTAGCCCTTGAAAAAGGGCTAGCAAAAGAGAACATTTGGATTGATCCTGGTTTTGGTTTTGCAAAAAATGTTCAACAAAATATGGAATTGCTAAAAGGTTTGGATGATGTTTGCCATCTTGGTTTCCCTGTATTATTTGGTATTTCACGAAAACGTGTTGTTGATTACCTTATGGGAGGCAATACGAGAGCATTAGAACGTGATGAAACTACAGCTGCATTATCGGGTTATGCCATTAGTAAAGGCTGTCAAATTGTTCGTGTCCATAATGTGGCTGCTAATAAAGAAATTGTTGACGTTTTTAGTCAGCTTATGTGAGGAAAAAATGGATAAAATATATTTAAATGATTGCCGTTTTTATGCTTATCACGGCGCAATGAAGGAAGAACAAGTACTGGGACAAATTTTTGTTGTTGATCTTTGCATGTCAGTTGATTTAAAAAAGGCCGGACAAACTGATAATGTGGAAGATACGGTTCATTATGGCTATGTCTATGAATCAGTAAAAGCAGAAGTTGAAGGGACTAAGCATGCATTGATTGAACATTTAGGACAAGCTATTTGTGATAAACTATTTAATGAATTTTCCAAAATAAATGCTATTACAATCAAAATAAGCAAAGAAAATCCACCAATTGCTGGGCATTATACTTCAGTATCAGTTGAGTTGGAGCGTAGTCGATGAACAATATCTATCTTAGTTTAGGTAGTAATCAAGGTGATAGCAAAGCGACCTTGAATGAGGCTATTAGACTAATTGACCAAATCACCAGGAGTCATGTCAAAGCTGTTTCCTCTTTTTATCAAACCCCTGCTTGGGGCAAAGAGGATCAAAATGATTTTCTAAATTGTGTAGCCTTAGTAGAGTCGGAGCTAAGTGCTCAATCTTTTTTACAGAAAACACAGGCTATTGAAATTGACTTGGGGCGAGTAAGGCATGAAATATGGGGTCCTCGAACAATTGATATTGATATTCTTTTGTTTAATCAGGATAAGATTGCTACAAAAAACTTAACCGTTCCTCATCCTTACATGACTGAACGGGCATTTGTGCTGGTACCTCTTTTAGAGCTTGAGCCAATTTTAAGACTTGATAACCAGTCACCACTCTTGCAAGAGAGTCTTGACCTGTTAGATAGCTCAGCAATTCTTAAAATATAAGACTAGCAGTTCTAACTTTTAAAAAATATCGTTTTTTTTACTGAAATTTGATATAATAAAATCGGCACTTTGCCGATTTTTTTATGAAAAAAATTGTTACTATGAAAGAAGATATATCATGATTAATGAACTTGAAGGAATTGATATCCGACTTGATGAACCCTTAAAAAATTATACCTATACTAAAGTGGGAGGACCAGCAGATTATCTTGCTTTTCCACGAAATCGTTATGAATTAACCCGCATTGTCAAATATGCTAATCACGAAAATATCCCATGGATGGTTCTTGGGAATGCTAGTAATTTGATTGTTCGTGAAGGTGGTATTAGAGGTTTTGTCATTATGTTTAATAAACTTAATACTGTTACCTTAGATGGCTATACTATTGAAGCTGAGGCTGGTGCAAATCTGATTCAAACTACAAAAATTGCTAGACGTCACAGTTTGACTGGTTTTGAATTTGCTTGTGGGATTCCAGGTAGTGTCGGTGGAGCAATCTTTATGAATGCTGGTGCTTACGGTGGAGAAATTGCTCATATTTTTCAATCTGCTAAAGTATTGACTAAAGATGGTGAAATTAAAACATTGACCGCGCGTGATATGGCCTTTGGCTATCGTCATTCAGCCATTCAAGAAAGTGGCGATATTGTTATCTCCGCTAAATTTGCTTTAAATCCTGGTAATTATGATCAAATTGCTCAAGAAATGGATCGCCTAAATCATTTAAGACAGTTGAAACAACCGCTTGAATACCCATCTTGTGGTTCGGTCTTCAAACGTCCTATTGGTTATTTTGCAGGTCAATTGATAATGGACGCCAATCTTAAAGGTCATCGAATTGGTGGTGTGGAAGTTTCTGATAAACATGCTGGTTTCATGATAAATGTTGATAATGGCACAGCTGAAGACTATGAAGCATTAATAGCTCATGTTATTAAGACAGTCAAGGACAATTCCGGCGTTACGCTTGAGCGGGAAGTTCGCATTATCGGCGAAGAAAAATAAAACAAGAAAGAGTAAAATTGAGGATATATGACAATTGACTAAGCCAATTATCTTATTTAACAATGTCTCAAAGGTTTTTGATGACAATAACACTAAAGTATTGAATAATATTAATTTTGAACTTGAAGAGGGCAAGTTTTATACACTTCTAGGTGCTTCAGGTTCTGGTAAATCAACTATATTAAATATTATTGCTGGACTTTTAGACGCTACCAGTGGTGATGTCTATCTTGATGGTCAACGTATTAATGACTTACCTATTAGTAAACGTGATATCCATACTGTTTTCCAAAACTACGCCCTATTCCCTCATATGAATGTTTTTGATAATGTAGCTTTTGCTTTAAAACTGAAAAATGTTCCTAAAAAAGAAATTGAAGAGCGTGTTACAGAGACCTTAAAAATGGTTCAATTAGAAGGTTATGAAAATCGTCCGATTCAAAAACTATCAGGTGGACAAAAACAACGTGTTGCAATTGCCCGAGCCATCATTAACCAACCTCGTGTTGTCCTTTTAGATGAACCATTATCTGCGCTTGATTTGAAATTGAGAACAGAAATGCAGTATGAATTAAGAGAATTGCAACAAAGACTTGGTATTACTTTTGTTTTTGTTACGCACGATCAAGAAGAAGCTCTAGCAATGAGTGACTGGATTTTTGTCATGAACAATGGCGAAATTGTTCAGTCTGGAACACCTGTTGATATTTATGATGAACCGATTAATCATTTTGTTGCTAATTTTATTGGGGAATCAAATATCTTGAACGGGACAATGATTGAGGACTATTTAGTTTCCTTTAATGGTAAAACTTTTGAATCCGTCGATGGTGGGATGCGTCCTAACGAACCCGTTGAAATTGTTATTCGTCCTGAAGATTTACAAATTACCCTTCCAGAAGAAGGAAAATTACAAGTTAAAGTTGACACTCAGTTATTCCGTGGTGTTCATTATGAAATCATTGCCTATGATGAATTAGGTAATGAGTGGATGATTCATTCTACCCGCAAAGCCATTGAAGGTGAAATTATCGGTCTAGACTTCACTCCAGAAGATATCCATGTCATGAGGCTCAATGAAACAGAAGAAGAATTTGACGCCCGTATTGATGAATATGTTGAGGTAGATGAACAAGAAGATGGGTTAATCAATGCGATTGAGGGGGAAAGACATGATGAAAACCTCTAAGCTCTATTCAATTCCATATTTCTTATGGATAGTGCTTTTTGTGCTTGCCCCTGTTGCTCTTCTTATCTATAAATCTTTCTTTGATATTGAAGGTCATGTGACATTAGCCAATTATCAGACTTTCTTTTCATCTTGGACATACATTAGAATGAGCTTTAACTCAATTTTGTATGCGGGGATTATTACTTTAGTTACTTTATTAATTGCCTATCCAGCAGCATATTGTTTAACCAAATTAAAGCATAAACAGTTGTGGCTAATGTTAATTATCTTGCCGACATGGGTCAATTTACTGTTAAAGGCTTACGCTTTTATGGGGATTTTTGGGCAACAAGGGTCATTAAATGACTTTCTTACCTTTATTGGTATTGGCCCACAACAAATTTTATTTACTGATTTTTCATTTATTTTTGTTGCCTCATACATTGAGATTCCTTTTATGATCCTGCCAATCTTCAATGCCCTTGATGATATTGATGATAATGTGATTAACGCCAGTCGAGATTTAGGTGCTAGTGAAGTCCAAACTTTTTCTAAAGTTACTTTCCCTCTATCAATGAGTGGTGTCAGAGCAGGAGTCCAGTCTGTTTTTATTCCTAGTCTAAGTCTCTTCATGTTGACTCGCCTAATTGGTGGTAACCGTGTTATTACTTTAGGGACAGCCATTGAGCAACATTTCTTAACAACTCAAAACTGGGGTATGGGTTCAACTATTGGGGTTATCTTAATTCTGACCATGTTGGCCATCATGTACCTAACAAAGGAGAGAAGTAAATGAAAAAAATCGCACCATTTTATTTAGCATTCACTTTTGCCCTCTTGTATGTCCCAATCTTTTATTTAATTGGTTATTCATTTAATAAGGGTGGTGACATGAACGGCTTTAAAGGCTTTACTTTAGAGCATTACCAAACATTGTTTGCCGATAGTCGATTGATGTCGATCCTACTTCAAACCTTTGTTTTGGCCTTTACAAGTGCCCTTTTAGCTACAATTATTGGAACATTTGGTGCTATTTATATCCATCATGCCCGCAAGAAATATCATAATGCACTCTTATCAACAAATAATGTCTTAATGGTTTCACCAGACGTTATGATTGGTGCCTCATTCTTAATTCTTTTTACCACACTCAAATTTCAATTGGGAAGTATGTCTGTCTTACTTAGTCACATTGCTTTTTCTATTCCAATTGTGGTCTTGATGGTCTTGCCAAGACTAAATGAGATGAATCAAGATATGATTAATGCTGCCTATGACCTGGGTGCCAACCAGTATCAAATGATGAAAGAAGTTATGCTGCCTTATTTAACACCTGGTATTATTGCTGGTTACTTTATGGCATTCACCTATTCGCTGGACGATTTTGCGGTGACCTTTTTCTTAACGGGGAACGGCTTTACAACCTTGTCTGTCGAAATCTATTCAAGGGCACGTCAGGGCATCTCCCTTGATATTAATGCTCTTTCAACAATTGTTTTCCTTTTCTCAATCCTATTGGTAATGGGATATTATTATATTTCCCAAGATAAGGAGGACAAGCATGCGTAAACTTTATTCATTTATTGGAGGCATCCTGGGTATTGTCCTCATCTTAATTTGCTTAAATGTCATCTTTCAAAAGCAATCAGGCACAGCCAAACAATCCGACAAACTAGTCATATACAACTGGGGAGATTATATTGACCCAGCTTTGCTAAAAAAATTCACTAAGGAGACTGGCATTCAGGTTCAATATGAAACCTTTGATTCTAACGAAGCCATGTATACTAAAATAAAACAAGGTGGGACAACCTATGATATAGCAGTTCCTAGTGATTACATGATTGATAAGATGGTTAAAGAAGATTTACTAGTAAAACTAGATAAATCCAAATTAACAAGCATAAAAAATATTGGAAATGATTTCTTGGGTAAAAATTTTGATCCCCAAAATGATTATTCCATTCCTTATTTCTGGGGGACTGTTGGGATTGTTTATAATGATCAAATCATAAAAAATCCACCTAAACATTGGATTGATTTATGGCGTCCAGAATATAAAAACCAAATCATGTTGGTTGATGGAGCTCGTGAAACAATGGGCTTTGGTCTCAATACTTTTGGCTATAGTTTAAATGAGAAAAATCTGTCTAAACTAACACAAGTTGAAAATCGTCTTCAAAAATTAACGCCTAATATCAAAGCAATTGTTGCTGACGAGATGAAGGGCTATATGATTCAAGGTGATGCGGGTATTGGGGTTACCTTCTCTGGTGAGGCTAGTGAAATGCTTTATAGCAATGAACATTTGCATTATGTTGTTCCTTCAGAAGGCTCAAATCTCTGGTTTGATAATTTGGTCTTACCAAAAACAATGAAGCATAAAAAAGAAGCCTATGCCTTTTTAAACTTTATTAATGAGCCGAAAAATGCAGCACAAAATGCTGAATATATTGGCTATGCGACACCAATTGATAAAGCAAAAGCCATGCTTCCAAAAGAAATCAAAAATGATACAGCATTTTATCCAACCCAAAAAACAATCAAAAAGTTGGAAGTCTACGACAACTTAGGTGATAATTGGCTTGGCATCTATAACGACTTATACCTCCAATTTAAGATGTATCGGAAATAATTAAAAACCTCACCATAATGTTGGTGAGGTTTTTAAAATATAATTCTTAATATACAAATACTTTTCTTATGTGGTTAGGGACAGCAGCAAATTTTTAAAAATTCCATGCCTAATATTTTAGCATAGATCTAAAATATTCCCTGAATTCGAAAAGTATCTTTAGTCAAGATTAAAAAATAGTATCATTGAGTTTATTCAATTATATTCTTTGATAAATTTTATATGGACGACCAACCTTTGTATAAATTTGTTTAGCCTCAATTATTTCATTTTCTTCCATGAAAGCAACATATTTTCGAACAGAAACATGTGATAGATTAGTTGCATCAGTAAGTTCTTGTATTGTGAATTCTCTATTTAGTGTTGAAATAGTTGACAGTACTAAGTTATAAGTACTTTCTGATAAACCTTTTTCTAAAAAAATGTTATCTTGCTTTTGTTTATTATTTTGACCATTCTTAAGTTTATCTATTTGACTCTGGTTAATGATATGTTGATTAAGTTGTTTTTTTCTGTCTAAAAAACTTGTAATGCTTGATTCAAACCTTTCGAAGGTAAAAGGTTTAATGAGATAATCTACTATCCCGAAATGAAAACCCGACTTTACAATCTTTCCATCATTAACAGCTGAGATGATGATAACCTCACAATTGTGATGTTTAAGCCTTAAATTTTCTAGAAATTGTATGCCATTTCCTTCTTTAATATGGATATCAAGCAGGATAAGGTCAATATAATAATGATCTAATTTATTTAAGGCATCACTTACTGAGTCACTTGATAATATTATTTGAAATTTATTGACTTTTTCTAAATAATTTCTATGAATAAAGTCTACCATTGGGTCATCTTCAATAATTAGTACATTCATATTATCCTCTTCTATAGGGGGTGGTCATCGAAAACGTTAGTTCATCTTGATCTATTTGTTTAGAGTAGATTGAATTTGTATCACTAAGTAAGTGTCTAAAGAATTGATTATTTAATATTTCAAGAATAGTATCATTAGTAATAGATTTATCTAAAAGTTGGTAAGTAGAAATGAGATAACCATTATTGTAGTCAATAGTTAATAATACTTTCTCGGGCTTCAAAGCACTGATTATATGAGTGTGGATAAATTGATAAAGCATAAGTGCCTTATTTATCTGATTGTTGGATAAGGCATTTGGTATTTCACTTATTGCTTCAATAACAAAATCTGTATTTAATTCTTTGTATTTCCCTTGTTCTCCAATAAAGAAACTAGCTAGTAATGGTTCTTTGACTAAAACAGATAAAGTGTTAACAATGCCGTCTTCAGATTCTAAAATGCTATCTAAATATATTTTCAATTGGTCATAATATTGAATATCCACTAAACCATAGATAACATGTAATTGATTCATAAAGGTATGTGTTTGAGCTTGTAGTGCAGATGCATAAGTAGTAGTATACATCAGCTGATCCAATGTATAAATAGCTTCAGAAGCTTCGCGAATAAATATTAAATAACCCCGTAATTCGTGATTTACTTGAATTTGTGATACTTTCAATAATAAGTCTGTATCATTGACATGTAATAACTGTTCATGTGTAATATCGTACTTGATATTTGTAAATTCTGGGAAAATTTCTTCAATTCTTTTTCGGCTTACATTTTTTATATCATAATCTTTTATTAATTCTTTTCCTGATTGATTGGTTAATTGAATCATCCTGTTTTTATTTATCACAAGAACAGCATCCTCAATTTGGTCAAGCATAGCATTTCTTTCTTCAAGTAACTGGTATATCTCACTTGGCTCAAGGTTATGTAATTGTTTTTTTAACTTAATTGAAGTAGCACTTGCTACAGCTAGACTTATCAATATACAAAATATTAATGCAGTAGTGTAATTCTTTTTGGATTGAAAAACAACTTGATTTAACGTTGTCAGTTTTATACCCACGGCCAGTGCACCGATTTGTTTTTTGCCATTATATACAGGGATAAGATACCTTAAAGATTTTCCCAGACTACCTTTAGCTGTCGAAATGACTTCCTTTCCTTTCAAAACTTGATTTTCATCTCCACCTTGGAATGGTTTTCCTATTTTTTCCAGATTTGGGTGTGTTAATCGGATGCCATTCATATTCATAGCTACGACATAGTCTAATTTATATGTTTTAGAAATATCGACTGTAAATTGATTAATATCTTCATTAGGAACATTATCAGTCAATACCTGTTTGATACCTTTATTTTTTGCTAACATTTTGCCTGTTGCAGTTAACAGATGAGTTTCCTGATGTTTAATCGATTGATACGTTTCGCCAATCATAATACTATAAAAAATTACTGTGGTCATAGCAATTATGGATATAAATATTAATGAAATACTTGCCCATAATGATAGTTTTGGTCTCATGAAACCTCCTATTTATAAAGTATATCATATAAATTTGAGTGATATTTGCTTAAATTAGTTAAATAAATTGAAAAAATTTAAGTATTTAAACTAATTAAAAAATCTATAATAATCTGTGATTGTCATTTATACTGAATTTATCAAATAAGGAGGTTGTAATATGGCAACGGCAACTACTAAGATAAGTACTTCTCGAACTGAAGAAGTCAAGAAGCGTTCTTTACATCAAATAAGGATTGGGTCGGTCCCCTTCCCTGTCTATTTAGTATTAGCTACATTAATAGTAACTACTGGATATTTACAACAGTTACCTGTTAATATGTTAGGTGGATTTGCTGTAATTTTAACTATGGGTTGGTTATTGGGAACAATTGGAGGCAATATTCCTGGTCTCAAAAATTTTGGAGGTCCTGCAATTCTTTCGTTATTAGTTCCTTCAATTTTGGTATTTTTTAATCTCCTAAATCCAAATGTCTTAGAAGCAACAAATATACTGATGAAAGAAGCTAACTTTCTTTACTTCTATATAGCTTGCCTAGTATGTGGAAGTATTTTAGGAATGAATCGAAAAATTCTTATTCAAGGATTATTTAAAATGATTATTCCAATGCTGGTGGGCATGGTTTGTGCCATGGCTGTTGGAACTTTAGTAGGTGTCATTTTGGGATTAGAATGGCAAAAAACACTATTTTATATTGTAACACCTGTTTTAGCAGGTGGAATAGGTGAAGGCATTTTGCCTCTGTCTCTTGGTTATAGTTCAATAACGGGCGTAGGAAGTGAGCAATTAGTAGCACAATTAATTCCAGCTACAATTATAGGTAATTTCTTTGCAATAATGTGTACTGCACTTCTAAATCGATTTGGTGAAAAATACCCTGAATACTCTGGACAAGGTCAATTAGTAAAAATTGGTAAAGGCGAAGACATGTCTGATGCATTAAAAGATAATTCAGGACAATTGGACGTCAAATTAATGGGGGCAGGTGTTCTTACAGCATGTTCACTTTTCATCGCAGGTGGTTTACTGCAACATTTAACAGGTTTCCCCGGCCCTGTACTGATGATTATTTTAGCTGCCCTGTTAAAATATTTAAATGTTATACCACAAGAAACACAAAATGGTGCCAAACAATTATATAAATTTATTTCCGGAAACTTCACATTCCCACTTATGGCCGGCCTAGGATTACTCTATATCCCTTTAAAAGACGTCGTCGCTACTTTAAGTTGGCAATATTTTGTAGTTGTAATCTCAGTAGTATTCACTGTAATTTCAGTTGGTTTCTTCATTTCAAGATTCTTGAATATGAATCCAGTTGAAGCAGGAATAATTTCGGCTTGTCAAAGTGGGATGGGTGGTACTGGAGATGTTGCTATTTTATCTACAGCAGATCGTATGAATTTGATGCCTTTTGCACAAGTAGCAACTCGTTTAGGTGGCGCAATTACAGTTATAACGATGACAGCAATTTTACGTATCATTTTCAAACAATAATTAGAAAGAGGATTCAATATGTCAAAAGATTTAGGTCAATTAGCTTTACTACAAGCAAAAGAGTTTGGTGGAAAATTAGAAGTTAAGTCAAAATTAGAAGTAAAAAATAAAGAGGACTTAAGTATAGCCTATACCCCAGGAGTTGCAACAGTGTCTTCGGAGATTGCTAAGGACTCAAAATTAGGTTATGAGTTGACAACGAAAAAAAATACCGTAGCTGTCATTAGTGATGGTACTGCAGTTTTAGGGTTAGGTGACATTGGACCTATAGCAGCTATGCCTGTTATGGAAGGAAAAGCAGTATTATTCAAAGAATTTGCTGGCGTTGATGCTATTCCAATAGTACTTGATACTAAAGATACTGAAGAAATTATTTCAATTGTAAAAGCTATTTCTCCTACATTTGGCGGAATCAATTTAGAAGATATTAGTGCCCCTCGTTGTTTTGAGATTGAAAAACGTCTTATTGAAGAATGTGATATCCCTGTTTTTCATGATGATCAACACGGGACAGCTATTGTGGTATTAGCAGCAGTATTTAACAGTTTAAAACTTATAAATAAGTCAATACAAGACGTTAAAATTGTAGTCAATGGTGGAGGATCAGCTGGTCTATCTATAACTCGAAAACTATTAGCTGCTGGAGCAAAATCAATTTCTGTAGTAGATAAATTTGGAATTATCAATGAGAAAGAAGGAGAAAAATTAGCTCCACACCATCTTAAAATTTCTAAACTTACGAATAGAGAATTTGTATCTGGTACCTTAGAGAACGCACTTGAAAATGCAGACATTTTTATTGGTGTTTCGGCACCAGGTGTTTTAAAACCTGAATGGATATCAAAAATGGCTCCTAAACCAGTTATCTTTGCTATGGCAAACCCTGTTCCCGAAATTTATCCTGACGAAGCAATTGATGCCGGAGCATACATTGTCGGTACTGGTAGAAGTGATTTTCCAAACCAAATAAACAACGTTTTAGCATTTCCAGGAATTTTCCGTGGCGCACTGGATGCTCGTGCAAAACAAATTACAATTGAAATGCAAATTGCAGCGGCAAAAGGTATTGCTAGCTTAGTACCGGAGAATGAATTATCGCCAACTAACATAATGCCAGGAGCATTCCAAAAAGGTGTTGCTGAGATTGTTGCAAAAAGTGTTAGAGATGCTGTCAAATAAGTATTTATAAAAGTGAATATATTGATTACTTGTTACTCCTAAATTTACAGACAAGTAGTCAATTTTTTTGTCCTAGAAACATCACCAAATCTTTGATACAATAGAAGGAGTTGTTAGAAAGTGAGGGAATAATGGAAAACCATAAAAATGAATATGCTTTAGTTGAAAATTCTATTATTTCATTTGTTTGGCGCGGTGCTTTAGTTGGCCTTGTGGCGGGGACGGTTGTCTCTTTGTTTCGTTTGGCAATTGAAAAACTGAGTCAATTAGTTGTTGTTAGTTATCAGGTTGCCCATCAGAATTTGCTTATTTTACTTGCCATTGCTGTTATCAGCTTTTTTATTTTACTTTTGGTAGGATATCTTATTCAAACTGATCCAGATATAAAGGGGTCTGGTATTCCACACGTTGAAGGTGAGTTGAAAGGTCTTTTGGCACCCAATTGGTGGAGTGTTCTCTGGAAAAAATTTATTGCAGGGGTTCTCTCAATTTCTATGGGATTTATGTTGGGTCGTGAAGGGCCTTCCATTCAATTGGGGGCAATGACAGCCAAAGGCCTCGCAGAGGGATTAAAGTCCACTCGTTTAGAGAAACGGATTATGATTGCAAGTGGAGCTGCCGCTGGCTTATCTGCAGCCTTTAATGCGCCAATCGCCGGTTTATTATTTGTTGTCGAAGAAATTTATCATCACTTTTCTCGTTTAATCTGGATTAGTGCCTTAGTAGCAAGTATTATTGCTAACTTTGTCTCTTTATATATTTTCGGGTTGAAACCAGTTCTTGCTATGCCTAAGGTGATGCCATTCCTTGCTTTGGATCATTATTGGATTTTGATTGTAATGGGGCTATTTCTAGGAGTAATGGGTTTTGCTTATGAAAAAATTATACTTAACCTATCGACTGGTTTTGACAAAGTCGGTAAGTGGCTTCACTTACCACAAGCCTTTTATGCCTTAATGGTATTACCTCTAATATTAGTTATTGGTTATTTATCACCAAATCTCTTAGGTGGTGGGAATGGATTAATTATCTCCTTATCTATGTTAAAGGTTAATTTTATTTTAGTATTAGGATACTTTATTGTAAGGTTTATTGGTAGCATGTTATCTTATGGGAGTGGTTTACCAGGTGGTATTTTCCTACCAATATTGACCTTAGGTGCACTTGCCGGCTTACTCTTTGGCATTTGCTTTAGAGACTTAGGGCTAGTGTCTCAAGAAATGATGCCCTTGTTTATCGTTTTAGGGATGGCTGGATATTTTGGTGCCATTTCTAAAGCTCCCTTAACGGGGATGATTTTAGTAACGGAAATGGTTGGTGATTTAAAGCCTTTGATGTCAATAGCTGTCGTAACGTTTGTGGCTTATGCAATAATGGATTTACTAAAAGGGCAACCAATTTATGAGGCGATGCTTGAAAAACTACCAATCAGACATGTTAAGGATATTGTTGAACCAACATTGATTGAACTAACTGTCGGCCATAAATTAGCTGGTAAATATGTTCGGGATTTAGCCTTGCCAAAAAATACTCTTATCACAACTCAGGTTAATCATAATAAATCACAGGTTGTATCTGGCGATACCATCTTGTCAGCAGGTGCTACGATTTTCCTAGTGGTCAATGAACCTGATGTAGGAATGGTCAGACGATTACTAATGTCATAGCAGGGCTATTGTCATAAAAGAAAAGTTCTGATATGATTTATGACATGGGTATCAAGAAATTATAGATTGGAGATTCTATAAGTGATCATTGATAAAGTTTTTAATAATAATGTCGTACAAGTTCGCAATGACAAAGGCGAGGAAGAAATTATCATGGGGAGGGGTCTTGGTTTTCAAAAGAAGCCGGAGGACCTAGTAGATGATAGTTTAGTTGAAAAACGTTTTACATTACAAGATTCTAGTTTGATTAATGATTTAACAAGTGTTTATCAAAACTTGTCTTTAAAAGAAATTGAAACTGTGACAGCTATCATTGAACATGGACAAGAAGTTCTTGATACTGTTTATGATATGGCACTGTATATTTCTTTGGCTGATCATTTGCATTATACGTTTGAACGCTTAGAAAATGGATTAATTATTAATAATCCGTTGAGCTGGGAAATTCGCAAATTTTTTCCAAAAGAATTTCAAGTGGCGCGTGATGGTATTGCAATTGTTAAAGAAATGATGGATATTGATTTACCAGAAGATGAAGTAGCTTCCTTGGCTTTGCATTTTATTAATGCACAAAAAGATGTTGGTGCTATTGAAAGTGGTCAACAGATTGCTAAAATTGTGACTAATATTCTTGATATTGTCAGATTCCATTATGGGAAGATTTCTGAAGCAGATATGGTTTCTTACAACCGTTTTGTTACCCATATTCAGTATTTTGCGCAACGTGTCATCAATGGTTTGGTTCAAGGAGCAAATGACAGTTTCCTTTTTGAGCAAGTGAAATTGAATTATCCACAAGCTTTTACTTGTACGGAGAAGATAAAATCCTTTGTTGAGACAAGCTATGATTTTCCGATGAGTAAGGATGAACAAGTCTATTTGACTATACATATTCAACGTTTAGAAACTTTAGCTGAAAATTAATTTTCAGCTTTTTAAATTAATTTTAAAAAAGCACTTGCAAATGAAAGCGCTTTTTGTTATTATATGAAATATAGTAAATGGATTGTTACTGGTAAGCAGGCAAAACCTAAATAGATACGAGATATGATGTACTAGTGCTAGCTAGGCATATATTTGGTATTTGTTTGGGTTTTTTCTATTGTCAAAATCCAAATCGATTAGACTAATGCAACTGATACCCATTATTGTCTTAGTCCAATGTATTTCAGAAAGGAGCCTCAAATGGCTAAAAAAGATTATACAGAGCTAGCTAAAGATATAGTAGCTCATGTTGGTGGTAAAGAAAATATTCTTGGTCTCAAACACTGTGTTACTCGTCTACGTTTTAATTTAAAAGATGAAAGTAAAGCAGACGATGACTACCTCAAACAACGGGATGGTGTTGTAACTGTTGTAAAAGCCGGAGGACAATATCAGGTTGTTATTGGGAATCACGTACCTGATGTCTATGAAGATGTCCAAAAAGTTGCTGGTATCCAAGGTAGTGGTAGCTTAGATATTGATGAAGGTGATATTGACAAAGGTAATTTATTTGACCGTTTTGTTGACTTGATTTCTGGAATTTTCCAACCTTTCTTAGGTCCATTGGCTGCGGCTGGTATCGTCAAAGGTGTCGTAGCAATCTTAGCAGCAACCTTACATTTGTCATCACAAACAAGTGCAATCTATGCAATTCTTGAAGCAGCTGGTGATGGATTCTTCCAGTTTCTACCAATCTTAATTGCTTTTACCTCTGCACGTAAATTTAGAATGAATGAGTTTACTGCGGCAGCGATTGCAACAGCGCTAGTCTATCCAACACTTCCAGGAACTGTAGCAGTTTTAGCAAAAGCTAAAGTGGCATCTGTTTTAGGAATTCCTTTCTTATTACCATCATCTGGTAGCTACCTATCAACAGTAATGCCTGTAATTTTAGCCATATGGGTTGCTTCAATGATTGAAAAACAAATGAAGAAAATTACACCAGATGTGGTTAAAGTTTTCGTAATACCATTTGTTGTTATTTTAGTAACAGTTCCTCTTACTTTCTTATTAGTTGGGCCAATCGCAAACTTTGCATCAGACCTACTTTCTAACGGTTTTACTGGTTTAATGAACTTTAGTCCTGTTTTATATGGTTTCTTACTTGGACTATTATGGCAAGTATTGGTTATGTTTGGATTACATTGGGCTATCGTTCCACTTGCAATTTTACAATTTACACAAAATCATTGGACTGATATCCTTTTAGGTGCAGCTCTTCCTAACTTTACACAAACTGGTGTTTTATTAGCAATTATGTTAAAAACAAAAGAGCAAAAAGTTAAATCAGTTGCTATGCCAGCCTTTATTTCTTCAATTTTTGGTGTTACAGAACCCGCTATTTATGGTATAACATTACCAATGAAAACACCATTCTATATTTCATGTATAGTTTCAGGTGTAATCGGTGCTATTCTATCTCTTTTCCATATTAAGATGTATGCCTTCGGCGCAATGGGAATTTTCCAATTTCCAGCATGGGTAAGCCCTACACAAGGATTAACACCAATGTGGATTGGTATTGGCTTAATGTTCTTAGCTATTTTTGCTTCTTTTGCAATTCAAATGTTGGTTCCAGTTCCTTACTTATACGGTGGATCAAAAGCTGACAATGCTGCACCTGTAACTACACCAGTTGAAGAAGTAGCACCATTAAAAGAAATTAATCAAGAAATTATTGCGAGCCCAATCAATGGTACAATCGTTCCATTAACTGAAGTACCAGATGAAGTATTTGCATCAGGAGCAATGGGTAAAGGTATTGCAATCAATCCTAAAGAAGGAGTTGTTTATGCTCCAACTAATGGTACTGTTACTTTAGTATTTGCTACAAAACATGCTATTGGTTTCCAAAGTGATAATGGTGCAGAAATTCTTATCCATGTAGGTATGGATACAGTTTCTCTAGATGGAAATGGTTTTACAACCTTTGTCCAACAAGGTGAAAAAGTGCAAGCTGGTCAAAAATTACTTGAATTTGATATTGAAGCAATTAAAGCAGCAGGACTGCCAACAATTACACCAATTATTATTACCAACACAGCAATCTATGACGACGTCTTGGTAAGCCAAGAAAAAACTGTTAAAAAAGGAGATTACCTCTTAACAACAGTTAAATAATAAATAATGAAAATGCCTAATTATTATTAGGT
Source organism: Streptococcus parauberis NCFD 2020 (assembly GCF_000187935.1). Lineage (NCBI taxonomy): Bacteria > Bacillati > Bacillota > Bacilli > Lactobacillales > Streptococcaceae > Streptococcus > Streptococcus parauberis. The sequence continues at coordinate 461,080 of NZ_AEUT02000001.1, forward strand.
ATTTTCTAAAACAAATAAGAAAGCGATTACATAAAATGGAAGTGAAAAAATTTACCATTGGGATAGCATCAATTGCTTTGACTTTAATTTTAGTTGCCTGTCAAGATTCAACAAGTAAGAATGAACATGCGGAAACTTTTAAAGCAACTGTTAATAAAACTATTGTTAGTGGAAAAATTAAAGGGCATATGGATAAAAAGAATGATGTTATTGAATGGTTGGGTGTGCCATATGCTAAATCTCCAGTCGGTGAGTTGAGATGGAAAGCTCCTCAAAAAGCTGACAAATGGGAAAAGACAAAGGATGTGAGCAAGTATGGAGATACAGCTATTCAGTTTTCTAATGGAGAGGTTAAAGGTTCAGAGGATGCTCTGAATTTAGACGTAGTTAGACCTAATAATTCAAAAAAAGATTTGCCTGTCGTAGTTTATCTTCATGGGGGTAATAATCAATCTGGAACCAGCCAGGAAATTAAGGGAAATACAATTGTCAATGATATTGATGCTGTGTACGTTTCTGTTAATTATAGACTGGGAGCATTAGGATTCAATCCATTAGAAGCTTTAAAAACAGGTTCTAAAGAAGAAAATTCTGGTAACTATAGTTTATTGGATATTGCAGCTGCTCTTGATTGGGTAATGGCTAATGCAGAAACATTCGGAGGAAATAAAGATAATATTACGTTAACTGGTTTTTCAGCAGGTGGACGAGATGTAATGGCAACTCTTATTTCACCGATTTTTAAAAATAAATACAATAAAGCTATTTCTTTTAGTGGAGGAATGACACTTGCTGACAATGATGTCAGTCAAGAAATATTTGCAAAAGCAATTGCTCCATTAGCCGTTGAGGATAAGAAGAAGGATACGGTTGAAGCTGCTCAAAAATGGCTTTTAAGCAAAGATAAAGCTGTAGATGATTACCTTAATAGCATTAAAGCAGAACGATTAGCACCTTTAATGGGAAATGCTGGGATCCGTATGTCTGTCTTTCCTCATTTATATAAGGATGGCTATGTCATTCCAAAAGAAGGATTTGAGACTAGTAAATATAATGATGTACCTGTAATGTTAGTTACAGGAACCAGTGAGTTTTCAATGTTTGCTGCATTTGACAAAACGTTTATGGAAGATTTTATGTCTGGTAATCTTTTTAAGGATCAAGAAAAATTAGCTGAGTTTAATTATAGTAAAACATATGGAAGTCAACTATATAGACTATCAAATGGTGTTGATAGTGCTAAGCAAATGGCTAACAAGTATAAATCTCCAATCTATGTGACTGAAATTGCTTATGGAGATAATAAAGAGGTTACTCCAAAATTAAGTCAATCACTTGGTTCGTTCCATGGTATCTTTGAACCAATGTTACAAACACCATCTAATTATAAGGACTTTATCGGAGAATCCTTTGAAAATGATGGTGCCAAAGAAATGTCTAAACAATTCAAATTATATTTAAAAAGTTTTATTGAAAATGGAGATCCTAATCAAGCTAAATTACCAAAGTGGGATGATTTTACTAGTGATAATCAAGTATTATCAATTGATGCTGACAAGTCAAAATCAAAAATCATAGCAACAAAAGATCAAGAAACCGCGGATGATATTTTGTTAAAAATGAAAAATGATAATACTTTAACACAAGAACAAAAAGAGGACTTAAATAAAAATGTCTTAAATGGTCGTTGGTTTAGTAATCCAATTGATAGTTTATACAATAAATAATCAAAAAATAACTTCTACTTTTTGTAGAAGTTATTTTTTGATTTTTGGTGGATTTATCAGTGTGCGACTTTCTTTAGGTTTACTAAATTTTTTTCGGTATTGACTTGGGGTTAAAAGGTAATAACTTTTGAATTGGCGGTTAAAGTTTGAGAGATTATTAAAGCCCACTTCATTAGCTATTTCCAAGATTGAATTAGTCGAATTAACTAACAGTTCACAAGCTTTGCTTAACCTAACTTGAATGACGAACTCTGTACAGGATGTGCCAGTGTGTTGCTTAAATACAGTCATAAAGTGAGTCTTGCTATAACCAATAAAGTCCGCCAAAAAGTCGATTGTTAAATTCTGGTGATAATTGTTATTGATGTAGTCAATTAATTGACGAATTTTTTCATTTTTACGATAAGTATCATCAGTTGTTTTTCTAACAACATAGCGATGGAAGTATAGTAAATAGATAAATTCATGTAATTTAGACTTTAATAATATTTCAAAATGTCGACTCTCTACTTTAGCCAATTGAAAGATATCAAATAAAGTTTTCTTTATTTCTGTATAACCAGGCATGTTTGGCTTGATGCAATGGACAAACTTATAGACACTGTTCTGTAAAGGTTGTAAGTAGTGTAGGCTGACTTGATCAACATTTGATAGACCAATCATATCTAAGTGAAATTGAAAAGTATCCATGATATGTTTTTCTTTATTAATTGGATGAATCGAATGCATGCCATTTGGGCGCACTAAAATAATATCCCCTTCTTGACTATTGAAGAAATCGTAATCAATATGGTATCGAGCTGTTCCTTCATAAATATATGAGACCTCTAGCTCAGGATGCCAATGAAAAAGAATATCCGGTCGACCATTTTTTACTCTAGTATGAAAATAGCGATAAGGTAATAAATGTTTCTTTTGTTCATAATATTGGTTAATTGGTAATTTGGATACTAACACAGTTTGGCCACTTCCTTGTATATTCGTATAATAATATTATAACAGTTTGTTTTTAAAATAATACAAAAAACTTATGTTTAGTCAATTTTTAATATAAAAAACAACCAATGACAAAAATTAGCATACTGATAGCTGACTTGGACTATACCAATTTGAAAAAAATATGTGAAACTATAAAATATTTTAATAATAATATAAAAGAAATTTTTATAATTGTGAATAGTAAATAGGATAGTATCAGAAATTAAAATAATAGTGTTAGCTCTGTCGCCTGAACTTTCATATACTTAATTTATGTCATGAAAAGTTGGCTCCTTATGATGACATAAAATAAGACTTAAAATTATTTTTATCTTACAGATAGTTTTTGGAAGATAATATAATAATTAAATCAAAATGCACTGGGCACTTAATCTCCGTCCTAGTGTTTTTTTTGTTAGAAAATAAATTATGGATGGCTTTGCTCATGGGATAGTATTAGTATTTCATAGGATATGCGTGGATATATTACCAATAAACAAGTATACTACAAGCATTACTAAGAAAGTAGGAATTTCTAATGACAACAACACAATTTCCAGAAAACTTTTTGTGGGGCGGAGCTATTGCCGCAAATCAAGCTGAAGGTGCTTATAAAGAAGGCGGACGTGGGTTAGTTCAAACTGACGTTACGACTGGTGGATCTTCAACCCAATCACGTTTGGCAACTTACATTGATAAAGATGGTAATCCAGGGGAATTGCCATCAATGGGTCATACAGCTAAATTGCCTGATGGTGCTAAATTTGCTGTTTTAGAAGATCATTACTATCCTAATCATGAAGCTGTTGATTTTTATCACCGTTATAAAGAAGATATCAAGCTTTTTGCTGAAATGGGCTACAGTATCTTTAGATTATCAATTGCCTGGTCACGTATTTTCCCAAATGGTAATGATAGTGAACCTAATCAAGATGGTTTAGATTTTTATCGTGGTGTTTTTGAAGAGTGTCGTAAATATAATATTGAGCCATTGGTTTCAATTTGGCATTTTGACACACCACTTGCCTTGGAAGAAGATTTTGGTGGTTGGACCAATCGTGCTTTAGTTGATTTTTATGCAAAGTATGCTGAAACTATCTTTAAGGAATACAATGGTCTCGTTAAATATTGGTTAACTTTCAACGAAATCAACAATACGGTTATGTTCCTTGACATGTTTGGCGATTCTGCTAAAGATGAAGAATATCAAGATGCTTATCAACATTTACATCATCAATTTGTTGCCTCTGCAAAAGCCGTGGAGATCGGGCATAAAATTAACCCAGATTATATGATTGGGAATATGATTTGTGGTATTACATTTTATCCAGCAACATGTGATCCTGCGGATATCTTAGCAACTGAACATAAGTGGCAACAAAGTATTTACTACTGTGGCGACGTTCAAGCAAAAGGTAAATATGGCACATACACAAAACGTTTATGGCAAGAACATAATGTAGAAATCAAAATGGAAGAAGGCGATCTTGAATTACTTGAAAGAGGGAAAGTCGATTTCTACACTTTCTCATATTATATGTCTAACAACGTGACAACACATGAAGTAACAGATAAAGTGGAAGGTAACTTCTCTGCCGGTGTCCGTAATCCATATCTTGAATATTCTGATTGGGGATGGGCACAAGATCCAACGGGATTGCAGTATTACCTTGAAAAAATGTATGACCGTTATGATTTGCCAATGATGGTCGTTGAAAATGGACTTGGAGCCTTTGATACAGTAGAAGAGGACGGAAGCATCCATGATGATTACCGTATTGACTATCATAGATCTCACGTTAAAGCCATGTCAGATGCTATTGCAAACGGTGTTGATTTAATTGCTTATACAACTTGGGGATGTATTGATATCGTCTCTGCCGGGACAGGTGAAATGCGTAAACGTTACGGATTCATTTATGTCGACAAAGATGACCAAGGTAAGGGGACATTTGACCGTACACCAAAGGATAGCTTCCACTGGTATAAAAAAGTTATTGCCTCAAATGGACAAGATTTAGGATAACGTTTACATTTAGAATTGCTGTGCTGACCATCTCTAATTTTGATATACTAGATATATCAAAGGGGGATATTATGCTTGAAACAGTTTCTAATGAACTATTAGCCTACCAAGAAGACCGCTTAGACAGCTACATAGAATTAAACAAGACTATGGCTCGCGCAGGTATTGTTTTTGTTGGTGATTCAATCATTGAATTTTTTCCATTAAAAAAATATTTAGGGCGAGATGTACCAATCATTAATAGAGGTATTGCAGGGACGGATAGTACTTGGTTACAAGAGCACTTACATGAGCAAGTCTTGGCACTAGAGCCTGAAAAGGTCTTTATCTTAATTGGGACTAATGACATTGGTCTTGGAAAATCAAATCCAGAAATTAAAGAAAATATTTTAGATATATTAACCGAAATCCACTCTGAAAATCCCTATATTAAGGTTTGTTTGATGTCAGTTTTACCTGTATCAGAAGATATAAAATATCAAAATACGGTTAAGGTGCGAACAAATCAGGTAATTGATTCCTTAAATGCTGATTTACAAACCATACCAGGAATTGAGTTTATTGATTTAGCTACTATTCTGAAAGCTGGTGGTAGTGGTTTAGCAGATGATTTTACCAAAGATGGTCTTCATTTAAATCTTTTAGGTTATCAAAAAATTTCACAAATCTTATTAGAATATGTATAATTGAAGCAAAAAAGGGAAAAGTATTTTTATGACAATCAAATTAATTGCCTCAGACATGGATGGTACTTTCTTGAATGATAAGGGTACCTATAATCGTCAAAAATTTGAAACAATTTTAAAGCAACTTGATGAACGTGATATTAAATTTGTCGTAGCTAGTGGTAATAATATGGATCGATTAAATTTGATTTTCAAGGGCTTAACAGATCGCTTGGATTTTGTTGCCGAAAATGGTGCACATGTTATTTTTAAGGGTGAAAATTTAAAACGTCATAAAATAAATGCTAAAGATGTGACTCTTTTTTTAGATTACTATAAAGACTTTCTTGACCGGTATGCTGTAATGGTATCTTCTAAAGATAAGTCTTATATGCAAAAGAATGCAAAATTACCAACAGCTATGGCAATTGACCCTGAAGAGTTTCATCAATTTTTCTTGAAAATTAAACAAGTTGATGATTTTTCAGAAATTGATAAACATCAAGTCTTAAAGATTACTATGATGTTACCTGAGGAAATTTGCGATGCAGTAATTGCAGATTTTAATGATAATTTTCCTGGTGACCTAACTGCTGTAACCAGTGGTTTTGGTGCGGTCGATGTGATTCAAACTGGCATTCATAAGGCGTGGGGTCTTCAATTATTAATGGATAAATATGATATTAGTAGTGATGAGATAATGGCCTTTGGAGACGGTGGTAATGACATTGAGATGTTGAAATTAGCTAAATATTCTTATGCAATGGAGAATGCTCCGCAATCTGTCAAAGATGCTGCCAAATTTATTGCCCCTCATCATCATGAAGAAGGAGTTTTGCAAATTCTTGAGACCTTTTTGGTGCAAGTGAGTGCAGAAGAGGATTCTGACTTTAATACATAAAGGAAAAACTGAGCTCTGCTCAGTTTTTTTATCTATCTAGAGGTAGGAGGATAGTATCATATATCCAGAGGATGTTATAGGAAATCAGTATTAATTCATGATAATATTATCATAATACTAAGGAGGATTTCGAAAATGGCTAGAGAATTTCCGAAAGATTTTTTATGGGGTGGTGCGACAGCTGCTAATCAAATTGAGGGTGCATGGAACGAAGGTGGTCGTGGTCCGGCAACTTCAGATACTTCTAGAGCTGTTGATCCAAAAGATCGTAAATCAATGGGTAGTGAATTTTTAACACCAATGAATCGTGAAAAATTGGATTTTGCTTTAAATGATAAAGAAGGTTTGTACCCAAAACGTTGGGGTTCAGATTTTTACCATCATTATAAAGAAGATATTGCTTTAATGGCCGAAATGGGCTTTAAAACATACCGTATGTCAATTGCTTGGTCTCGTATTTTCCCAAAAGGTGATGAAACAGTACCAAATGAAGAAGGACTAGCTTTTTATGATGCAGTCTTTGATGAGTTAAACAAGAATGGGATTGAACCATTGGTTACTCTATCACATTATGAATTTCCAATTCACTTAGTTACAGAATATGGTGGGTGGAAAAACCGTAAAATTGTTGATTTCTTCGTTCATTATGCAGAAACTGTCTTTGATCGATATAAAGGTAAAGTAAAATACTGGTTGACTTTCAATGAAATTAATATTCTTGGAATGACTGGATACCTTTCAGGTGGTTTATTATTTGAAGATGGTAAACTTGATTTAGAAGAAATGTACCAAGCTGTTCACCATCAATTTATTGCATCAAGCTTAGCAACGAAACGAGCTCATGAGATTGACTCAAATAATAAAGTTGGAATGATGCTTGCACGTATGGAATCATATCCTGCAACTTGCCATCCAGATGATGTAATGGAAGCAATCAAAAAAGATCATGAAAATCTCTTTTTTGCAGATGTGCAAATTCGTGGCAAATATCCAACTTATATGACACGATTCTTCAAGGAAAACAATATTAACTTAATTATTGAAGAAGGCGATAAAGAAATTCTAGAAAAATATCCAGTTGAATTTATGAGTTTTTCTTACTATATGAGTTCAATCACTCGTAGTCCTAAAAACCAAACTTATGAACAAAAAACCGGTGGTAATTTGATTCTTGGAGAAGCAAACCCTTACTTGGAAGCATCTGATTGGGGCTGGCAAATTGATCCTGTTGGATTACGCGTAACCTTAAATAAACTTTATGACCGTTATCAAATTCCACTCTTCATTGTTGAAAATGGATTAGGTGCCATAGATAAGCTTGAAGAAGATGGAAGTGTACACGATGCATATCGGATTGATTACCTACAAAAACATATTGAACAAATGTATGAAGCCATTGAAGATGGTGTTGAACTAATGGGCTATACTATGTGGGGTTGTATCGATTTAATTTCTGCTTCAACTTCAGAAATGTCTAAGCGTTATGGTTTTGTCTATGTCGATGCTGACGACCAAGGAAATGGCTCATTTGATCGTTATAAGAAGGATTCATTCTATTGGTATAAAGATGTCATTGCTAACCAAGCAAGAAATATACTGTAAGTTAGTTGAAAAATTTGTTCTTTAAGAAGGAACAAATTTTTTGAAGATATGAAGGGTAAGGTATTAAATGACAAAAAAGCTATATTTAATGAGGCATGGTCAAACATTGTTTAATGTCCAAGATAGAGTTCAAGGGGCATGTGACTCTCCTTTGACTGAATTAGGAATTCAACAAGCTTTGCAAGTCAAAGATTATTTTTTAAAGAATAATATCTCATTTGACGAAGTTTATTCTTCGACTCAAGAGAGGGCGACAGATACAGCAAGATTAGTATCTGAACAAACAGTGGTCCAATTAAAAGGGTTGAAGGAGTGGAACTTTGGTTCATTCGAAGCGCAACCAGAAATGCTTTTGCCAAAATCAAATCCGGATGCTGATTCCTTTGAAGACTTATTAGTTCCTTATGGTGGTGAATCAGCAGATACTGTTGGAAAACGCGTCAAAGAAACAATTATAGATACTTTAGTCCAGTCAACTGCAGAAAAAGTGCTTATGGTAACCCATGGTGGTGCTATGTGGGCACTTAGTTTAGAATTAATGATTCCATTCCCTCACCGTTATAGAATTGGGAATTGTGCCATTTGTGAATTCGAGTTTGAGAATAATGAGTTAAGATTTAAACGGATTATCCAATCAGATCAGGATTTTAAAATTTTCTATTTTGATAAAAAGGAGAATTAGATTGTTAAAACGATTTTATTTAATGCGTCATGGTCAAACTTTGTTTAATGTACAAGGTCGTATTCAGGGAGCATGTGATTCTCCCTTAACAGATTTAGGTGTCGAACAAGCTAAAAATGCCAAAGAACACTTTGAAGAACTTTGTCTTAGCTTTACACACGTTTATTCTTCACCACAAGAACGAGCTTGTGACACTGCCGAAATTGCTAGTGGTCGAACAGATTTAATCCGTTTAAAAGGGTTGAAAGAATGGAATTTTGGAACATTTGAAGGTCATCAAGAATACCTCAATCCGCATTTACATAAAGAAGACGGGTCTGGCTATCGAGATTATTTTGTAGCCTATGGGGGAGAATCAAATATTCAAGTCTATGAACGAATGGATAAAACAATACGTGAGGTTTTAGACCATTCTGATGAAGCAGACATTAACTTATTGGTCAGCCATGGTGCGTCGATTACACAATTTTATCGTCACAAAACAATCCAGCCACCAACTTTAGACAAACGCATGTCAAATTGTTCCATACTCGAGTTTACATATGATGGAAAAGACTTCCAAGTCCAATCAGTTTATAACCCATATGACCAGGAGTATGTCTACCAAAGAAATAATTAAAGGGAGAATTTAACATTTATGCAAGCATTTAATACATTAGCACCTGTTTTCTTCATGCTTACTCTCGGCTACTTAGCCAGACATAAGCAGTGGTTAACAGCAGATCAAAAGGCAGGAGCTAATGCCTTAATTTTCACCATCCTGTTTCCGATTCTGATTTTTCATCTCATCATGTCAGCGGAAATCAAAGCATCTACTTTTCCAATTTTACTCTACATATTTATTGCATTTCAATTGGCAATGGTCCTAGGAAAACTGCTCAAAGGATTTATTGGGGAGTCACATGCACACTTTGCACATTTCTTATTACCGACCGTTGAAGGCGGAAGTGTTGCCTTGCCTTTATATTTGTCCATCGTCGGCGTTTCCAGTAATACGGTTATATTTGACTTAGCTGGCGCAGCCACAGCATTCTTGGTTATACCAATCTTGGTATCCAAAGCAAGTGCATCGAATGCTTCGCTAAAAGAATTAGCAATCTCTACAATAACCCATCCGTTTTTAATTGCAATTGGTCTTGGCTTAGTAGCTAACGCTTTTCATCTTAATCAGTTAATTAGTCATGCTCCCTTTGGAGATGCTTACTTTGGCATAATTGAAAAAGCAACCTCTCCAATTGTTGGGACTATACTCTTTATTTTAGGATATGACTTACAATTTGACCCAGAGACTTTTAAGTCAATTGGGAAACTCTTATTGGTTCGAGTTGCTATCTATAGTTTAATTATTGCTGGATTCTTCTTACTATTTCCAGTACTAATGGAAAACAAGGAATTTAAGATTGCTGTTTTATTATATTTCATGTGTCCTACAGGATTTGCCATGCCAGCAATTATTATGCCAGCCTTTAAGTCTGTAAAAGATGAACTCTTTTCAGCAACCTTTATTTCGTTATCACTTATTGTCACACTAGTGGTTTATACTTTACTAGTTGTCTTTATGGCTTAGGCCAGTTTATTTTAAAAGGAGAGAATATGTCAAATCAAGCAAAATTTCCTAAAGAATTTCTTTGGGGAGGTGCAACAGCTGCCAATCAATGTGAAGGTGCTTACGATGTCGATGGACGTGGTTTAGCTAACGTTGACCTAGTTCCAATTGGTGAAGATCGTTTCCCAATTATTGCTGGTGAAAGAAAAATGTTTGACTTTGAAGATGGCTATTTTTACCCAGCAAAAGAATCAATTGATTTCTACCATCATTACAAAGAAGATATAGCTTTATTTGCTGAAATGGGCTTTAAAACGTACCGTATGTCAATTGGCTGGTCACGTATTTTTCCTAATGGTGATGAAACTGAACCAAATGAAAAAGGTTTAGAATTCTATGAAAATGTTTTTAAAGAGTGCCGTAAATATGGTATTGAACCGCTTGTAACAATCACTCACTTTGATTGTCCAATGCACTTAATTGAAGAATATGGTGGATGGCGTAACCGTAAGATGATTGATTTCTACGGAAACCTATGCCATGTTATTTTTAACCGTTATAAAGGTCTTGTTAAATACTGGTTGACTTTCAACGAAATTAATATGATTCTTCATGCACCATTTATGGGAGCAGGTATTTGTTTTGAAGAAGGCGAAAATAAGGAAGAAGTAAAATTTCAAGCTGCCCATAATGAATTGGTGGCGTCAGCCTTAGCAACTAAGATTGCTCATGAAGTAGATCCTGACAATAAGGTCGGATGTATGTTAGCTGCTGGGCAATATTACCCAAATACTTGTGATCCAAAAGATTACTGGGCTGGTATGAAAGAAGATCGTGAAAATTACTTCTTTATCGATGTTCAGGCGCGTGGTTATTATCCAAATTATGCTTTGAAGAAATTTGAACGTGATAATTTGAATATTGAGATGACTGAAGATGATTTAGCTTTGTTAAAAGAACATACAGTTGACTTCATTTCATTCTCTTATTATTCAAGTCGTGTTGCTTCAGGAGATCCAAAGGTAAATGAGGAAACACAAGGAAATATCTTTGCTTCAATTAAAAATCCTTACTTAGATTCTTCTGAATGGGGATGGCAGATTGACCCACTTGGACTTCGTATTACAATGAATGCCATTTGGGATCGTTATCAAAAACCACTGTTTGTAGTTGAAAATGGACTCGGTGCTATTGATACGCCTGATGAAAATGGTGATGTTGAAGATGACTACCGTATTGACTATCTTCGTCAACATATTCAAACCATGAATGATGCTATTAATATCGATGGCGTTGAGTTATGGGGCTATACAACTTGGGGTTGTATTGACTTAGTTTCAGCAGGTACAGGTGAAATGAAAAAACGTTATGGCTTTATTTATGTAGATCGTGACAATGACGGAAACGGAACTTTAAAGCGTACTAAGAAAAAATCATTTGATTGGTATAAAAAAGTTATTGCAAGTCAAGGTACTGATTTAGATTAACAAATTGTCCTTAGTCTTTTTAAAATACTGGAAGTCGATTATTCGGCTTCTTTTTAATCCAATTGTCGAGTTAATATAGAGAAATAGTGTATAATGATAGGAAAGGAGTAATGATGAAATTTGAAAAAAAACAGGTCTTAAATTTAGTCCTACTATTTGTAATCTGTTATGCTATAAAATCAAATTGGGAGATGGGCTCAAATGTAATAGAAACCATTTATCGAACTAGCTTACCTTTCCTGTATGGAGCAGCCTTAGCTTATGTCGTCAATATTGTGATGAGCACCTATGAAACTGGTTTAGGTAGACTGATAAAAGGAGAAAAATATGCTAGCTTAAAAAGGGCAATCTCAATGATTCTAGCTTACTTAACCTTCTTTACACTTTTAACTTGGATTATTTCTATTGTTATTCCAGATTTAATTGCTAGTTTATCATTGATGCTTCAATTTGACACAGCATCTATTAAAACAGTGGTTCATGACTTAAGTCACAATCAATTGATTGCAAAAGCCATTAAATATGCTGGAGGTGTTTCTGAAATAACAAAAACAATTTCAAACTACAGTCACCAATTACTACAACAATTATTATCAGTGTTTACAAATATCTTAACTTCAGTAACAATGATTGCATCAGCAGTTATTAGTTTATTTGTCAGTTTTGTATTTTCACTTTATGTTTTGGCCAATAAAGAACAATTATGCCGTCAAGGTAATTTACTAGTGGATACATACACTGGTATTTATGCACAACGGATTCATTATTTTGTTGGCTTACTTCACAGTCGCTTTCATGGTTTCTTCGTTGGACAAAGTATTGAAGCAATAATTTTAGGCAGTTTAACTGCACTTGGTATGTTTATCTTGCAAATTCCTTTTGCGGCAACTATTGGTGTCTTAGTTGCTTTTACAGCATTAATTCCAGTTGTAGGTGCTTATATTGGGTTAGTTATTGGATTTATATTAATTATGACGCAATCTATGACTCAAGCTATTATTTTTGTTGTTTTCTTAGTCGTATTACAACAATTTGAAGGTAATCTGATTTATCCACGTGTAGTTGGTGGCTCTATCAAACTTCCAGGGATGTGGGTATTGTTAGCAATTACAATTGGCGCATCATTAAAAGGAATTATTGGGATGGTTGTAGCTGTTCCTTTAGCAGCAACCTTCTATCAGATGATTCGGGACAATGTTGAAAAAAAACAAGCTATTCAAAAAAAACAGGTTTCTTAAGGAAATCTGTTTTTTTTTCGAATAATTTGATAGAAGGAGAAAATATATGTACAACATTAAAATTGAACAAGAATCACTAATGCCAAGAGAAAGACTTGTCAGCCTAGGGGCTGAAATGCTAAGTAATCAGGAATTATTAGCTATTCTATTGCGAACTGGGAATAAAGAAAAACCAGTAATGGAATTATCTGCCCATATCCTTTCTGGATTAGATAAACTATCTGACTTTAAAAAGTTATCTTTGCAAGAACTACAACAGTTGGCAGGAATTGGAAAGGTCAAATCAATTGAGATAAAAGCGATGATCGAATTAGCTAATCGGATTCAAGCAAGTGAAGAAAAGATTGAAGGACAACTTTTGTCATCCCATCAAGTTGCTCAACGGATGATTAGACTGCTTGGAGAGAAAAAACAAGAGCACTTAATGACTATTTATTTAGATACCCAAAATCGGATAATTGAGGAAAAAACCATCTTTATTGGGAGTGTGAAACGCTCAATAGCAGAACCTCGAGAAATCTTACATTATGCCTGTAAAAATATGGCAACTAGTTTAATTGTTGTCCATAATCATCCTTCTGGATTAACGAACCCAAGTGAAAATGATTTTCATTTCACTGAAAAAATAAAACAATCATGCGACCAAATTGGAATAACCTGTTTGGATCACATCATCGTTGGAAAGAAAACATATTATAGTTTCAGAGAAAATACACAAATTTTTTAATAAGTATTAATAAGTATTAATAAAATAACTAAATAACTGAACATCAGTATCTGATTTTTGTTGAAGTAGCTCAGGATGCCATTGAACACCAATGAAATTAAGTTTTGGATTGCTTGAAATAACAGCCTCTACAGTATTATGTCTCGGGTCTGATAGCAATGATCTCCAGACCTCTACCAAGTTCTTTAATACTTTGGTGATGAAATGAATTAATCAAAGCTTTTTCACAATAAATATCCTGTAAAAAAGAGTGCTTTTTAGTTACCATTTCGTGGTATTGAGAATCGGATGGTCCATTTTGCCAATGATTTAGTATATTTTGATTAAGTGTGCCACCAAGGATAACATTCATTAATTGCATGCCACGACAGATTCCAAAAATTGGTTTACCTTGCTTCAAAGCTTCTTTGATTAAGGCAATTTCATAGATATCTCTTTCATATAAGAAATCATCATTGAAGGCATTTTTTTCTTCTTTGTAAAAAGAAGGATCTACATTTTGACCACCTATTAAGATAATTTTGTCTATAAGGGAGACATAGCGTTGAGCAAATTCCTCATCACCAATAGGGAGAAGTAGTGGAATGGCGTCTGATTTAATTACTGCATCAAAAAAACCTGCATAGGCATAGGTCCAAGGCAGGTCATCTAAAGCAGTATTTAGTCGTTGATTGGCAGAAATGCCAATAATTGGCTTAGTCTTACTTACTCCTATAATGTATCGTTTTGATTCATAAAGTAAAGTAAAGTTTGTAATTCACTAGTTAGGTCCACATACTGTACAATAATTCCTTTAGGAACATTTAAGTGAACTGGAGAGAAGCAAAGAATACCTCTTATTCCTGAAGCAATAAGTTGGTCCGCAACCTCTTGTGCATGATCACTTTGAACAGTTAGGATTGCAGTTTCAATCTCTGTGTTTTTAAGCTGCTCTTTAATTGATGAAATACCATAAATAGGAATACCATCTGAAGTTGATGTTCCAACAATTGGATTATCATCAGTATCAAAGCCCATGGCAATTTGCATTTTATTGCGATCATGGAAACGGTAGTGTAGTAAAGCCCGACCGATATTACCTACCCCTACAATGATGACATTTGTCGTTGAGTGGTCATTAAGTAGGTCGGCGAAGAAGTTCATTAATTTTGTAACATCATAGCCAAATCCACGACGGCCTAATTCACCAAAATATGAGAAATCACGACGAACAGTTGCTGAGTCGATACCCATAGCATCTGCAATTTGTTTTGAACTCGCCTTTTCAACTAGATCAGCATGAAATCTTTTAAATATTCGGTAGTAGAGGGATAAGCGTTTTGCAGTCGCTTTTGGAATAGATTTGTCGATAACCACGGTAGTAGCTCCTTTAATATAATAGACTGATATAATTCTGTTACTATTGTAACAAATACTTTGTGAAAATTGCAACGTTAAAATTTGAAATACAGTAAAAATTAAAAAATTTTATAAAATATGTATAAAAAAACCAATTTTGACATGTTAAATCAAAATTGGTGAAACTATTATTTTTCATTTCGTTTAAGCAGATAAAAATAAAGGTCTCCATAAGTTCCCTGATAATTTAATTCTTGTCCGTCTACAGTTACAGAAATAACTGGATGGTAATCAGGGGTTGAAATATCACAAGAGACTTGAGCCCGTTCAAATTCCTTAAAATCTGAAAATAAAACTGTTTTTTCTTGTTTACTTTCATTAAAAAAACTGACTTTAATCATTAATTTCTCCTTATAGAATCTTAATTTTCTTGTTTGATAAAAATATCTCGTTCTACCAAACTATCCATTAAAAAGTAAAATTTATCTTGAATAATTTTGTTATCTTCTGACTTAAAGATGTTGACCAAACGAAGAGCAGATTTGTCTGTGATAGTTAATTTAAAAGAGCTTAAATCTTTATTGATTGTGATTTTTAAAGGAAAACCTTCACCGGAATTTGGAACTTCCTCTAACAGTCGAGTTAATTCATAGTGGCCAATTTTAGTTTCACTAAAAGTTGTATCACGCAATGTATATTTCTTTACTTTTGGACTGATGATATAAGTATATTTGCAATCCTTTAAGGCAATTTCTTTTTCAAAAGCCATTCTATTCTCCTATTATTTTTTTTATTTCATCTACTAGAAAATCAACTTCCTCAATGGTGTTTTGGTCTGAAAAACTGATCCTAAGTGATTCAATTAGTTGATGAGCATCTTTCCCATAATAACTTTCCAAAACGTGACTTGGTTCCACCGTTCCTGCAGTACAAGCAGAGCCAGTTGAGACTGCTACTCCTGACAGATCTAGGCGGGTTAATAGCAAGGCATTAACTTGTCCGGGAAAGCCCAGATTAATGACATGTGGTAAGGATTTGTTGCCCTTATTAAGATAAAAAGCAGTGCCCTGCAATTGTTCCAAAAGATGTTCCTTAAGTTGCTCAACATGCTGATAATTTTCAGACATCATTTGATAAGCATCAGTAAGAGCTTTTGTCATTCCAACGATTCCAATTAAATTTTCAGTACTTGAGCGTCTCTTTTCTTCCTGATCACCGCCATGTAGAAGTGGATCAAAAAGAACATCATCTTGATAAAGGAAACCAACTCCTTTTGGTCCATGGAATTTATGGGCAGAAGCCGACATCATATTAATTCCAAGATTTTTTGGGAATAGTTGCACTTTTCCCATGGTTTGAACAGCATCAACATGAAAAACGGCTTGGTGATCTTTGAGGATGTCACCAACTTCAGCAATTGGGAGAAGATCACCAGTTTCATTATTAGCTGACATCATGCTAACTAAAATAGTGTCTGGACGCAGAGCTTTTTGAAATTCATCTAGTGAGATAATCCCATCTTTTGCTTCTAGGTACGTAATCTCAAAGCCAAAACGCTTTTCAAGATAGTCCATGGTATGAAGAACAGAATGATGTTCAATGGCAGTAGTGATAATATGCTTACCTTTATCTTGGTGAGCTAATGCATAGCCTTTAATCGCCGTGTTATTACTTTCAGTACCACCTGAGGTATAAATTAATTGACGACTTGGAACATCGAGTAAATTGGCAATCTCTTGACGACATTCCCTTAAAGTCTTATTGGCCAGTCTGCCAAAAGAGTGAATGCTAGATGGGTTACCAAAATTAGAAGCCATGACCGAAGTCATGGCAGCAATTACTGAATTACTTAGTGCAGTTGTCGCTGCATTGTCAAAATAGATTAGTTTATTTTTCATTTTATTTTTTATTTAGTTGAGTCAAAAGCAAATAGTGGGCTTAGTGGTTTTTTTTCATGAATTCTAATGATAGCATCTGCAATTAATCGACTTGAAGAAATGTACTTAACATTATTTGGGATACGATTTTTTGTTTTAACAGAATCAGTTATAAGGATTTCTTTAATTGGTGCAGCCTCTAAAACATCAGCAGCTCCGCCAGCAAAAAGTCCATGACTTGAAACAGCATATATTTCTGTTGCTCCACCACGTTCTAAAATTTTTGCAGCTTCCGCAAAAGTTTTACCTGTGTTTAAAATATCATCAATCAAAATGGCCTTTTTGCCTTCAACATCACCAATGATAAATCCTTGTTCACGTTCAGAATCGTCTTGTGCATAGTCAATAATAGCAATTGGGGAATCTAGATATTCAGCTAATGAGCGAGCTCGCTTAATACCTGAATTTTTTGGACTAACAACAACAACATCGTTACCTGATAAACCTTGTTTACAATATTCTTTGGCAAATAGTGGAATTGTAAATAAGTTATCTACAGGAATATCGAAGAACCCTTGAACTTGAACTGCGTGTAAGTCAAGCGTTAAAACACGATCAATTCCAGCTTTTGTTAACATATTAGCAACAAGCTTTGCTGTAATTGGTTCACGTGAACTTGCAATACGGTCTTGTCGAGAATAGCCAAAATATGGTAATACAACATTGACAGTATTAGCAGAGGCACGTTTACATGCATCAATCATAATTAAAAGTTCCCAAAGGTTATCATTAACTGGGAAACTTGTTGATTGGATAATATAAATATCATCTCCTCGTACAGTTTCTTCAATGTTAATCATAATTTCACCATCAGAAAATTGACGTGATGAAAGTTTTCCTAAAGGAATACCAGCCGCTTCAGCAATCTTTTCCGCAATTGGAAGATTTGAAGTTAGTGAAAATAATTTGATTTGCTTATCAGCATATCGTTCAGTCATTAGAGATTGTGCTCCTTATTTTATGAGGAATAGTAGTCAAATTTTTGATTCTATTCTAGATTAATTTCAACACTTTAATTCTATCAAAAAATGAGAAAAAAATCAGTCTTTTAGCTATTAATTTTCGTCTTTTAGAGTTTTGCTAAATCGTGCAACTTTACTTTTGGCAAATTTAAAAGAAATCTGATTATCATTTAAGTACTGATTAAAGTCTTGTTGACCTTTTTCAGCTTGGTCAACTTCAAGCTCTAACTCATAATCCTTAATGTTAGCATATTGGTTGTAATCTAGAGCAATTTTACCAATTGATGTGTCTGTTTCACGACGAACTGTTGTAAGGTGACCAAAACAAGCTAATTGGTCTTGCTCAATATCTAGAGCATCGATTATTTCTTTAATTGGTGAAACTATTAAGGAAAAATCCTTAATTAAAAATTTAGCTTGTTTATTAGATAAACTTACATTATATTCACGGTTGCCAACTTCTTCAGGGACTTTAAGGGTCATTTCAGCCTTATCAGCTAGAGTTCGAATCCTCAAGGACATTTTATGTTTCTTTAAATCAAAATTAGGGGTATCAATATAGTAATTAGTTTGTGTCACAGGCTGAATGTGCGACATTTTTGCTAACAAACGATTATATTCATCCTTTGTTAACAGTGTTTTATATTCAATTTCTAGGTTAGTCATGCAAATTCCCTTTGCTTTCGTTTTATGCTATAATTAATTGTTATTTCAATTTTATATTAAAGAAGAAATTTTGACAAGAAAGGAGTGGCAACGTGCCTCTAGATTGGGAAGAATTTTTGGATCCATACATCCAAACGGTTGGAGAACTAAAGATTAAATTACGTGGTATTCGTAAGCAGTTTCGTAAACAAAATCGCTATTCTCCAATAGAATTTGTAACAGGTCGTGTCAAATCTGTTGAAAGTATTAAAGAAAAAATGCAATTACGAGGCGTCCTCGAAGAGAACATTGCTCAAGATATTCAAGATATAGCTGGTCTCCGAATTATGGTTCAATTTGTTGATGATATTGATGAGGTATTGAATCTTTTACGCCATAGAAAAGATATGTCAATCGTTTATGAACGGGATTATATTCGTAACATGAAATCCTCTGGATACCGTTCGTACCATGTGGTGGTCGAATATCCAGTTGATACAATTGATGGCCAAAAGAAGGTTTTAGCTGAGATTCAAATTAGAACACTTGCAATGAACTTTTGGGCAACAATTGAACATTCATTGAATTACAAATATCGAGGTGAATTTCCAGAAGAAATTAAAAAAAGACTTTCGACAACTGCAAAAATGGCTTTAGAGCTTGATGAAGAGATGCGTAAAATTCGCGAAGATATCAGAGAAGCTCAGCTATTATTTGATCCAGTTACGCGTAATTATAGTGATGGTGTAGGAAACAGTGATGACTCAGATGAATTATACAGATAAAGCTACTCGTGTAGCAATCATAGCTAATGGAAAATACCAAAGTAAGCGTGTCGCTTCAAAGCTTTTTTCTGTTTTTAAAGATGATCCAGATTTCTACCTCTCAAAAAAGAATCCGGATATCGTTATTTCAATTGGTGGAGATGGGATGCTCCTTTCTGCCTTTCATATGTATGAAAAAGAACTTGATAAGGTACGGTTTGTAGGTGTCCATACCGGTCACCTTGGGTTTTATACAGACTATCGTGATTTCGAAGTTGATAAATTAATTGAGAACTTACGTAAGGACAAGGGTGAAAAAGTCTCTTATCCAATTCTTAAAGTAAAAATTTCACTAGAAGACGGACGTGTGATAACTGCGCGTGCATTGAATGAAGCAACCATTAAAAGAATCGAAAAAACAATGGTAGTAGATGTAATTATTAATAATGTTCGATTCGAAGCTTTCCGTGGAGATGGTTTATCGGTTTCAACTCCAACAGGGAGTACAGCCTATAATAAGTCCTTAGGCGGTGCAATTCTTCATCCAACAATTGAAGCTTTACAATTAACAGAAATTTCCAGTTTGAATAATTTAGTTTTTCGGACTGTAGGTTCATCTTTGATTATTCCCAAGAAAGATAAAATCGAATTAGTTCCGCAAAGAACTGGTATCTATACTGTTTCAATTGATAATAAAACCTATAATTTAAAGAACGTTACAAAAGTTGAATATTTCATTGATGAAAAGAAAATTAACTTTGTTGCGACTTCTAGTCATACAAGTTTTTGGGAAAGGGTTAAAGATGCCTTCATCGGTGAAATTGAGTCATGAGATTTGATTATACAGCCGACCGCCGGACGAAAGTAAAGACACTTTTGAAGGGGCATGACGTTTCCAAGGGTCTACTAGCTAAAGTTAAATATCGTGGTGGTAAGATTCTCGTAAATGAGCAAGAACAAAATGCCACCTATTTATTAGATATTAATGACATTGTAACTATCCACATTCCAGATGAATTGCCTTTTGAAAAGTTAGAAGCTGTGTCACATCCTTTGGATATTGTATACGAAGATGAACATTTTTTGGTGATTAATAAACCTTTTGGGTTTGCCAGTATTCCAAGTGCTATTCATTCAAATACTATTGCAAATTTTATTAAGGCTTACTATATTGAAAAAGATTATCCCAACAAACAAGTCCATATTGTTACTCGATTGGACAGGGATACAAGTGGATTGATGCTCTTTGCAAAACATGGCTATGCGCATGCTAGATTAGATAAGCAGTTGCAGGCTCGGTCTATTGATAAACATTATTATGCATTAGTCTCAGGGCCAGGACAATTACCAGATAGCGGTGAGATTATTGCACCAATTGGTCGTTCAAAAGATAGCATCATTACTAGAGCAGTTGATCCAATGGGCAAGTATGCTAAAACAACATACCAAGTTGTTGGACGCTTTGCGGAAAATGTCCATTTAGTTGACATCAAACTACATACAGGAAGAACTCACCAAATCAGAGTTCATTTTTCTCATATTGGTTTTCCACTCCTTGGTGATGACCTTTATGGAGGCCGGATAGACCTTGGTATTACAAGGCAAGCCTTGCATTGTCACTCATTAAATTTTTATGATCCTTTTACTGAAAAAGAAAGTAAACATGCAATTGATTTGACAGATGACTTTGAGAACGTTATCATAGATTTACAGAAAAAATAAAAAGAGGTATAGAAAAATGAATATTAGAAGTTTATTCGGTGGATTACGCGAAAAAGTTGTTGGTAAAAACATGAAAATCGTATTTCCTGAAGGAAATGACGAACGTGTTGTCCGTGCAGCGGCGCGTTTAAAATTTGAAGGTCTTGTAGAACCAATCATCCTCGGTAAAACTGATGAAATACATTCAATTCTTACTCAACTTGGATTCAAAGATCAAGAATATATCATTATGGATCCAGAATCTTATCCTGAATTTGAACAAATGAAAGCTGAATTTGTTGAAATTCGTAAAGGTAAAGCAACTTTAGAAGATGCTGACAAAATGTTAAGAGACGTTAACTATTTTGGTGTTATGTTAGTTAAAATGGGTCTTGCTGATGGTATGGTTTCAGGAGCTGCTCACTCAACTGCTGACACTGTTCGTCCAGCTCTTCAAATCATTAAAACAAAACCAGGTATTTCACGTACATCAGGTGTATTCTTAATGAACCGTGAAAACACAAACGAACGTTATATCTTTGCTGACTGTGCTATCAATATTGATCCAAATGCACAAGAATTAGCTGAAATTGCTGTTAACACTGCTGAAACAGCTAAAATTTTTGATATTGAACCTAAAATTGCTATGTTAAGCTTCTCAACTAAAGGTTCAGGTAAAGCACCTCAAGTTGATAAAGTAACAGAAGCAACCAAAATTGCTAAAGAATTAGCGCCACAATTATCTTTAGATGGTGAATTACAATTCGACGCTGCCTTTGTTCCAGAAACTGCAGCAATCAAAGCCCCAGATTCAGATGTTGCTGGTAAAGCTAACACATTTATCTTCCCAGACTTACAATCAGGAAACATTGGTTACAAGATTGCACAACGTTTAGGTATGTTTGATGCCATTGGACCAATCTTACAAGGTTTAAATAAACCTGTAAATGATTTATCACGTGGATCTAGTGCTGAAGATATCTACAAATTAGGTATTATTACTGCTGCACAAGCTTTAGAAAACAAATAATAGATAGAGTGGACTTGATTTCCTTGTGAGGTCAATCCGCTTTTCTTTTAAATTAGGAGAAAGATATGTCTAATAAAGTTGCCTTAGTTACAGGAGCTTCAGCCGGTTTTGGAAAAGTAATTGTTACAAAATTAATAGAAGATGGCTATCGCATTATCGTCGCTGCCCGTCGCTTGGAAAAATTAACTGAACTACAAACCATTTTTGGTCAGGATAAAGTATATCCTGTTCAAATGGATATTACAAAAACAGAAATGATTGACCAAGTCTTAAAATCACTTCCAGAAGAGTGGTCTCAAATTGACTTATTAATCAACAATGCTGGCTTAGCCATTGGACTTGATAAAGCATATGAAGCTAATTTTGAAGATTGGATGACGATGATAAATACCAACATCATCGGGTTGACCTATTTAACACGACAAATTTTACCTCAAATGGTTGACAGAAATAGTGGGATGATCATTAATTTGGGATCAACTGCTGGAACAATCCCTTATCCTGGTGGTAATATTTATGGTGCGACTAAGGCTTTTGTTAAACAATTTTCACTAAACCTTAGAGCTGATTTAGCTGGTACAAAAATTAGAGTGACTAATATTGAACCAGGTTTGTGTGAAGGAACTGAATTTTCATCAGTTCGTTTCAATGGTGATGAAAACCGCGTTGATGCTGTTTATCAAGGTGCTAATGCCATTCAACCGATTGATATTGCTAATACAGTCAGTTGGATTGTAAGTCAACCAGAGCATGTCAATATCAATCGCATCGAAATCATGCCAGTAAGTCAATCTTATGGACCACAACCTGTTCATAGAGATTAAAAATTAATAAAAGATACTTTTCATTAGTCCTGATATTTGATAAAATAGATAGAGCTTTGACAGACAGAAAATATAATTTTAATTGCAACAATTAAATGGGTGCTTAGATATATTCAAGTACCCTTTTGTCTGGCTCTAATAACTTTTAAACATCAATCTTAAATGAGGTAACTATGAATACAAAACAATGGCATGTGATGCCAGCAATTATTTCCACGGCTATTTTAAGTTTCTGTGGTGTCTTAATTGAAACATCAATGAATGTCACTTTCCCAGAATTAATGTCTCTATTTTCAGTTGGACCCGCTGCGATTCAGTGGCTAACCACAGCTAATTTGCTAGCAGTAGCATGTATTGTACCCTTATCAGCTTATTTAATTAGGAACTACTCTGAACGCTATATTTTTATTTTAGCTAATAGTCTATTTTTAATTGGGATGGCTATCGACAGTATTGCCCCTACTTTATCAATTTTACTGATTGGTCGAATTCTTCAAGGAATGGGGACTGGGATTGCCTTACCATTGCTCTTTCATATCATCATGAGTCGGGTTGAATTTGAAAAAAGAGGGTTAGTGATGGGAGTGGCGACCATGACTACCTCATTAGCTCCAGCAATTGGACCAAGTTATGGGGGAATTATCCTGGCTTACATGGGATGGCAAATGATTTTCGTAACACTTTTTCCACTAATCCTTTTATCTACATTCTTTGGTCTCAAATCAATTCCCAATCGTGATGTTCTGATAATTGAAAAAGTCAATTGGTTGGCATTTGGTGTACTAGGGATTGCCTTATCAACTTTATTGATATCTATTGAAAAACTTTCAGTGATCCTATTTATAGTCAGCATGCTGTCATTTGTTTTGTTTTATTTCTTCAACAAGAAAAAAATGTTATTGAATTTGCAAGTCTTTAAGAACACAACCTACTTAATTCTATTACTGGGTGTATTGACCTATCAAATGATTCCTCTAGCTCTATCATTCATCTTGCCTAATCATTTGCAGCTTGTCCTCAACCTAAGTTCAGTACAAGCTGGACTCTTTATGTTCCCTGGTGCTATCTTAGCAGCAATACTCTACCCACTATCAGGACATATCTTAGATCGGCTGGGTGCCTTTAAGCCACTTGTTTTGGGATTATCCCTTGCTATTATTGGACTCGCTTTTATGACGATTGCCTTGATGGGCAAATCAGCCCTCTTCTTGTTAGTTTCAGATATCCTAGTTAAAGCGGGGATGGGTGTTGGTGCAAGTAACATGATAACATCTGCACTTACGAAACTGGAAAAGAACCTAGAAGCTGATGGTAACAGCGTTTTAAACACTTTACAACAATTTGCAGGAGCCTTTGCGACAGCCGTTGCCTCTCAGTTTTTTGCTATTGGACAAGCCAGTGGTCAAGTAAATGGCGAAAGCTTTGGAGCCCGTAATGGAGTCTACTTTATTTTAGTCTTTGTCGTCATTACCTTTATTAACATCCTTATCTTAAAAAATCGAAAAGCTATTTCATAACAAAAAGCCTTAATCTTTGATTAAGGCTTTTCTAATTGCAGAGCAATTTAAAAATCATCAGAAATGGAAGGACCAGAAGTCACATCAGACCATCCCACAATAGCTTGCGCTGTTTCTTCCAAGTAATCAGCCAAGATAGGTTTTATATCCTGAACATAATCCAAACTTCCAAGGTAGGTGCCCTGCTCATCTTTTAAGGCATAATAGGATTGATAATAGATGTGATCAGCCGATGCTGAAGGTAATAAAAAGTGTTTCTGGTCAATTCCATTTGGTTTGACCAACTGTTTTTGAATCCAAGATTCAATTTTTAGATTGTCATCTTCGAAAAAGCTACCATTAAATTGATGGTTATGCCTAATAATTGTTCCTGTTTGGTCAGCTAATCTGACTTGAAAAGGATGAGCATTGATCATTTGATTTGCAATCGTAAAATAAAAATTTGTTAGTTTAACATTTAGTGCTGAAAATTGTTTCATCTCAACTAAATTTTCTTTATAGACCAAATGAGAATTGCTTAGCTCAGCTGTACTGAATATCAATTGTGGAAGCAGTAGCCTATCATCATTTTTAGGTAGAAATACTGCTTGGAAGTCTCTGCTTTTTTCCATAGAAAAAGTAGAAGATATGGTAAGATGGAATAAATGAGAAAAATGTTCTTCAAGAGTTTTGTATAGTGATTCGAGCTCTGCATCTTGATTTGGATTCAGTGCTAATACATTGTAAGGATTCATCATACTACAATGATAGCGACTTTTTTCTGAAATAGCAATTCTACTGTTCTTTTTTTAAGCGGAGGAGATGACCATAGGATAGTATTATAAATTCACACTAAAAGCCTAGAATCAAATCTTTATAGCATAGTATAATGTAGTTAAGAAAAATATGAGGTGAAATATGTCAAATAAAATTATCTTTTTAGATGTTGATGGAACTTTAGTTGATTATCATAACCAGATCCCGGAATCTGCAGTTAAAGCTATTCAAGCAGCGCGTGCAAATGGTCATATTGTTTTTGTGTGTACAGGTCGGAGCCGTGCAGAAATGCAAAATGAGATTTGGGATATGGGCATCGACGGCATGATTGGTGGCAATGGTTCATATGTTGAATACCATGAACAAGTTATTATGCACCAATTAATTTCTAAAGAAGAAGCTAAACATATCGTTTATTGGTTACATGAACGTGGTTTAGAATTTTATTTGGAATCAAACAACGGGCTATTTGCCAGTGAGAACTTTAAAGAAGCTGCCCGTCCGGTATTGCGTACCTATGTTATGCGTAAAGGCAAGACCGAAGAGGAAGTTCAAGGAATGGAAGCAGAAGATGCCTTGCATGGTCTCGTTTATGGTGGTGAACTCTATCGTGATGATTTAAATAAAGTATCTTTTATCCTAAATTCTTATCAAGATCATTTGGATTCAAAAGAAGAATTTCCTGAGCTTGTAGCAAACACCTGGGGTGGACGTGGTGAAACAGCTCTTTTTGGTGACCTAGGTGTTAAGGATATTAACAAAGCTCACGCTATTGATGTTATTTTAAAACATTTACAAAAAGATAAAAAAGACACTATTGCTTTTGGTGATGCAAAAATTGATATTCCAATGCTTGAGTTTTGTGAAATTGGTGTATCAATGGGTAATGGTGGCCCAGAAATATTAGCTATGGCAGACATGATTACAGATGATGTAGAAGAAGATGGTCTCTATAATGCTTTTGAAAAATTAGAACTTCTATAATGAGAGTCGGTGAAAACACCGACTTTTTTTATTTGATAAACTTTCTAAAATTGGTAAATATCATCTATCAACTTCTAAGGATGAAATAGTCAAAATAATTGACTTATTTTTAATGAAACTATAGACTAAAGGTAA
Organism: Streptococcus parauberis NCFD 2020; assembly: GCF_000187935.1. NCBI lineage: Bacteria > Bacillati > Bacillota > Bacilli > Lactobacillales > Streptococcaceae > Streptococcus > Streptococcus parauberis. Next base: position 487,252 of record NZ_AEUT02000001.1, read on the forward strand.
AATATTGGAGGTTCATATGAAAGCTATTCAAGTTTCAAAAGCTGGTGGACCTGAGGTGTTGAAACTAGTTAAAATACCAAAACCATCTGTTAAAGAAGGGTGGTCACTGATAAAAATTCTTGGATTTGGGATAAATCGCTCTGAAATTTTTACAAGACAAGGTTTTTCACCAAATGTCACTTTCCCCAGAGTATTAGGGATTGAATGTGTTGGAATTATGGAAGAAGCAAGTTCTAATTGTTCATTAGAAAAAGGACAATTAATTCTTTCCATTATGGGCGAAATGGGGAGGGCTTATGATGGTTCCTATGCTGAATATGTCTTAATCCCCGATCAACATATTTATCCAATTACTAGTCAACTTCCTTTAGATCAATTGGTTAGTTTACCTGAATCCTTTTATACAGCCTTTGGTGCGATGAAACAGTTGAAAATTTCAGCTGGTGATACTGTATTAGTCAGAGCAGGTGCATCTGCTCTTGGGATAGCTTTTTTAAATTTAGTCAAAGCCAAATATCCCAAAATAAAAGTCATCGCTAGTGTCAGATCTATAACCAAAGAAAAACAACTATTAGAACTAGGCTATGACCAAATCATTTTTGATCAAGATGGTAAACTACAAACAGATTTATTATTTACAAAAGTTCTAGAATTAATTGGGCCAAAAACAATAAATAATAGTATTAGTCACATGTCTAAGGGAGGTATCATTTGTTCTTGTGGGCAACTGGGTTATCAGTGGTATCTAGAGGAATTCGATCCAATAGTGGCTTTGTCTAATAATATCTATTTAACAACTTTCTACTCTGGGAATGTCTCACAATTACAAATTCAAGAATTATTAGATTATGTCGATGATAATAAGGTAACCATTCCAAAACCGAAAGTTTTCAAATTAGAGGAAGTTGCGGATGCACATATCTTTATTGAAGGAGATAAAGGATTTGGAAAAGCAGTAGTTTTAGTGTAGGAGATAAATTATGGAATTAACAAAAATGTCCAGGGAATTATTTAAATCTTTTGATAGTTATAAGAGTATTTACGAATTGTATGCTAGACAACATGGTTTGCAAGGTAAAAGTTTACAAATCTTATTATGGATTTATAATAATCCCAAAGGTGTAACTCAAAAATATTTGAGTAATAGGACTTTGTCAACTAAGCAAGTCATAAATGCAACAATCAAAACTTGGCTTCAAAAAGGTTATGTTACGATGCAGGAATATGAAGATGATCGACGACAAAAAGTCATCATGCTAACTGCAAAGGGGAATGTTTTTGCTCAAGAAATCATTATTCCTATGGAAAAAATTGAACTAGTAGCAATTGCCTCCTTAGCTGTTGAAGAAAGGGAACAGTTTGTTAAACTACTGAAAAAATATACAACTTATTTAGTTAAAGAAATGGAGAATTTATGATTCGATTTAATAAAGTATCAAAAGTATTTGGTGTCACAGCAGTTCTACATGAGCAAAGCTTTCAAGTCAATGATCGAGAATTTTATGTTTTAGTCGGATCATCTGGTTCTGGTAAAACAACTTTGTTGAAAATGATTAATTGTTTAATTGAGCCGAGTTCGGGGGAAATTCTCCTTAATAAAAAACCACAGAAAGATTATGATTTAAGGGAAATGCGTTTGTCGATGGGCTATGTATTGCAACAGATTGCCCTCTTTCCAAATCTGACAGTGGCTGAAAATATTGCCCTTGTGCCGGAAATGAAGAAGTGGACAGAAGCAGAAATTTCAACTAAAACAAAAGAATTCTTATCTAAGGTTGGCCTTAATCCAGAAGAATACATGGATCGTTATCCAAAAGATCTGTCAGGTGGTGAACAACAACGGGTTGGTATAGTGCGTGCTATCATCTCTTATCCTAGAATTCTGTTAATGGATGAACCGTTTTCTGCTTTAGATCCTATCTCCAAAAAACAATTACAAGATTTAATGTTAGATTTACATCGTGAGTTTGATATGACGATTGTTTTTGTTACGCATGATATTAAGGAGGCTATCAAATTAGGTGATCGCGTTGCTATTTTAGATAAAGGACAAATTATCCAAGTGGATACACCAGAAGCAATCATTGCTAATCCAGCTAATGATTTTGTAGCCAGTCTTTTCGGAGGTGATGAGAATGACTAATTTATTCATGACCTTCCAAGACAGATTTGGTGAATGGACCAAAGCCTTACTCGAACATTTACAAATTTCACTAGTAGCACTTTTGATTGCTATTATAATTGGTATCCCATTAGCAAGTTTGCTCAGTAAAAGTAAACGATGGTCAGATATAGTTTTACAAATTACAGGTATCTTCCAGACTATTCCCTCATTAGCATTACTTGGTTTGTTTATTCCACTGATGGGGATTGGTACAGTGCCGGCAGTAACAGCTTTAGTTATTTATGCCATTTTCCCAATTGTCCAAAATACGATTACTGGTTTAAATGGGATTGAACCAAGTCTGGTAGAAGCAGGGACAGCCTTCGGGATGACCAAATGGGAGAGACTGAAAAAATTTGAAATTCCAATAGCTATGCCAGTTATCATGTCTGGTGTCCGTACATCTGCTGTTATGATTATTGGGACAGCTACCTTAGCTGCTTTAATTGGTGCAGGTGGACTCGGATCCTTTATCCTTTTGGGGATTGACCGAAATAATCCGAACCTGATTTTAATTGGTGCTATTTCTTCAGCAATCTTAGCTATCTTATTTAATACCATTTTGCAATATCTTGAAAAAGCTTCACTCAAGAAAATTATCTATGCTTTTACCGTTATTGTTCTTGGTTTATTTTCATCATATTTACCAAGCATTGTTAATTCTATTGGTAAGAAATCCGATACCATTACAATTGCTGGTAAATTAGGCGCCGAGCCAGAGATTCTCATCAATATCTATAAAGAAATGATTGAAGATCAATCTGACTTAAACGTTGAGTTAAAACCTAATTTTGGTAAAACAACTTTCCTATATCAAGCTGTTAAGTCTGGTGACATTGATATCTATCCTGAATTCACTGGTACCATTACATCAAGTCTGCTCAATAAAAAGCCTGCTTTATCTAACAATCCTAAAACAGTTTATTATGATGCAAAAGATGGAATTGCTAAACAAGATCATCTGGCTTTCTTGAAACCATTCCGATACCAAAATACTTATGCGGTAGCTATTCCGCAAAAGCTAGCACAAGAAAAGAAAATTAAGACAATTTCTGATCTGAAAAAATATCAATCTGAATTAAAAGCTGGTTTTACTTTGGAATTTAAGGACCGTCCTGATGGGAACAAGGGGTTGCAAGATGTGTATGGGTTGAATTTACAAGTGTCAACAATGGAGCCAGCTTTGCGTTATCAAGCTATCGAGTCGGGCAAGATTCAAGTTACGGATGCCTACTCGACAGATGCTGAATTGACTAAGTATAAATTGCAAGTTCTTGAAGATGATAAGCATCTCTTTCCTCCATACCAAGGGGCTCCTTTGATGAAAGGAGAACTAGTTAAGAAGCACCCCGAAATTAAGGAAATCCTCAATAAGTTATCAGGTAAAATTACTGAGGAAGAAATGCAAAAAATGAATTACCAGGTTTCTGTTCAAGGAAAAGATGCTAGTAAAGTAGCACATGATTACCTTGTTAAAGAAAAATTGATTAAGTAAAATAAAAAAGAGCTAGATAGCTCTTTTTTTATTACCATAGGATAATATTATGAAAGCCTTGTATATCATTAGATTTAATCTTCAAAGCAAGATATAATATCAGTAATCACATAAAAGGAGACGACCACATGTTTCATAAAACTTTAAAACCATTTCCAGAGGACTTTTTCTGGGGTGCCTCTACATCAGCATATCAAGTTGAAGGAGCAGCCTTAGAACATGGTAAAGGCCCTTCATGTCAAGATGTCAAAGAAATTCCAGAAGGAACGTCAGACTTATCTGTTTCAGTCGATCATTACCATCATTTTAAAGAAGACATCGCCCTTATGGCAGAAATGGGCTTCAAATCTTATCGTTTTTCTATTTCTTGGTCTCGCCTACTTCCTGAAGGAACCGGTCGTGTTAACCAAGAAGGTGTCGAATTTTATAATCAATTAATTGATGAATGTCTTAAATATGACATTCAACCAATTGTAACAATGTTCCACTTTGATATGCCTGCAGCTCTTGATAATCGTGGCTCATGGGGAAATCCTGATTCCGTTGAATGGTTCTTAGAGTTTGCTAAATTAATGTTTGAAAGCTTTGGCGATCGCGTTAAATATTGGCTAACAATCAATGAACAAAACGTCCTTACTTTAGCTGGTCCAGTTATTGGTACTTTGTTCTTACCAGAAGGTACAACAAATATCAAACGTGAAATCTACCAACAAAACCACTACCAATTAGTAGCACAAGCTAAAGCAATGGTAATGTGTCATGATATGTTGCCCGATGCAAAAATTGGTCCTGCTCCAAACATCTCACTAATCTATGCTAACACTAATAAACCAGAAGATGTGATTGCATCACAAAATGCCAATGCTATCCGTAACTGGCTCTATTTGGACATGGCTGTGCATGGACGTTATAACAATTTGGTTTGGGCATATCTTGAACACCATGATGCACAACCAACATTTAGAGACGGTGATGCAGAAGCTCTGAAAAATGCTAAACCTGACTTCATTGCTTTCAACTACTACAATTCATCGACAGTTGAATATTGTGCAGAAGACTTCGCATTGGGAGAAGAAGAGTCTGACCAACAAAAAATGTTGACTGAACCTGGTTACTACCGTGCAGTATCTAATCCTAACTTGCCTAAAACTGAGTTCGGATGGGAAATTGACCCTATTGGTTTCCGTGCAACTCTTCGTACGATTTATGACCGATACCAATTACCACTCTTAGTAACCGAAAATGGCTTGGGTGCATACGATACCCTTACAGAAGATGGGAAAATCCATGATCCATATCGTATCGAGTATTTACGTGCCCATATTGCGCAAATTCAAGAAGCGATTTCTGATGGTGTTGAAATGCTTGGATACAACCCATGGTCAGCTATAGATTTAATTTCAACTCACGAAGGTATTAAAAAACGTTATGGCTTCATTTATGTTGACCGTGATGAGTTTGATTTGAAAACGCAAAAACGTTATAGAAAAGATTCATTCTATTGGTATAAAAAAGTAATTGCATCAAACGGACAGGATTTGAGCGATTAACCAGTATTGTTTGTTATTTTGGTCTAGTTCAATTGAGCTAGATTTTTTATAATTTCCGAACGTTAATATAAATTTTTTAAAATAATTTGACAAAAAAATAACGTAAGTATAAACTACTATGAGGAAGGGTAAGTTTTTTACCTAGCGATGCCTCTTTAACAAGAGGTCATAGGATGGTCATTTTAAAGAGAAAAGTAGTCCTAGATTGCTTTCAAAAGGAGAAACCTTATGTTTAATGACATGCCTGTATTTGATTATGAAGATATCCAATTGATACCTAACAAATGTATCATCAACAGTCGCTCAGAAGCAGATACAAGTGTTAAACTTGGTAAGTACACATTTAAATTGCCAGTAATTCCTGCAAATATGCAGACAATTATGGACGAATCTATCGCAGAACAATTTGCAAAAAATGGTTATTTTTATATTATGCATCGTTTTGACGAAGCAAGTAGAAAACCTTTTATTAAACGCATGCATGAGCAAGATTTAATTGCTTCAATCTCTGTAGGTGTTAAAACTTATGAGTATGATTTTGTAACATCCCTTAAAGATGATGCCCCAGAATTCATTACGATTGATATTGCCCATGGTCATGCTAACAGTGTTATTGATATGATAAAACACATCAAAAAAGAATTACCAGAAACTTTTGTTATTGCTGGAAATGTCGGAACTCCTGAAGCAGTTCGTGAATTAGAAAATGCTGGTGCTGATGCTACTAAAGTTGGTATTGGCCCAGGTAAAGTATGTATCACAAAAGTTAAAACAGGTTTTGGAACTGGTGGATGGCAATTAGCTGCTCTTCGTTGGTGTGCTAAAGCTGCTCGAAAACCAATTATTGCTGACGGCGGAATCCGCACACACGGTGACATTGCTAAATCAATTCGTTTTGGTGCAACAATGGTCATGATTGGTTCATTATTTGCTGGACATGTTGAAAGTCCTGGTAAAACAGTTGAAATTGATGGGGAATCATTTAAAGAATATTATGGTTCAGCGTCAGAATACCAAAAAGGTGAACATAAAAACGTTGAAGGTAAGAAAATTCTCTTACCAACAAAAGGTCATTTAGCAGATACTTTGATTGAAATGCGTCAGGACTTGCAGTCTTCAATCTCATATGCTGGTGGTACTGATTTGGATGGACTTCGTCGTGTTGACTATGTTATCGTTAAAAATTCTATCTGGAATGGTGATCAGATATAATTGCTATTGCAAAGTAGACTATTCTAGTGTAGACTATATTGTATTACATTTATAACTAATAAAATATATTACTTATTTATACTGTGAATTGGCGCAGTGTTTCTACAAGACACCGTAATGTCTAACAATAAGTGAGCTTAAAAAGCTTGCTTGGTTTCTAACCTTGCAAAGCAAAGGGTTTTTCCCTTTTGCTTTGCGGCGAGCTTTTTTTGCTTTTTTAAGAAAGGATTTTTATGAAACTACTTGAAGACCGTATGATTAAAGACGGTAACATCCTAGGCGAAAACATTTTAAAAGTTGATAGCTTTTTGACTCACCAAGTTGATTACAAATTGATGAAAGAAATTGGGAATGTTTTTGCAAAAGCCTATGCTGATGCAGGAATTACTAAGGTCGTTACAATAGAAGCATCTGGTATTGCTCCAGCTGTTTATGTTGCTGAAGCTTTAGATGTTCCAATGATCTTTGCTAAAAAGCATAAAAACATTACTATGACTGAAGGTATTTTAACAGCAGAAGTTTATTCATTTACTAAACAAGTCACTAGTACGGTTTCAATTGCAGGGCGTTTCTTAAATAGCAATGACAAAGTCTTGATTATCGATGATTTTTTGGCCAATGGCCAAGCTGCCAAAGGTCTGATTGAAATTATTAGCCAAGCCGGTGCATCGATTGCAGGCGTTGGTATTGTGATTGAAAAATCATTCCAAGATGGACGTCAAGTCATTGAAAACCAAGGTGTTAGGGTTACCTCGTTGGCACGTATCAAAAACTTTGACAATGGTAAATTAAATTTTATGGAGGCAGACGCATAATGTCAAGTACAGAGCAACACTCACACTCACAATCAGCCGTTTTAGGCTTGCAGCATCTTTTATCCATGTATGCTGGTTCAATTTTAGTTCCCATCATGATTGCAGGAGCCCTAGGTTATTCTGCAAAAGAATTAACTTACTTAATTTCAACTGACATTTTTATGTGTGGGGTTGCGACATTCTTGCAATTGCAACTAAATAAGCAGTTCGGTGTCGGCTTACCAGTCGTTTTAGGCTGTGCCTTCCAATCAGTTGCACCTTTATCTATTATTGGTGCACACCAAGGTTCAGGAGCTATGTTTGGTGCCTTAATTGCTTCAGGTATCTTTGTTATCTTAATTGCAGGCATCTTTTCAAAAGTTGCACGGTTCTTCCCTCCAATTGTAACGGGTTCAGTTATTACAACAATTGGCTTGTCTTTAATTCCAGTGGCAATGGGTAATATGGGTAACAATACTCCTAAACCAACAGGACAAAGTATTATTTTAGCTTTCGCCACAATCTTCATTATCCTTGCTACTCAAAAATTTGCGACTGGCTTTATTAAATCAATTGCCATTTTAATTGGTTTGATCTCAGGAACAATTATTGCTGCTTCCATGGGTCTCGTTGATACTTCAGCAGTGGCTAGTGCGCCATGGCTTCATATTCCAACACCATTTTACTTTGGAGCGCCTAAATTTGAAATCACATCAATTGTCATGATGTGTATCATTGCTATTGTCTCAATGGTTGAATCAACAGGTGTGTACCTTGCTTTATCTGACATTACTGGTGATACACTTGATAGCACACGTTTACGTAATGGATACCGTGCCGAAGGTATGGCTGTCTTACTTGGCGGACTTTTCAACACCTTCCCTTACACTGGTTTCTCACAAAATGTTGGTCTTGTCCGTTTATCAGGCATAAAAACTCGCCGACCAATATACTACACAGCAATCTTCTTGATTGTCATTGGTCTTTTGCCAAAATTTGGTGCCCTTGCTCAAATGATTCCAAGCCCAGTACTTGGTGGCGCAATGTTAGTTCTATTTGGAATGGTTGCACTTCAAGGAATGCAAATGTTAATCCGTGTCGATTTTGCGGGCAATGAACATAATTTCATTATCGCAGCGGTATCGATCTCAGCAGGTGTCGGATTCAATGGGACAAACTTATTTGTAAGTTTACCATCAACAGCTAACATGTTCCTTACAAACGGAATTGTCATTGCAACAGTAACAGCCGTAGTTTTAAATCTTGTCTTTAACAAAAATCACAAATAAACCAAAAAGCTCAGTTCATAACTGAGCTTTTTTCTTTAATATAAGTAGTGGAAATTACTTTTAAGACCGTCGGTTTTGGCCAAGGTTCCATGAGTAGTAACAATTATACCTTCAACACCAGATAAGCCATTGATGATATGAAATGCTTGCATTGGATTTAGGCCAAAAAGACGTGTCGTCCAGATTTCACAATCCAAGGACTTTTCCGCAATAATAGTTAGGCTTGCCATATCAGTTTCAATGGGATAACCAGTTTCACGGTCAAATATATGATGATAATCTTTGTCGTTGACTGTTAAGTGACGTTCGTAAACACCTGATGTCACAACTGATTGATTCTCAATTTTGACTATGCCTAGATTAACACCTCGTTTTTTACCAGGATTTTGAATTCCAATATAGAAACGACCATCGGGTCTGTTTTTATTTTTACCATGAACTAAGACATTTCCACCTAGATTTAATAAGGCAGAATAAATGCCATCCTCAATTAGAAAATTCATAATTTTATCAGCTATATAACCCTTGGCTAAAGCTCCTAAGTCAATTTTCATTCCTTCTTTAGTAAGAAAAACAGACTTAGTTTCAGGAAATAGCTGGATATTATTTGGATTAGTAAGTGCTAGGGCCTCTTGGATTTTATCATCTTCAGGTAAATTAGCATCGGAAAAACCAATTCGCCATGTTTGCACTAGTGGACCGATGGCAATATTGAGATTATTAGAATCGCCAAAACTGTTTTCTTTTCCAATTTCAATTAGTTCATAGAGATTGGGATGGACAGAAACAGGTTCTTTACCGGCCGCATGATTAATTGCCATTAACTCCGAATCATCATCATTGGCACTAAAACGATTTTTGTAGGTCTCTAATAATTGACAGACAGTGACCATTTGTTGGTCAGCGTTTTGAGAATTAATTTCTATATCAATGATGGTTCCCATCATACGTAATTTTTCTTTGGCAATCATTTGATATCCTTTCTAGTTTAAGTGGCCAGAATATATAAAAGGGGCATAGAAGCCCCCAAAAATTTTAGTTTTTTAATTTCATCTCACCAGCTGGGAAGTAAGTTCCTTCTGGCATATCATTAATCATAACATGAATATTTTCTTTTGGTGCTTTCGCAATACGAGAAACAACATCAGTGACTTCACGAGCTAATTGAATCTTTTGTTCTTGTGTACGACCTTCAAATAAATCAATAGTTACAAATGGCATTATTGTCTCCTTCTTTCTTTCTATATTTTACCATTTTCATATCCCATTGCCTAGTGATTTCAGCTTTTTATAGCTAAAAATGAAAAACAATGTAAACGTTTTTAAATAATCATTTAAGGTCAAAGGCAATCGCCAAAAGACGACTTTTGTGATAAAATAGTTTAGATAAATAAAGAAGGTAGGATCCTAAGTTTGGCTCAATTATACTACAAGTATGGGACAATGAATTCTGGCAAGACGATTGAGATTTTAAAAGTAGCACACAATTATGAGGAGCAGGGCAAACCTGTTGTTATCATGACCAGTTCTTTAGATACAAGAGATGGTTTTGGCATAGTTTCCAGTAGGATTGGTATGAAGCGCCAAGCAATTCCCATCAATGATCAAATGGATATCTATTCATATGTTGATGGTTTAGTTCAAAAACCATATTGTGTCTTGATTGATGAGTGCCAATTTTTGTCCAAAGGAAATGTTTATGATTTAGCCCGTGTGGTAGATGATTTAGGTGTTCCAGTTATGGCTTTTGGTCTTAAAAATGATTTCCAAAATGAGCTTTTTGAAGGATCGAAATATCTACTTCTTTTAGCTGATAAGATTGAGGAAATTAAGACAATTTGTCAATATTGTAGTAAAAAGGCTATAATGCAACTTCGGATGAAAGATGGTGTTCCAGTCTATGCTGGGGAGCAAATTCAAATCGGTGGAAATGAAACTTATATACCGGTTTGTCGTAAACATTATTTCCAACCACCAATGTTAAGAGAAGATTAATAAAGAAAAGTAGAGGAGACACCCAAAAGTATGAACATATATGATCAGTTACAGGCTGTCGAAGATCGTTATGAAGAGTTAGGAGAATTGTTAAGTGACCCAGATGTGGTTTCTGACACCAAACGCTTCATGGAATTATCAAAAGAAGAAGCAGGCACACGTGAAACAGTCGATGTCTATCGTAAGTATAAAGATGTTATTCAGGCAATCGCTGACGCTGAAGAAATGATTAAAGATTCAGGTGGTGATTCTGACATCGAAGAGATGGCAAGAGAAGAACTAAAAGAATCAAAAGCGGCTAAAGAAACTTATGAAGAACAATTAAAAATTCTTTTACTTCCAAAAGACCCTAATGATGATAAAAATATCATCCTTGAAATTCGTGGTGCAGCTGGTGGTGATGAAGCTGCACTATTTGCTGGGGATTTGTTAACCATGTACCAGAAGTTTGCGGAAAGTCAAAACTGGCGTTTTGAAGTAATGGAAGCAACTTACAATGGTGTTGGTGGGATTAAAGAAGTAGTTGCAATGGTTTCTGGCCAATCAGTTTACTCAAAATTGAAATATGAATCAGGCGCTCACCGTGTTCAACGTGTCCCTGTTACAGAGAGTCAAGGCCGTGTTCATACTTCAACTGCAACAGTTTTAATCATGCCAGAAGTTGAAGAAGTGGATTACCAAATTGATCCCAAAGATTTGCGCGTAGATATTTACCATGCCTCAGGTGCCGGTGGACAGAACGTCAATAAAGTAGCAACTGCCGTTCGGATGGTCCATATTCCAACTAATATTAAAGTTGAAATGCAAGAAGAAAGAACCCAACAAAAGAATCGAGATAAAGCGATCAAGATTATTCGCGCTCGTGTTGCTGACCACTTCGCGCAAATTGCCCAAGATGAGCAAGATGCTGAACGTAAATCAACAATTGGTACTGGTGACCGTTCAGAACGTATCCGTACTTATAATTTCCCACAAAATCGTGTTACAGATCACCGGATTGGTTTAACTCTCCAAAAATTAGACACCATTTTATCTGGGAAAATGGATGAGATTGTTGATGCCTTAGTCCTTTATGATCAAACCCAAAAATTAGAAGATCTCAATAAATAATGAATTACGCACAAACCATTAGTCAACTCCAAAGTCAATTGGAAGCTGTCGGGGAAGATCCTGAAAATTTAATTTATGTCTTTAAAGAATTAAAAAAATGGTCAACTTTAGATTATTTACTTCATCAAAACAAAGAAGTTTCGACTGGGGATTTAGAACTCTTTCAGTCAATCATGACTCAATTAAAAACTCACCGTTCCCCTCAGTATATCACTGGCAATGCCTATTTCCGAGATTTGATTCTGTCAGTTGATGAACGGGTGCTCATCCCTAGGCCGGAAACGGAGGAACTGGTTTCGCTCATTCTTGAGGAGCACTCGGACCAGTCTCTTCGCGTTCTTGATATCGGAACAGGCAGCGGAGCAATTGCCCTAGGCTTAAAAAAAGAGAGACCAAACTGGCAGATTGATGCTGCTGATATTTCATTAGATGCCTTAAGCTTGGCGCAGGAGAATGGACGAGCACTGGATTTAGAAATCAATTGGTTGCATTCTGATCTGTTTAGTAATATTTTAGATAAGTACGATATTATTGTATCTAACCCACCTTATATTGCTTTTGAGGATAAGGATGAAGTTGGTTTAAATGTCTGGCATTCGGAGCCACATTTAGCTTTGTTTGCTGATGATAATGGTTTGGCAATTTATAGAGCTATTTTGGAGCAGGCTAGTCATTATTTGACAGAAGATGGTGCAATTTATTTTGAAATTGGCTATAAACAAGGTCAAGATTTGAAAGAATTAGCAGAGGCGAATTTTCCACAATGCAGGGTTAGACTATTACAAGATTATTTTGGAAAAGATAGGATGGTAGTAATCAATCATGAAGGAACTGATAGAACAAATTAAAAATGGTCAAGCAGTCGTTTTACCAACTGAAACTGTCTATGGTATTTTTGCCAAAGCAATGGATGAAAATGCAGTTGATAATGTATATCAGCTGAAACAAAGGCCAAGAGATAAAGCAATGAACTTAAATATTGCTTCCTATCAAGATATTCTTGATTATTCTCAGGGTCAGCCAGCATACTTAGAAAAGCTAGTCAATGCCTTCTTGCCTGGTCCCTTGACTATTATTCTCAAGGCTAATCAGAAGGTTCCTGCATGGATTAATTCGGGTAAAACTACTGTTGGTTTTAGAATGCCAAATCATCCTGTTACTTGTCAGATTATCAAAGAAACGGGTCCACTTATTGGACCCTCAGCAAACATTTCGGGCGATGACAGTGGCAAAACTTTTAAAGCAATTATGAAGGCATTTAATTATCAAGTAGATGGTTATTCTGACGATGCTGCTTTAACAGGGCAGGATTCGACTATAATTGACGTCTCTGGATTAAAAGCTAAGATTTTACGCCAAGGTTCAATTACTAAAGAAGAATTGTTAGATGTAGTTCCTGAATTAGAATTTTGAGGTGATTGATGATCAGACAACTTAGTGTTAAAGATGCACCACAGTTACAAGTAATCAATGAAAAGTCATTGGGATATGCCATTACTTTAGAGGAGTGTCAAAAACATTTAGAGGCTGTCTTAAAGAATGATGACCATATCCTAATAGGTTACACTGATGAGATGACTGATTTAGTAATTGGTTATTGTCATATGCAACTTTACCAGACTACCTATGCACCTACGGTTTATAATATTCTAGGACTTGCTGTCTTACCAGACTATCAAAGACGAGGTATTGGGGGCCAATTAATGAGAGCAATTGAAGAAATTGCTAAAAAGAACAATATTAACTATATTCGATTAAACTCAGGAAATAGCCGCAAAGAAGCACATGCTTTTTATCAGCATCTGGGTTATAAATCAGATAAAATACAAAAACGCTTTTTGAAAGAATTGAGGTAAGGAAATGATTTTTGATAAAGATAACTACCAAGAATTTGATAAAGTACTTTGGGATGCTATTCATGCCGAAGAAGATAGACAAGAACACAACATTGAGTTAATTGCCTCAGAAAACGTTGTTTCAAAAGCAGTCATGAAAGCTCAAGGCTCAGTCTTGACTAACAAATACGCTGAAGGGTATCCAGGCAACCGTTATTATGGTGGTACTGAAAATGTTGACGTAGTTGAAAATTTAGCTATTGAACGTGCTAAAGAATTATTTGGTGCAAAATTTGCTAATGTCCAAGCTCACTCAGGAAGTCAAGCAAATGCTGCCGCTTATACAGCTTTAATTGAAGTAGGTGATACTGTCCTAGGCATGGATTTAGCCGCCGGTGGTCATTTAACTCATGGTTCACCAGTTAACTTCTCAGGTAAAACTTATAACTTTGTTGGCTATAATGTTGACAAAGAAACTGAAATGCTTGATTATGAAGCCATTTTACAACAAGCTAAAGATGTTAATCCTAAATTAATTGTTGCTGGTGCTTCAGCTTATTCACGCACAATTGACTTTGCTAAATTTCGTCAAATTGCCGACCAAGTTGGTGCTTATTTAATGGTTGATATGGCTCATATTGCAGGATTAGTTGCCGCAGGCCTTCACCCAAGTCCCGTACCATATGCAGATATTACAACATCCACAACGCATAAAACACTCAGAGGTCCCCGTGGTGGACTAATTCTTACCAACGATGAAGTGATTGCTAAAAGAATTAACTCTGCAGTCTTCCCTGGTATGCAAGGTGGTCCACTTGAGCATGTCATTGCTGCCAAAGCAGTATCATTCAAAGAAGCTCTTGATCCTGCATTTAAGGACTATGCCCAAGCTATCATTGATAACACAGCAGCAATGGCATCAGTTTTCGAAGCTGATGACCGTTTCCGTGTGATTTCTGGTGGAACTGATAACCATGTCTTCTTAGTAGATGTGACAAAGGTTATTGCTAATGGTAAATTAGCACAAAATCTTCTTGATGAAGTAAACATCACTCTTAATAAGAATTCAATTCCTTATGAAACTTTGTCACCATTCAAGACATCTGGAATTCGGATTGGTTGCGCTGCTATTACCAGTCGTGGTATGGATGTCAAAGCCTGTCAAGAAATTGCCCAATTAATCATCACTGCCCTTGTTAATCACGATAAGCCAGAAGTTTTAGAACAAGTTCGTCAAGATGTTCGTGCACTTACGGATGCCTTCCCATTGTATGAAAACCTATAATCATGTTAGATATATATATTAAAAAAATTACTATTCATCAATTCTCGCCAAATGATACGGAACTTTTTCTGTCAGAGGGTTTAGTTAATATCACACCAAGAATTGATGAGTATTTTCGTAAAAAGTTAGCTAAAGTTTTTTCAGATGATGCAAAGCGTGGTCAGTTTGAAAATGATAATATTTTTAGAGAGCTAATTACAGATGATTTTATCGACTCCAGTCAAAAAGTTGCTAAGCTTTGGAAAGAAGAGTTTGTGATTTCAGAAGACCAGAAAACAAATGATCTGGTCTTTCTTCAATTTGACAAAGAAGGTCAACCTTATTTTGCATTTTTAAGAATTGCATTGAAGGAAAGCTTTGCCCATATGGCTGAAAGCCAAGAGAATCCTTTTAGTATTACGCAAAACAACTTACCTTCTGCAGCTCAAGCACCAGATGAAGCTTTAGTCATCAATTTACAATCCAATACCTATTACTTGATTGAAAAAAGGGTTAAACATAATGGATCCTTTGAGAATTATTTCTCAGAAAATTTGTTAAAAGTTAAACCTGAACAATCTGTTAAAAAATCAATCAAGACTCTAGAACAGACTGCGCAAAAGATTGCTGAAAACTTTAATCAGGATGATTTTGCCTTTCAATCAAAAGTCAAATCAGCCATTTATAAAAATTTAGAAGAAGAAGCAGAGTTATCTCCTGAGAAATTGGCTGATCAACTCTTTGATAATAATTTGACTGCAAAGTTAACCTTTGTTGACCAAATTAAGGAGAGTATTCCAGAACCGATTCAGGTGAGTGATATTGATTCTTCCAGACAAATAAAGAAATTTGAAAGTCAAAAACTGTCACTTTCAAATGGAATTGAACTGATTGTACCAAATACAGTTTATCAAGATGCAGATTCTGTTGAATTCATTATGAATGATGATGGAACTTATTCAATCTTGATTAAAAATATAGAGGATATCAAGAATAAATAAATGTTGAAATTTTTCAAACGTGTTATTATTCTAGTCGTTTTCATTTTTTGTGTCTTTCAAGCATATATTACCTATAAGAATGTTCATAATGTGCTACAGTATAAAGATATGGTTGAGAAAACCTTGGCTGAGAATAATACAAATACCAATGTCAACCTTGTTCTCGCCATGATTTACACCGAGACAAAGGGTGGCGAAGTAGATGTCATGCAAGCTAGTGAAAGTAGCAGTGGAAGGACAAATTCTATCACTGATAGTAAATCTAGTATTAACCATGGCATTAAACTCTTATCACATAATCTAGAATTAGCCGAGCAAGCCCAAGTCGATTCATGGACTGCTGTGCAAGCCTATAATTTTGGGACTGCTTATATTCATTATGTTGCCAATCATGGTGGTAAAAATACCATTCCTTTGGCCAAAACATATTCTAAAACTGTTGTAGCTCCAAGTTTAGGTAACACAAGTGGTGAAACTTATTTTTATTATCATCCCTTAGCATTAATTTCAGGTGGTCAATTATATAAAAATGGTGGGAATATCTATTATTCTCAAGAAGTCCATTTTAATTTGTATCTCATAGAATTCATGTCTTTATTTTAAAAAATGGCAGAGCGAAAATGACAAATCTAAATTGATTTGTCATTTTTTTTATAAATTTTTGATAATTGATTTTCGGAACAAAATAAATATTTCTAATTCAAAATGTTAGGATATTCACAAAGTTTAACCAATATTTTTGTGTAAGAATTCACTTATTTCCGAATAATGCCTTGTAAAAGGGATTTTGTAATAATCTATTACTTGTGAAACGGTGAGCATATGTTTTTGTATGCGCTTTTTTCTATGCTATAATTTAGCCCTAAACTAAAAATTGTGAAAAGAGGAACAATATATATGGCAAAAATTATCGTTGTTGGAACCAACCATGCAGGAACAGCTTCCATTAAAACAATGTTAACAAATTACGGAAAAGAAAATGAAATTGTCACTTTTGACCAAAATTCTAATATTTCTTTCCTTGGTTGTGGGATGGCATTATGGATTGGTGAACAGATTGATGGACCAGAAGGACTCTTTTATTCTGACAAGGAAGAATTGGAATCAATGGGTGCAAAAGTTTACATGGAATCACCAGTGTTAAACATTGATTTTGATCAAAAAGTGGTTACAGCCTTAGTAGATGGTCAAGAGCATCAGGAATCATATGATAAATTGATTTTAGCTACAGGATCACAACCAATTATTCCACCAATCGAAGGAGTAGAATTAGTCAAAGATTCACTTGAATTCAAGGCTACTTTAGAAAACTTACAATTTGTTAAACTCTTCCAAAACTCTGCTGAAGTGATTGAGAAACTGGCTAAACCAGGACTTGATAAAATTGCTGTTGTTGGAGCTGGTTACATTGGTGTTGAACTAGCTGAGGCATTTCAACGCAAAGGTAAAGAAGTTGTTCTAGTTGACATCGCTGAAACATGTATGGGTGGTTATTACGATCGCGAGTTCACAGACCTCATGAGTAAGAACCTAGAGGACCATGGCATTCAACTTGCCTTTGGCCACACCTTGAAGGCTGTGGAAGGCAATGGCAAAGTAGAACGCATTGTCACAGATAAAGCAAGCTTTGATGTCGACATGGTCATTATGGCTGTTGGTTTTAAACCAAATACAGCACTTGGTCAAGGTAAATTAGCAACCTTACCAAATGGGGCTTGGATTGTCGATAAAAAACAAGAAACAAGTATGAAAGACGTATTTGCCATTGGCGATTGTGCAACTATCTACGACAACGCCCGTCAAGATGTTAACTACATCGCCCTAGCATCAAATGCAGTTCGGACAGGTATTGTTGCTGCTCATAATGCTTGTGGTCATGAATTAGAGGGCGCAGGCGTACAAGGCTCAAATGGTATTTCGATTTATGGGTTGAACATGGTTTCGACTGGATTGACACTAGCCAAAGCTAAAGATGCAGGGTATAATGCATTAGAGACTGGTTTTAATGATTTACAGAAGCCAGAATTTATCAAACATGGTAACCACGAAGTGGCTATTAAAATTGTCTACGACAAAGATAGTCGTGTCGTATTAGGTTGTCAAATGGTTTCAAAAGAGGATATCTCTATGGGGATTCACATGTTCTCATTAGCCATCCAAGAAAAAGTTACAATTGAAAAATTAGCCTTAATGGATATCTTCTTCCTACCACACTTTAATAAACCATACAACTACATTACAATGGCGGCATTATCTGCTAAGTAATAGCCCTAGAAATGAGGAACAGATGAGGCAATTAGTCTTAAATATCGCCATTAGCTTAGATGGTTATATTGCAAGAGAGGATGGGTCTTATGATTGGATTGAAGGGCATGGGACAGAACAATTTGATACCCCCTTGCAATTTGATAACTCAGGCTTTTTTGCCTCATGTGACACGATTATAATGGGACGCAAAGCCTATGATGACTGCCCACTGGAAATGATCGACTATCATGAAATGAAACAATTTTATGTGGCAACTCATCAGCAAAGACTTTCGGACAGACCAAATCTTCACTTTACCTCATCTATTTTAGAAAATGTTAAAAGCCTGAAAGCAGAAGAAGGCGGACCAATTTGGTTATTTGGAGGCGCTGATTTGGTCCAATTGATGATCGATCATGATATGATAGACCAGTACATTATTGGCATCATCCCAACAATCCTCGGAAAAGGCCGACCTTTATTCAAAGGTAATGACCAAGAACACAAATTAAAACTGATAGAATCCACTGTCACTGATGGCATCGCCATGCTAAGGTATAACAGGAGATAAAAAAAGAACGACAATTTTAATTGTCGTTCTTTTCTAATTAGTTCTTAGCTGCTGAAGCGAATTCTTCTTTTTGGAAAGCTTCGTCTATAATAGCTTTTAGTTGTTTTGCAGAAGCCTGCATTTTTTGTAATTCAGCATCATTCAATGGAATGTTTACTGGACGAACAATACCGTATGCACCAATGATAGCAGGTTGACCGATATAACAATCAGTTACACCTTCATATTGACCTTCTTGGAAAACAGAAAGTGGAAGTACAGCATTTTCATCATCAAGGATAGCTTTAGTAATACGAGCTAAGGCAACTGCGATTCCGTAGAATGTTGCACCTTTTTTGTTGATGATTGAATAAGCAGCATCACGAACTGAAATAAAGAGATCTAAAAGACCTGCTTCGTCGATGTCGCGGTTATCTTGTAACCATTGTTCTAATTTAACACCGGCAACGTTAGCGTGTGACCAAACAGCAAATTCTGAGTCACCGTGTTCACCCATGATATAAGCATGGACAGAACGAGCGTCGACACCGATTTTATCTGAAAGAGCTTGACGAAAACGAGCTGAGTCAAGTGAAGTACCTGATCCGATAACACGTTCTTTAGGGAATCCTGAGAATTTCCAAGTAGAATAAGTTAGGACGTCAACTGGGTTAGCAGCAACTAAGAAGATACCAGAGAAACCTGAGTCAACGATTGCTGTTACGACCTCTTTATTGATACGTAAGTTTTTTTCAACCAAGTCAAGACGAGTTTCACCTGGTTTTTGTGGAGCACCAGCAGTAAGTACTACTAAGTCAGCATCATGACAGTCTGAGTAGTCAGCTGCATAGATTTTTTTGGGTGATGTGAATGCAAGAGCGTGGCTTAAATCTTCTGCATCACCTTGAGTTTTTTCTTTGAAAATATCAATAATTCCAAGTTCTTGAGCGATATTTTGTGTTACTAATGCAAATGCATATGAAGAACCAACGGCACCATCACCGACCAAGATAACTTTTTTATGTTGTTTAGTTAAAGTCATTTCTAAACATCTCCTTAATTTTTTTAGAGGGAAGCCCCATACAACTTAATTTTAGCATTTTGAAAATTGTTTGTCACTTAAATCACGAAAAAAGTGAAAATTGTTTTCTGAAAGGGGTTCCAATTCGCAAAAATATTGATTTTGTGCTATAATTAAATAGAGTTTGGACTAGAAAAGGAGCATTCCTTAGATGCAAGATAGAAATTTAATTGACGTAAATCTGACAAAGGAAATGAAAACATCTTTCATTGACTATGCCATGAGTGTAATCGTGGCCAGAGCTTTGCCGGATGTGCGTGATGGGTTGAAACCAGTTCATCGTCGTATTTTATACGGAATGAATGAACTAGGTGTAACACCGGATAAGCCCCATAAAAAATCGGCCCGTATCACCGGGGATGTAATGGGTAAATACCATCCACATGGCGATTCATCAATTTATGAAGCTATGGTCAGAATGGCCCAATGGTGGTCATACCGCCATATGCTTGTTGATGGCCATGGAAATTTCGGTTCTATGGATGGTGATGGTGCCGCTGCGCAACGTTATACTGAAGCAAGAATGAGCAAAATTGCCCTTGAAATGCTTCGTGATATTAATAAAAACACAGTAGACTTTCAAGAAAACTATGATGGTAGTGAACGTGAACCATTAGTTTTACCTGCTCGATTCCCTAACTTATTAGTTAATGGGGCAACTGGTATTGCTGTTGGGATGGCGACAAATATTCCTCCTCATAATTTGGGTGAGTCAATCGATGCCGTTAAATTAGTCATGGAAAATCCTGAAGTTACAACTCGTGACTTAATGGAAGTTATCCCTGGACCTGACTTCCCAACAGGAGCCATGGTAATGGGACGTTCTGGTATCCATAGAGCATATGATACTGGACGTGGTTCAATTGTCCTGCGCTCTCGGACTGAAATTGAAACAACTAAAAATGGCCGTGAACGTATTGTGGTTACTGAATTCCCTTATGGGGTTAATAAAACAAAAGTTCATGAGCACATTGTTCGTCTAGCTCAAGATAAACGTATCGAAGGGATTACAGCAGTCCGTGATGAATCTAACCGTGAGGGTGTCCGCTTCGTCATCGAAGTAAGGCGTGATGCGTCAGCTAATGTAATTTTAAATAACCTGTTTAAACTAACTAGTTTACAAACTAACTTTAGTTTCAACATGCTTGCGATTGAAAATGGCGTTCCTAAGATTTTATCACTTCGTCAGATTATCGACAATTACATTCTTCACCAAAAAGAAGTTATTACACGTCGAACTCAGTTTGATAAGGATAAGGCAGAAGCGCGAGCTCATATTTTAGAAGGTTTACTAATTGCCCTCGATCACTTGGATGAAGTCATTGCAATCATCCGTAAGAGTCAGACTGATGTGATTGCGCAAGCTGAGTTGATGCAACGTTTCGAACTTTCCGAGCGACAAAGTCAAGCGATACTAGACATGCGTCTGCGCCGTCTGACTGGTTTGGAACGTGATAAGATTCAATCTGAATACGATGCGCTGATTGCTTTAATTGCTGATTTGGCGGATATATTGTCCAAGCCAGAGCGAGTGCAAACCATTATAATCGAAGAGATGGATGAAGTTAAACGTAAGTATGCCGATGCTCGTCGTACGGAATTAATGGTTGGGGAAGTTCTCTCTTTAGAAGATGAAGATCTGATTGAAGAAGAAGACGTACTAATCACCTTGTCAAACATGGGCTACATCAAACGTCTCGCGCAAGATGAATTTAGAGCGCAAAAACGTGGTGGACGTGGCGTACAAGGTACTGGTGTAAATGATGACGACTTTGTACGTGAATTAGTTTCGACAAGTACCCATGATACCCTGCTCTTCTTTACCAACAAGGGACGTGTTTATAGATTAAAAGCCTATGAAATTCCTGAGTATGGTCGGACAGCAAAAGGCTTACCAATTGTCAATCTATTGAAGCTTGATGACGGTGAAACAATTCAAACCATTATCAATGCACGAAAAGTAGAAGTTGCCGACAAGTATTTCTTCTTCACCACAAAAGGTGGGGTTGTAAAACGTACTAGTGCTTCAGAATTTAATAATATCCGTCAAAATGGTTTAAGAGCCTTGAACTTGAAAGAAGACGACGAGTTAATCAATGTCTTATTAACTGATGGAACTGAAGATATCATTATTGGTACACGTTCAGGTTACTCAGTTCGTTTCAATGAATCATCAATCCGTAACATGGGTCGTTCAGCTACCGGCGTCCGTGGTGTTAAATTACGGGACGAAGATATGGTTGTTGGAGCTTCTCGAATCACTGATGATCAAGAAGTATTAATCATTACTGAAAATGGTTATGGGAAACGTACTGCAGCCTCTGAGTACCCAACAAAGGGTCGTGGTGGTAAAGGGATTAAAACAGCTAATATCACAGCTAAAAATGGTCCATTAGCTGGTTTAACCACTGTATCTGGTGACGAGGATATGATGATTATCACTAATAAAGGAGTTATCATTCGTACATCAATCTCAAATGTTTCCCAAACAGGTCGAGCTACCCTCGGTGTTAGAGTGATGAGATTAGACCAAGATTCTAAAATTGTAACCTTTGCCTTAGTTGAACCGGAACCTGAAGTAGAAGAAGTTAATTCAACAGAAGTATCAGTAGTTACTGATATAAATGAAACAAGTCCAACAAGTGCTGATGGAGATAATCAAGCACCAAGTGAGGAATAAGCATGAAAAATAATTATAAATCAAGTCTTGGAAATCGAGTACGAATAATTATAGCTACTATTTTAATGATAGTTGGATTGGGATTATTATTTAATAAGCCAATTCGTAATACTATAATTGCTTGGAATTCAAATAAATACCAAGTTAGTCATGTTAGTAAAAAGACGATCAAGAAAAATAAAAAAGCTAAAGTAAGTTTTAAATTTGAAGATGTAAAAGCTGTAGATACACAAGCAGTTATTCAAGCTCAGATGGCGGCTCAGAAACTTCCTGTAATTGGTGGTATTGCAGTACCAGATGTCAGTATTAACCTACCGATTTTTAAAGGCCTAGGAAATGTGGAAATACTCTACGGAGCTGGTACCATGAAAGAGGGCCAAGTCATGGGTGGCGATAATAATTACTCTCTTTCAAGTCATCATGTTTTCGGTATGGCAGGTTCTTCAAAAATGTTGTTTTCTCCACTGGAAAACGCAAAAATTGGGATGCCTATCTATGTAACAGACAAAGAGAAAATTTATCGTTATGATATAAAATCAGTAGATCATGTGACACCTGATCGTGTTGATGTAATTGAAGATACTCTAGGGGTCAAAGATATTACTTTAATTACTTGTACTGATGCAGAAGCTAAAGAGAGGATTGTAGTTAAAGGTATACTAAAAGAACAGATGAATTATAAAAATGCTTCCAAAAAAGTTCTTGGATACTTTAGTAAATCTTATAATCAAATAGCTATCGAATAATCAAATTTTTACTTTTAAAAATTACTTTTCTTATGTGGAGAGGGGCGGTATGGAATTCCATACCTAATAATTTAGACTAACATCTAAATTATTCCTATCATTGAAAACTTATTGTTTTAAATGATATCACCACTTTGAAAAGTATTTTTTATTTAATTCTTGATAGATTGCAAAAAATAGAAAATGTAAACTGAAAAGAGAGTAGAACTTTTATGAAATTAACTGCTATTCATCATGTGGCCATTATTGTTTCTGATTATGATAAATCTAAAGACTTTTATGTTAATAAGCTTGGTTTTGAGATTATCAGAGAAAATCATCGTCCTGAGCGTCATGATTATAAATTGGACTTGAAATGTGGTGACATTGAATTAGAGATTTTTGGTAATTCAAAATCAGATCCTGAATTCACGGCGCCACCAAAACGAGTTGGTCGTCCGGAATTTGACCGCGAAGCCTGTGGCCTTAGACATTTAGCCTTTTATGTGAAAGATATTGAATCATATATAGAAGAGTTGAAAGTGCTAGCCATTCCTGTAGAGGAGCTACGTTATGATGACTATACTGGCAAGAAAATGACCTTTTTCTTTGATCCAGATGGCTTACCACTGGAATTACATGAATAACAAACGCCCTATGCTTAGGGCTTTTGTTATGGGATTGACTCATTTTGTCATCTGGTAGTCGCAGGTTTTTAATCGTCTTCTAAATGGTAAGGTGATATAATAGTCACACGGGATTTTGATTAATTAGGAAATAACTCCAAAGGAGAAAAATAATGAAAAAAAGTAAAAAACTAATGCTTGCAGGACTAGGTCTTGCTTTATCCTCGGCTATTATTGCCACGCCAGTTTATGCGGCAACTAGTGATGTTCAGCAGGTTATCAATGAGGGCTATGTTCAGCCTGATTACGTGCTCGGCTATTCCCTTGATGAATCACAAAAGCAAGAAACACTTAATCTCTTGAACTATGATAGTGCTAATGATAATCAGGTAAAAACATTGACAACGGCTGCCTATGCTAAAATCATGAACGTAGCTGATGATGCTAGCATCCAACTTTATTCATCTGTTAAAATCAAGAAATTGGGTGCAAATGATGTGCTCAAAGTGGAAATTGTGACGCCTGATAAAATTACCAAGGTAACTCAGGACATGTACCGTAATGCGGCTGTGACGCTCGGAATTGAGCATGCTGACATTAGTGTTGCAGCGCCGATTGCTGTTACGGGTGAATCAGCTCTCGCGGGGATCTATTATTCTCTTGAAGAAAACGGAGCACAGATTCCACAAGAGAACAAAGAGCTGGCGCAGGATGAATTGAAGGCCTTATCAGACATCGATGCAGCGAACCAAGGTAAAGATGGTTACGACACTGATAAATTGAATGTTGCTTTGACAGATATTAAAGCGCAAGTAGCTAAAGGTGGGTCTGATTTAACGAAAGAAGATGTTGAAAAGATTGTTACAGATACCCTTGCTAAATACAAATTAGATAATGTTATCTCACAAGACCAAATTACAATGATTAATAATTTTGCCTTTAACTTATCAAACTCAGGTGTCATCACAAATGGTGACTTCACGAAGACATTGAATTCATTGAAGGATTCAATTGTTGCAAAATCGGGTAATGCCTTTAAAGGAATCAACTTAGATAGTTTGAAAAATGTTGATACAACAAAAGCAGTAGAGACAGGAAAAAATATTTGGCAACAAATCGTTGATTTCTTTAGAAATTTAATTGGATAACTAAAAAGAGGATAAGGAGACTTATCCTTTTTTTAGTTCTTAAATTATTATTTTAAAAGATTAACTTTATTAGTAGCTTTACTTCAAAACATATTTTTATATAAGCACTTGACTAAAATAAAATTACGTTATATACTTAACTGGTTAAGTTAAATTAGTAAATGTTGAAAGGAGAACAATTGAAAATTAAAAAAATTTTTTATAGCTTATTATTTTGTATATTGTTACCGATTTGCTTAATACTTACTGGTTGTCACTCAGAAAAGCAAGAAAAGGTGGAAGGATTAAAAATTGTAACTAGTTTTTATCCAATCTATGCCATGACCAAGTATGTCTCTGGTGATCTGAATAATATTAAAATGATTCATACAAATTCTGGTATTCATGGTTATGAACCTTCAGCCAATGACGTTGCTGCCATCTATGATGCCGATGTCTTTTTTTACCATTCACATACTTTGGAATCTTGGGCGGGCCAACTGGATGCTAGCACCCACCACTCAAAGGTTAAAATTATAGAAGCATCAAAAGCATTGCCTTTAGACAAGGTACAAGGACTAGAAGATATGGAGGTGGGTAAGGGGATTGATCCAGCTACCCTTTATGATCCACATACCTGGTCTGATCCAATTATGGCAGCACAAGAAGTACATGATATTGCTGATAAGCTCTGCAAGTTGGACCCTAAACATAAGGATGTCTATCAAAAAAACGCCAATAGCTTTACTGAAGAAGCGGAAGCGATTGCCAAAGACTATAAAGTAAAATTTAAGTCTTTGAAAAAGAAAACCTTTGTGACGCAACATACTGCTTTTTCATATTTAGCCAAACGCTTTGGTTTAGTCCAACTTGGCATTTCAGGAATTTCTCCTGAACAGGAACCAACTGCAAGACAACTTAAGGAAATCCGGGACTTTATCAAAACTTATAAGGTCAATACTATTTTTGTTGAGAAAAATGTGTCACAAAAAATGGCCAAAACAGTGGCTAAATCTACGGGTGCAAAACTGAAAGAATTGAGTCCTTTAGAAATTGATCCAGGAGAAAATAAAGCTTACTTGAACTATATTGAGCAAAATTTAGAAATTTTATATCAAGAATTAAAATAATAGGAGTAAAAAATGAATAAGAAGAAAATGATTGGCACCGGTGCTGTTCTTGCTTTGTTATTTAGTGCTTGCGGCTATGAACTTGGTCAATTCCAAGCTCAACATGTTAAAGAAAATTCAGTGTCTTATGTTGACGCTGATAAAGCAAGTAAAAATTACAAAATCAAGCAAGCTGCAGATAAGAGTCCAGATGATATCAGTAAAGAAGAAGGAATTTCAGCTGAACAGATTGTCGTTAAAATTACGGATAAGGGCTATGTCACTTCTCATGGTGATCATTATCATTATTACAACGGAAAAGTGCCATATAATGCTATTATCAGTGAAGAGTTGCTGATGAAAGACCCAAACTATGTTTTCAATAAAGCAGACGTTGTAAACGAAGTTAAAGATGGCTATATTATAAAAGTAGATGGAAAATATTACTTGTACCTGAAGGAAGGAAGTAAGAAGGAAAATATTAGAAGTAAGGAACAAATAGCAGAACAATCTAGAAAAGGAAGAAAAGAAGCAGAAAAAAATGGTTACGGATCAGCTTCAGAAAATGCTTCTAAGTCTGGTGGACATGTTGCAGCCTCTAGACAAGAGATTAAAGCTGCTAAAAGCCAAGGGCGCTACACCACTGATGATGGGTATATCTTTAATCCAAATGATGTTTTGGAAGATACTGGCGATGCTTACATTGTGCCTCACGGAAATCACTTCCACTATATTCCCAAAGCAGAATTATCTGCAAGTGAATTAGGTGCAGCTCAAGCCGTTTGGGCTGCTAAATCAGGAAAAGGAGCAGGTCATAAGGCTGGTACAGGCGGTGCATCAATACCAATTCCTGTATCAAACGGTGGCAACTGGGCTCCCGCTCCAAGTGGTGGAGGCCATTCAAATGCCCCTATCTACTACCCAATCGTTCCTAACTCACCAATTCCAGCCCCACACCATACTGGCGGTGATGATCATCGTCACAAACCAAATCAGCCAGCTCCAGTAGTTGATAAGAATCATGTATCTTATCATGAGCTCTTGCAGAAACTCTACAAACAACCTGCAAATAAACGTCACCGTGAAGACGATGGTTTAGTATTTGACCCAAATCAAGTCACTAAATTAACCAGTCGTGGTTATGTAATTCCACATGGTAATCATTGGCACGTAGTACCAGAGAGTCAATTATCACCGCTTGAAATCTACTTGGCAAGGATGCACCTTGCCGGTCAAAGCCAGGTGGACAAAGCGACAGCTGAGAAACTTCTTGGGCTTGAAACTCCAAAAAAACCTGAATCACCAAAACCTGTTGACCACAAGCCTGAATTACCAAAAGGTAAGGACGGCAAGATTAATCTAGTGAATGGCTCTATTAAGAAAACCAAACAAGGAAATGACGGCAAACCATATACGACTGATGATGGTTATCAATTTTCTGTTGATTCAATTAAATCATATGATGAAGAAGGGATTATAGCAGATCATGAAGGGCATGAACATTATATTCCTTATAGTGAACTTGAAGACAGTGAGTTAAAACAAGTTCAAGATAGCATTAATGCTAAGAATAGTAAGATTGAAAAAATTGAAGCTGGTCACTATAGCAAAGAAGAAATTGCCAAAAAATTACAATTCCTCTCACTGCAAACTAATGTACCAATTGATAAGTTTAAGGTAACCGGAGATAAGATTATTATTCCCCATGGTAATCACACTCATACTGCTGAAATGAAAAATGTGCCATCGGCAATAAATCCAGATCAGTTTGACGATCAAGAAGAATATAAGACAACCCTCTTGCAACTTAAAATGGGCAAAGCAAAATTGGATTATCAAACAGAAGATGTCATTCGATCTGGCTCTGATTTAATCATTTATTTAAAAGACGGATCCCAAAAAACCATCTCTTTAAATGATATTAAATTACCAATAGACTACAAAGAAGTAGACTTTGTTGAAATACATAATCAAAAACAATTAGAGCAAAAAAAATACGACTATATTGCTCAACAGTATCATGTAAGCTTAAGAGATTTACATGTTTCAGGAGATGTCGTCAGTGTTGCTAATAAACCGACGGTATCTCTCAAGCTTGTCAATATAAATGATCCTATCATTTACACATTAAAAGACGTTGCTCAGCCAATGCCTGAAAATAAGGAAGGTAAAGAAACCTCATTACCAAGTCAGCCAGAAGAAACATCACCACAAGAGACTCAAGATGTTCCAATAGCTGATCCAGCTGATAAAGCTGAAGTAGCGGAGGAGAAAGTTGACATCGATAATTATGATGCGCAGATGCAAGCATTAGCTAGTCGGTATGGAATAGATCAAGCAACTTTCCAAAATCGACTCACTCAACTAGCCTTTAAATATGGTGTTAGCATAGGAAATATTCAATTTAGCCAATATTTATTATTTAATTCAAATGGTAGAGCAGTTACATATGATATAATTAATCAACAAGAAGTACAATAATTCAGTTAACTATATCAAAAAATCTTATCATAGATAATATTATATTCCCCTTCATTAGATAGAAGATCTAATGAAGGGGATTTTTAATAGATTATAGCAATAAAATGATAACCTCTCAATCAAATAGCGGTATATCAGATTTGATTAGTCATTTCATAGAATTCATTTATTAGCGACATAAGATAATCAATCAAAGAAAAAGGATTAAGTTCTGTACTGAGTAGAACTTAATCCTTTTTTTGTAAATATAAAAATCGACTTATTTGAAACAGTACATAAATGGTATTTCACTTGATTTAAAAGTATGCAACAGATGCTGCGAAGACTAAGGCTGGTAGCATATTTGCTACACGTATTCGTTTGCCAAAGACAATATTCAACCCAACACAAAAGATAAGGATTGAGCCGACCAGTGAGATATTGGCTAGTGCTCCGTCAGTCATAATAGGTTTTAAAATATGAGCAAAAGCAGTAATAGCACCTTGGATGATGAGGACTGGAAAGGCTGAAAAAACGGCACCTTTTCCAAGCGATGATGATAAGACTATAACAATGATAAAATCTAAGACACTCTTGGTTAAGAGTAAACTGATATCGCCACTGATACCATCTTGAAGCGGTCCGATAACAGCCATAGCACCAATGCAAACTGTCAAAGTCGCCACAACAAAGGCGTTTACAAAATCAGGATCCTTGGAATTGCCACTTTTGACTTTCAGCCATTGACCAAATTTCTCAAAGGCGCCTTCAATATTAATGACTTCACCAATCAGAGCGCCCAATGCTAAGCAAGCAACAACTAACATGCTACCACCACTAATTAAAGACTCTTTAGACATCTGCAACATACCCGACATAGCACCAGAAATGCCAATGAAGAGGACACTGACACCAGTAGCCATACTCAAGCTTTCTTGATGGCGCTCATTGAGTTGTCGTCCAAAATATTTACCAACAATCCCTGCAAATAAAATTGCAGATGCATCAATTAATGTTCCTAAGGCAAACATGTTTTCTCCTTTTATAAGGTTATTCCCAAGCTTTATTATATCCATAAAGAAAGCGCTGTCAAGGGCTTTTGGTAAAGTGTTATGATAGAGAAAATTCAGATTATTAAATATCCTATAATAAGTATGCGTTTATACATTTTGTTATTAAAAAATGAGAAGTAAAATTGATGTGAATTGACAGAAAATCAAATGAATAGCACCTATAAACATTGATAAAAAGGAATTGTCAAAATCTTTCAATCAATTTGTCAAACTATTTTAAATTATCATAAATGTATAAGTATTCTATACAAAAAAATGAAAAAATATTTATAGAAATTATGAAATCATACCTTTTTTAGACTTGAATGAAATATATTATAATTTCATTTCATACTTTTCATAAAACTGGTAACAAACTATTATATTTAGCTTCGTATCGGATTTATAGTTGTTAAATAATCCAAACTATTAAATGATATAATGGAGTAGAGGTAATTGAAATGAAAAGAAGTCATTGATCATTTTATCGGCTCTTGTATTTTAACAACTTGTTCTAACAATAATAAAGAATTGGCAAAATCTACTTTAGATAATAATGATAAAAATGTAAAAAAATAACTCTCCAAAATGGAGAGTTATTTTAGTTTTTCTTGTCTTTAATTTTGAAGTGCAAGTCGTCTTCTGCTAGTTGGACTTTGATTTTCTTTTCGGAATTGATATTTAGGATGGAAGTTAGGGCTTTTTCTGAGGCTTTGATAACGTCCTCTTTTTTATCACTGAGGACAAATCTAGATGTGTTATAGACGGTTTCGTCTGTTTTTTCTGCTAAAAATTCTTGGGCTTTGACACTTGAGGTTGCTAGGTCAACTGCTTTATCGACTAAGCCACTGGATTGGTTTTTGATTTTTATTTTGCCACTTTGTTGGGAGTCAACATAAACGGTTAGTGGTTTTTTGAAGGTCACTGTATTATCTTTAATCAGGATATCATTTTTGCCGATTCCGGCTAAGTCAATTTTGAATTCAGTGGTAACTGGGATCAAAACTTCCATATCTCGACCAATAAAGAATCTGGTGATGGTTTCTGTCCAGCTCGGCCATTCTGTTAAATTGTCGTTTTGAAAGGTTTGCTTACGGGTAGTATCAGTCTCGGCGTCAGCGACAACCAACTGGACTTGCTTGTCAAATCGTTTGAGGACGTAATTGTAATCAGCGGTTGTTGTGCCGCCGAAGAGGTGGGTGAGTTGATCACGGAAAAAGAAGCCGAGGCCACAGGCAAGAGCGACAAGCACCAGTAGTGGCACCAAGACTTTAGTAAGACGGTTGTGAATTTGTTTCATATCAAATCTCCTATTTAATTTGTTATTAAGAGCATTGTAATTTTTGGGATACTTTCATTATACAGGAAAGGGGTAGAATACTCTTAGATAGACACTTTTAAAAGAAAAAAGATTTGACTATATTGGGGAATAATTGAAATTTCAGACTATTAAATGTGGTATAATAGGTATATTAAGCGCTTTTATCAGTTGTAAAAAAAGCAGACCTGGTCTGTTTTTTTTGAGAACAATTCTGAACAGCTTATTTCTATATTATGTTATAATGCAAGCACAGCCTAAAGGAGGGATATATGACATCACTTTATGATTTTACAGTTAAAGACCAACATGGAGAGGACATTTCCCTTAGTCAGTTTCAAGGTAAGGTACTTCTCATCGTCAATACAGCAACGGGCTGTGGTTTGACTCCCCAATACCAAGGTCTCCAGGAACTTTACGATCAGTATGTCGACAAAGGTTTTGTGATTTTAGACTTTCCTTGTAATCAATTTGCTGGGCAAGCACCTGGTAATGCCGAAGAAATTAATGACTTTTGTAGTCTCAATTACCAAACAACTTTTCCTAGATTCGCTAAGGTAAATGTGAATGGTAAAGAAGCAGACCAAATGTATGTCTGGTTAAAAGCTCAAAAGAAGGGGCTACTAGGTAAAGCAATTGAATGGAACTTCGCCAAATTTCTGATTGACAAATACGGCCAAGTCGTAAAACGTTATTCCTCTAAGACCGCCCCTCAAGAGATTCGTCAGGATTTAGAAATTTTATTAAAGGACTAGTTTTAGTAAAAAAATCAATAGATATATTAAAAAACACCTAGTATTTCAATACTAAGTGTTTTGTTTTAATTCCCAAAATAAAACTCTTCAAAACTCTGGCCTGCTAATTCAGCCATTTCCTTTAGGATAGTTACATTTGGTTTTGAGCGACCAATTTCCCAGTGACTAACAGAGGATAAGGAGATGTTAAATCGTTCAGCAAACTGACGATCTGTTTCGCCAAGTTCCATTCTTAAGTTGAAGATTCGA
This sequence comes from Streptococcus parauberis NCFD 2020, assembly GCF_000187935.1. Taxonomy (NCBI): domain Bacteria; kingdom Bacillati; phylum Bacillota; class Bacilli; order Lactobacillales; family Streptococcaceae; genus Streptococcus; species Streptococcus parauberis. The sequence goes on from NZ_AEUT02000001.1 coordinate 518,940, forward strand.
TTATTAAGTTTTGATGGATCGCGTCTTTCTTTTATTTCAAAAATTGGGCCAGGACTCAACTCGAATCCTTGAGTTACTTTTTCCAGGGCCTCGTCGCGTGAGATATTCAAACGATTAGCCACTGTAATGACTTTCTTCGGTGTTGCATTTAGCTCCCGACAAGCTGCAGTGAAATTAGAATAAAGTTTCCCTAAAACTCTCACTTCACGGGACTTAGTTGGAGATGTCTCTCTCTTGCTTGGCATCTACACATCCTCCTAATTATCAAATAGTTCTCCTTAACTATATCGTAATTAAATAATCATTTCAAGCAAAAGTCGGATATTTATGAAAACAATGACTTAAAACGTTCATATAAAGGAGAAGTTAGTTTTTAGTGAAATAGCATATCTAAGCATATTTTATCATTTGATAAATGAGTATGATGAGAGACAGAATGACTTAGTCGGAAAAGGTTTACAAATTAATTGGATGATGATAATGTAATCATATTAGGTGATAGTTTAATTTAAATAGGGGTGACAAATGACACAGTATGAAAAGATTGCTAACGATATTCGGAAACAGATATTGAATGAAAGCTATAAAAAAGATTGTCTTATTCCGGACCAGTTTGAATTAGCCAACCATTATCAGGTCAGTCGAATGACGATTCAAAAAGCTATTAATCTGCTTAAGATTGAAGGTTTTTTGTATACCAAAAGAGGTAAGGGAACCTATGTAACCTTTCCACCGTTACAGCAAGATAAGTATGGTACTGATGTCGGAACGATCGTAGGCACATCAAGCTATTATTCCAATCAAGGTAATATGACAAGTAAAGTGATATCTTTTGAAACACGTTTACCAGTCCCTGAAGAAATGGATAAGTTAAAACTCTTATCAAATCAAACAGTCTTTGATATTATCAGATTAAGGTATTTAAATAATGAACCATTTCATTTAGAATATTCTATTTATCCATGTCATATAATTCCTGGATTAAATGGTCACATACTAGATCAATCTATTTACAGATACATTATTGAAGAATTAGATTTACAAATTGGCTCAGGCATTCGACAGATTAGAGCAGATAAACCCGATAATTTTGATCAGATATATTTAGAATGTGCCAAGGATGATCCTGTATTAGAAATCGAACAAGTTGTCTTTCTCAAAGATGGCAGGCCCTTTGAATATTCCCAAACACGCGCAAAATATACCAAAGCATCAGTAAACTATATTGATTTCAGATAGAAGGAGAAAAAATGTTAGGAGCAGTTGTAGGTGATGTGATTGGTTCACGTTTTGAATGGAACAATCACAAATCAAAAGATTTTCAACTATTTACAGAAGATTGCCATCTAACTGATGATAGTCTGATGACGCTAGCAGTTGCTGAGGCACTAATGAAGAGCAAAGAGGACTTTTCGGATTTATCAGAAGTAGTCATTCATTCGATGCAAAAACTAGGTCGAAAATATCCTCACGCCGGATTTGGTTCACGATTTTATCAATGGTTAAATGAACAGAATCCTCAACCTTATGGCAGTTTTGGTAATGGTGCAGCAATGAGAATTTCTCCTGTAGCTCTGGCTGCCTCTTCCTTAGAAGAAGCTATCATTCTGTCGAAAGAAGTAACAAAGGTCAGCCATAATCATCCTGAGGCAATTAAAGGGGCAGAGGCAGTAACTGCCGCAGTCTATCTAGCAAAAGCAGGAAAATCGAAAGAAGATATTTTAGAATACACTTTGGATCATTACTATCAGATTGATTTTAGTTTAGATGAAATTAGAGAGACTTATGGCTTTGATGTATCCTGTCAAGGCTCTGTCCCACAAGCATTACAAGCCTTTTATGAATCCACTGATTTTGAAGACTCTATCAGAAATGCAATCTCGATAGGAGGAGACTCTGATACAATTGCAGCCATCACGGGATCAATTTCTGGAGTCTATTATGGAATACCTGATCAGTTAATTAGTCAAACTGAAACTAATCTTGACTCCTGCTTAGGGCATATAATGAAGCAGTTTGATGCTTATATTGCGACTATGTAAACTGAAAACTGTACATGAGAAGCTAAGGCTATATACAAGCCTAGCTTCTTTTATTATACTGTAAATGTAAACGATTTCAAAAAGGAGTATGACATGGAAAAATTCTTTTGGGGTAACTCAGTTTCAAGTATGCAAACTGAAGGTGGATGGAATCAAGGTGGCAAGAGTTTATCTGTCTATGATATTCGAGAAGCTACTGATCAATTAAGTGATTGGCATTGTGCCAATGACAACTATAATAATTACATTGAAGATTTTGACTACATGAAAGAACTTGGTATGAATATGTATCGATTCCAAATTTCTTGGTCACGTGTGGTTAAAGAAGGTGATGGTGAATTTAACGAGGAGGGGATTGCATATTATTCTCAGTTTATAGATGACTTACTTGCGCGTGGAATTGAACCGATGATTTGTCTCTATCATTTTGATATGCCATTACATTTAGCTAAAGATTACAATGGTTTTATGTCTAAATATGTAAAAGATGCATTCATCAGATATGGTAAAGAAATGGTCGATCGTTTTGGGGACAGGGTTAAGTATTGGATTACTTTTAACGAACAAAACATCTTCCATTTTAGAGAAGGCTTTCACATTTCTGGATATGATCAAGGTGATGAATCTATTCAGGATCTTTACCAAATTGCTCATAATGTCATGATTTGTCATGCTGAAATAGCCAATTATATCCACGAAACTACAGATGCTAAAATAGGTGGCATGTTAGCTTATTCTGAGGTGTACCCAGCTTCGCCTCGTCCAGAAGATATCAAGGTAGCAAGGGAATGGGATGAATTTGTTAATCAGACTTTAATTGAATGTTATGTCAATGGGAACTATTCTCGTCAGCATTTGGCCTATGCCAAAGCAAATGCTATTGATTTAGGTATTATCGACGGCGAAATGGAGAGTCTGGCTAAACTTAAGAGTGATTTCATGAGTTTTTCTTATTATAGTTCTACAACGATAAGTGCTAAGAATATCCCTGAAGGGACACCGCCAAACTTTTATCTGGACTTTGGTAAGGAGGCTAACCCTTATATTGAGTCTACAGAATGGGAATGGCAAATTGATCCACTTGGTTTCAGAGATGTCCTCAATAAACTCTATCAAAGATATAAAGTACCAGTTTTCCCAATTGAAAATGGGATTGGGGTTCGTGAAACTTGGGATGGTGAAAATCCAATTCAAGATGATTATCGTATTGATTATCACAAAGATCATATCAAAGCTATGTTTGATTCAATGACGGAAGATGGTGTCGAGGTAATTGGTTACCTTGGTTGGGGCTTGATTGATATTTTAAGTTCTAAAGGTGATATGGAAAAACGCTATGGCTTAGTTTATGTTAACCGTAGCAACCATGATTTAAAAGATATGAAACGAGTTCCTAAGAAGAGTTTTGATTGGTTCAAGAATATGATTGCTAGTAATGGCTCTTCAGTTTTTGAAGATTAAAGGAGTAGTGTTATGGAAGAAAGTAAATGGGGAAATTTTTTAGAAAAATTTGCTGAGTTCTCTGCAAGATTAGGGAATCAAATTCATCTAAGAACCTTACGTGATGCTTTTACAACTATTATGCCACTGTTTATTTTGGCTGGTTTAGCTGTTCTTTTAAATAATGTCGTGTTTACTGCCTTATTTAATGGAGATGTTTTAGCTAAATTTCAAACCTATGGGAACATGTTAACAAATGGCTCCCTAAACATTGCTGGTTTATTAATTACACCAGTTATTGCTTACTTTTTGTCACAACATCGTGATTTTGATAAGCCAATCAGTTCATCAGTTGTAGCGATATCATCATTATTTGTCATGTTGCCAATGATTAAAGAAGTGATTCCAAATGGAGCTGAAAAAGCAATTGAGGTTTCCGGGCTTGTCACTTTTAAAGAAATCGGAACAACTGGATTGTTTGCCGGTATTATTATTGGGATGCTAGCAACTGAAATGTTTATCAAATTAACCAAAAATAAACATTTGCGTATTAGACTAGGCGACGATGTTCCACCTGCAGTCGGTGAATCATTTTCAACAATGATTCCTTTGATGTTGACTGTTTCATTCTTTGCTTTAATCTCCGCATTGCTATTGAATTTGTTCAACACTGATATGGTGACCTTGATTACTAATTTGGTTCAAGAGCCGCTGCGCCGTGTCAATACTTCCTTATTTGGTTACTTATTAATATACTCTACTGGTAATTTCCTTTTCACCTTGGGGATTCACCAATCAGTAATCAATGCTACATTAACTGAACCCTTAATGCTTCTGAACATGAATGAAAATATGGCTGCTGTTCAGGCTGGTAAGGAAGCTCCGCACATTTTAAATTCTGCATTCCAAACATGTTATGCTCAAATGGGTGGTACAGGTGGAACTTTTGCATTGGTCATATTAGTCATGTTGTTTATCAAATATAAACCATTTAAAGATATCATTAAATTATCTGTTGGCCCAGGCTTATTTGAAATTAATGAACCAATCATATTTGGTTTCCCAATTGTCTTCAACCTTCCAATGATGATTCCTTTTGTTCTTAGTCCTGTTATTGGTGCTTTAATTGGTTATTTTGCAACTGTGGTAGGATTTGTGAAACCTTTAACGGTAATGGTTCCTTGGACTACACCACCATTAATCAGTGGTTTCCTCGCATCGCAAGGTGATATTAAAGTTGTTCTTGTGCAAATCATTATTTTAATTGTTACAGCATTATTTTACTGGCCATTTGTCATTGTTGCTCAAAAAGCAGCTAAAAAACAAGCTGAAATAGAAGGAATTGTGGAGGAAATCTAATGAAAAAAGTAATGATATTTTGTAATGCCGGAATGTCGTCATCTTTGATGGCTAAGAAAGCAAGTGATTTATTAAAAGTAAAGGGAAAAGATATTCATGTTGATGCTACAACAACAAGTGATTCAAAAAATATAGTGAATAAGGATGAATACGACTTATATTTGGTTAGTCCTCAAACCAAAATGTATTTCAAACCAATCACGGAATATGCTAAGCTTCATCATAAACCAGTCGATAATATTCCATTTAATGCCTATATACCAACACCAGCTGGTTTAGAAAAGCTAACAGGAATTATTCTTTCTCATATTGATTAAGACAGAAAAGCTATAACACCAAATGTTATAGCTTTAAAATTATGTGGCTCTTAGTCCGTTCCACTCCAAAGGTGTGAAGCAATTAACTACCCGCTATGCGGGTGCGCATTGAAGGTTATACCCAAAAAACTCCTAACACGATACAATAAGGGTGTTCAAGCCAATTGTATTGCGAAAGGAGTTAGAGTATGTACAGAAAGGCATATAGCTTATCACACACAAAGTGGATGTGTAAGTATCACATTGTGTTCACCCCTAGGTATAGACGAAAAATAATCTATAATCAATATAGAAGCAGTCTTGGTGAAATTTTTCAGAGATTGTGTAGCTAAAAAGGCGTAGAAATAATTGAAGGACATTTGATGCTGGATCATGTCCATATGTTGGTGAGTATTCCACCAAGGCTTAGTGTCTCAAATTTTATGGGATATATAAAAGATAAAAGTGCACTCTTGATGTTTGATAAACACGCCAATCTCAAATCTAAGTTTGCTAATCGACGTTTTGGGGCGGAAGGATATTATGTAAGTACTGTAGGAGTATACGAAGCCACAATAAAAAAACACATACAATATTAGGATAAACATGATATCGCACTGGATAAATTAAGTGCAAAAAAATGTGAAGGTCCCTTTAGGATAGTGGCAAATATGAATGGCCTGTGACTATTCAAGAGCAATGAAGTTTGAACAAAGTGAAAGCCAGCGTCTAAAGGCGCTGGCTTGTATTCTGGGCTTATAGCTCTTGTTCGAACCACCCGTTATACGGATGGTTATTATTCATTAATTAAGTTATCAATTTTTGGTACATAAAATAGTAATAAGAAACCAAATAGGATGGTTATACCACCAACTATTGCAAAATAGGCTATCTCAGTGTGATCTGTATAGAATTTAACGAATTGAGCATTAAGGGCCTGAGCTGATGCATTACTCAAGAACCAAATCGACATCATCTGAGCTTTAAATGCTTTAGGCGCTAGCTTATTTGTAACTGACAAGCCAATTGGTGAGATAAGCATTTCACCGACAATAACAATTGCCCAACTCATAATTAACCACATTGGACTAACTCTGGCTTGGCTTCCAAAGAGCATAACTGGAATTGCCATCCAAACAAATGATAAGCCTGAGGCCATTAAACCAAAAGAGAACTTTTTGGCTGATGAGGGTTGTTTGCTTCCAAGTTTAGCCCACATCCACGCAAAAATTGGCACGTAGAGCATAATAAAGAGTGGGTTGATACTTTGGAAGTATGAAGATGGGAAGTTGATGTGGTGGCCAAAGAAGGTGAAGTAGAGGCGAGTTTGTTCATCAGCGAATAGGGCTAAGACAACGGCGCCTTGCTCTTCAATTGACCAAAAGAGAATTGAGGCAATAAAGAGTGGAATGTAGGCAAAGACGTGTGAACGCTCTTCACTTGTAATTTTCTTACTTTTGAGAATTGACACGAAATAATAAATTGGAATGACAATTGCGACAATAGTAAAGAAATTGATGACTAAATCAACTGACAATAAACCAGTCACTTGAAGTAGAAGTAGAACAAGTGTAATAGCAACCAGAGCAGCAACTGCTTTCTTGATTAAGGAAGATTTCTCAGTTGCTGATAAAGGGTCACTTGGGACCAAACTGTCTGGTGATAGGTATTTATTGCCATCACGGACGTACTGGATGAGACCAAGTAACATCCCAACGGCTGCTAGTGAAAAGCCAAGGTGGAAGTTAACTTCTTGCCCAAGATAACCAACTAATGCAGGAGCAATAAAAGCGCCTAAGTTAATTCCAAAAACAAAGATACTGAAACCAGCATCACGACGCAAATCCTTTTCGGCGTATAGACTCCCCACCATATCTGAAACGTTTGGCTTAAGTAAACCAGTCCCAAAAATGATTAAGGCAATTGAAAAGAAAAGGGCAGTTTTGCCGAATGGCGTTGCAAGGGCTATGTGACCAAGCATAATTAAAATTCCACCATATAAAACAGTTTTACGACTACCTAAAATACGGTCACTAATATAGCCGCCCAAAACTGAGGATAGGTAAACAAGTGAGCCATAAATAGCCATAATCGATGCTGCGGTCGCTTTATCAAATCCTAACCCACCATCCGCAACACTGTAGTACATGTAATAAAGCAAAATTGCTCGCATACCATAGTAAGAAAATCTTTCCCACATTTCAGTGAAAAAAAGAGTGGACAAACCACGAGGGTGTCCAAAAAATGTTTTTGTATCTGTCTGATTCATTGAACTCTCCTTTTAATAACTATTTATTAGAATACATTAATATATCAGACATGTCAATAAGATTAGAATATAAAATCAGATAATAATACCATAAACTGTGTATAAATCAATTTTATACATGTATAGATAATGACAAAGTACTCTTCATTAATTAGACCAAGGCTACTAGTGAATTCTTTCTGTGAAAAATGTAGTAAAAAAAGCCCTTAGGCTTTCTTTGTTTTAAAGGATTGCTTCAGTATAAATGGTGCAATAATTGTAGAGAGGATGACTACAATGACCAGTTCTGAATAGGTGTGGCTTGAAATCAGTTTGTCAGCTAAGCCAATTTGTACAATAATCAAAGCCATTTCTCCTCGGCTGACCATCCCTCCACCAATTGTTAGAGCATCCATTTTCGAAAATTTAAAGGAACGCCCAACCATATAGCAGGGAATCAGTTTAGTTGCGACGGCCAGGACTGTGAAGAGGACGATTATCGGTAAGTTGCTAATGATGCCGTCTAGTTTTAATGGCAGAGCAATTGAGGCGAAGAAAATCGGAATGAAAAAGATGTAGGCAAAAATTGAGGTTTCGTGCTCAATCTCAGTAGCATATTTAGTCTGTCCGATGGCAAGTCCCGCGAAGAAAGAACCAATAACTGCAGACATGCCAACGATATTAGCAAGTAGTGCCGTAGTAAAACAGAGGAGTAAGGCTAAGAAAGTATTTTTCTCAAAGTTATCAAACTTGTTTACAAATTTAAAAATGGCTGGAACGATGTATTTGACCAAGGCAATTAGAAATAAAAGAAAAGCAAGTTGTCCTAGTACTTCAAAAATCAGTTGATTTGATGATCCAGAATCGGATTTACTACTTGAGATAAAGAAGCTAAGAAGTAGCACTGCAATGATATCATCTGCCACAGCAGCACCTAAAATAACTGCCCCTGTATTGGTCTTGACTTTGTTATATTCTTGAAGAACTTCCACAGTGATAGAAACACTGGTCGCCGCAAATACAATACCGTAAAATATTGCAGTATGTGCTTGATAACCCATTGCTAAAGTTACCAAGTAAAAGGCTGCAACAGGTATGATTACACCGGAGATAGCTACAACAAGACTTGGCTTGAGGTATCTTTTAAGTAATTCTAAGTTAGCCTCCATCCCAGCCAGAAACATCAGTAAGATAACACCTAATTCAGATAGAAAATGAATTAATTCCCCTTGATGGACAAGATTGAGCACAGCGGGACTAATCAGAATGCCAACAAGTAATTGCCCTACAACGGCAGGAATACCGATTCGACCTGAGAATTGGGTCGCTAGGAGACTAGCAAATAAAATAATCGTAATATGTAAAAGTTCTTGCATTATTCCTCCGAGATAAAAAATTTGAGTATCGATAATATTATAGCATGATTATGGTGATACTTGAAGAGATTCATTTGTAAAGGTCCACTGGCAAAAAAAGAAGCCTTTCGGCTTCTTTTTATATTTCTTGGCGAGAGGCTCAAAGAGTCAGGGGAGTGAGTCTTTGAGGTTAGAAATAAGGAACTGTGAAACAGTTCTACTAATATAAAGGTGCCCCAGATATAAGAAAAAGGAAACATTACTGTTTCCTTTTGTTATTCCCCTCGCTTTTCAGTTTTAGGGCTCGGGCTAAACAAGTCCACCGGACTTGTTTATTCCCATTCAACCGTTGCTGGTGGTTTGCTTGTGATGTCATAGACGATGCGGTTGACGTGGTCAACTTCGTTTACGATGCGGACTGAAATCTTTTTAAGAACATCCCATGGTAGTTGTGCGAAGTCTGCTGTCATGCCGTCGATTGAAGTGATAGCACGGATAGCAATAGTATAGTCATATGTACGACCGTCTCCCATAACACCAACCGAACGAACGCCAGTATTAACAGTGAAGTATTGCCATACATCGCGGTCAAGTCCAGCTGCGGCGATCTCTTCGCGCAAGATGGCATCTGATTCACGGACTATTTCCAATTTTTCTTCAGTGATAGCACCCATGACGCGAATGGCTAAGCCTGGGCCAGGGAATGGCTGACGCCAAACGATATGTTCTGGCATTCCAAGAGCGATACCAAGCGCACGCACTTCATCCTTAAACAAAGTATTTAAAGGTTCAATCAATTCAAATTGCATATCTTCTGGAAGACCACCGACATTATGGTGTGATTTGATTGTTTGGGCTGTTTCTGTGCCAGATTCGATGATATCAGTATACAGTGTTCCTTGTGCAAGGAAGTCTACACCTTTCAATTTGCTAGCTTCATCGTCAAAGACGTAAACAAATTCATTACCGATAATCTTACGTTTTTTCTCAGGATCATCAACACCAGCTAGTAAATCTAAGAATCTATTTTTAGCATCCACACGGATGATATTAAGACCAAATTTACCACCAAGCATTCCCATAACTTGGTCACCCTCATCTTTACGAAGAAGACCGTGATCAACAAAAATACATGTTAATTGGTCGCCAATAGCTTTTTGTAAAAGAACGCCAACAACTGAAGAGTCAACACCACCTGATAAACCAAGAAGGACTTTTTTGTCACCAACTTGCTTGCGAATATTATCAATTTGCATATCAATGAAGTTATCCATTGACCAGTCACCACGCGCTCCACAGATAGAAACAGCGAAGTTTTTAAGGATATCGTTACCATATACAGAATGTCTTACTTCTGGGTGGAACTGGATGCCATAAAAGTTACGTTCAGTATTTTCAATAGCTGCATAAGGGCAATCGTTTGAATCTCCCACAAGGTAGAAACCTTCTGGAATTTCTGTAACAGCATCACCATGACTCATTAATACTAGTTGTTCTTCAGGAGTACCTGCAAAAAGTTTTGACTCAGCACGTAAGCGAAGAGTTGATTGTCCATACTCACGGTTACCAGCTTGACCTGCAGGAACAACTTTACCACCCAACGTGTGAGTAATTAATTGCATACCGTAACAGATTCCGAGGATTGGAATACCAAGTTCAAAAATTTCTGGGTCAATAGCAAAAGCATTCTCAGCATAAACGGAATTAGGCCCACCAGATAGGACAATACCGATTGGATTAATCTCTTTAAGTTCTTTAGCAGTGATTTTATGGCTCTTTAATTCAGAAAACACACCAAATTCACGAATACGTCGTGCAATTAATTGGTTGTACTGACTACCATAATCAAGAACAATAATTTTTTGAATATCATTCAAAATTGAAATTTCAGTCATTGTAATCCTTTCATTTATCTTAACGATCTGTTAAGAGTTTTACATCTCATTGTAGCATATTTTTTTCAAATATTCATTATAAATTTTCCATTTTTTCTCGTTAAAGCCTAACATTCTGATGCATTTATTAAAATATGTACGTAGATTTAAACCGTATTTATATCCAGTGTTTTAAGTTAATTGTAAGTTACGAATGTAATGCTACTTTAATAAGTAAAAGGAAAATTTTAATTTCATTAAGTTATTTATTTGTTGAAAGAGGCTCATATGATTAGTAATAAGAAAAAGAGGGCAGTATTATTTTTAGTTTTCTTCATTTGCGTGCTTTCTTTTTGCCTAAAACCAAACAATTTTTATCAGTCAATTAAAATTAAGAATATACCGACCAAAATAAAACAAAGCTATTCTGTAGGTGATAAAGTTACATTTAATTTTAAAAACTCCTCTCCTAAATTGGGTACAATTTATAAGATTAGACGTGCGCATAGAAAAATTCATTATTCTATATTTTATAGAACTGGCATGCACATTGTTGAAACTGAGGTGGAACAAAGTCATATTAAAAATTTAACTGGTCATTCAGCATTCAAAAAAAATGAGTTAGTAACTATTAAGGATAAAGCAGTAATAAATGATGGTAAAATAAGTTATTTTAGCTCTCATCAACTATACAAAATTAAGAATGTGCAAATATTTCTTAAACAAGGTAAAGTTTATACAACTTATCATTTGCTTGCTAAAAATAATAAAAAAACAAAAGTAATAGATGAAGAACAACTCTGTAAAACCTATTTTGTTCACTTCCATTCTAAAACTAATCAAAAAGCAAATAATAAAATACTAAATAAAGCTTTTTCATATGCAAATAAACATAAACAAACAGATATATTTCTACCAATGGGTGAGTATATGATAGGTAGTAAGTATCCAAAAAAAGATTATTTTATTTTACCATCAAATTCTTCCATAATCGGAAATCATACTCAACTCATCATTGATAATTTCTCCTACTGGTTTGGATTGGCAACAGGTCCTTCTCCACGAGATGGGGTTAGTAATTTTGAACTGTCACATATTCAATTTAGGGCTAACAATCTGAAGCTTGGAGCTCAGTTGTTAATTATGGCCGACCATGGAAATAACTGGTATATTCACCATAATACTTTTAAATTGGTCCAAAAGAAAGGAAATCATATTTTTGATTTAGGCTCTCTTCAAAATTCAATTTTTGAATATAATCAATTTGTTGGCTACGCCCCAGAGTTAACCTCAATAGCAAAAATAACAGCAGATAAGAATCTTCATGACTACTATGCTGAAGCTATCCAGCTTGATGCTGCTGAAAAAAATGGTATTTGGGATGCTGGATTAATAAAAGCTATTGAACCCAACTACAGCATATATAATAATTTTAGATTCCTTAGTGATCATATAGTTATTAAAAATAATCAATTTTTACCATTCATTAATCATCAGGGCAAACTGATTGCATATGGAGCATCAATCGGTCAGCATTCTTCAAAGGTTGGTCATGTAGTAATTGAAGGAAATTATTTCCATAAGAGCTTAGTTAATGGTTTTGCTCATAAACAAACCTGGGTATTAGAACCAATCCATTTTCCTCCATCAGCGAATAGCTTGGTAAATAATAATGTTATTGATTAAATACAAAAAACTAGTTCCAATTATATTTAGTATTCTTTCATTTTATTTCTCATCCAAAATTGTCAGAATTATGTTAAAATAGAGTCAATAAAAGTCTTGAGGAGAATGGGATCATGCTACCAGCCTATATAAAAATCCATGATACAATAAAAAAAGATATTGATGACGGCATTTGGCCCATTGGTGATCGTTTACCAAGTGAACGGACGCTAGCTGAAAAATTTGCAGTCAGTCGAATGACCTTAAGACAAGCTATTACTTTACTAGTTGAGGAAGGTATCTTGGAAAGACGGATTGGCAGTGGAACTTATGTTGCCAGTCAACGTGTACAAGATAAAATGCGCGGAACGACCAGTTTCACGGAAATTGTTAACTCTCAAGGGAAAAAGCCGTCTTCAAAACTGATTTCCTATCAAAAGCAACTTGCCAGTGATACTGAAATTAAAGAATTGCAATTGGAATCGACAGATCACGTGATTCGAATGGAACGGATTCGCTTTGCTGATAACGTTCCCCTCGTTTACGAAGTGGCCTCTATTCCAGAGAAGTACATCCGTAATTTTCGACGTGAAGATATTACTGAGCATTTCTTCAAAACCTTGGAGACCAATGGTTTTGAAATTGGCAAAAGCCGACAAATCATTTATGCTAGATCAGCAAGTGAACGTGTTGCATCCTATTTAGGCGTTAGCAGAGGCCACGCTATTCTTGCTATGACCCAAGTATCATATTTCACCAGCGGGAATCCATTTGAATATGTGCGTAGCCAGTATGTGGGCGACCGTTTTGAATTCTATCTAGAAAACAATTAAGTTAAAAAAGGCTTGCTTATTAGTGGTAACCTTTTTCTTTTCTGCTCAATTTGGTTTTAAGGCCACAATCGTGATTAAGTATTGTTATTATCCCTGATTATATGGTAAAATTAAGGTTATGGAAATTGAAAAAACAAATCGGATGAACGCTCTATTTGAGTTTTACGCAGCACTTTTAACAGATAAGCAAATGAACTACATTGAGCTGTACTATGCAGATGATTATAGTCTTGCTGAGATTGCCGAAGAATTTGGTGTTAGCCGTCAAGCCGTTTATGATAATATTAAGCGAACTGAAAAAATTCTTGAGACCTATGAAATGAAATTACATATGTATTCAGACTATATCGTTCGTAGTGAAATCTTCGATGCCATTACGGCAAAGTATCCGGAAGATGCTTTTATTACAGAGCAAATTTCCATTTTAACAAGCATTGATAATAGAGATTAAGAGGAGTAGTTATGGCATTTGAGAGTTTAACAGAGCGCCTACAAGGTGTCTTTAAAAATATCCGAGGTAAAAAAAAGTTATCTGATAAAGATGTTCAAGAGGTAACAAAAGAGATTCGTCTGGCTTTACTTGAAGCCGACGTTGCTTTACCTGTTGTTAAAACTTTTATCAAACGTATTCGTGAACGCGCTGTTGGTCATGAAATCATTGATACCTTAGACCCAACACAACAAATTTTAAAAATTGTTAATGAAGAATTAACTGCAATTTTAGGGTCTGAAACATCTGAAATCGTTAAATCACCAAAAATTCCAACTATTATTATGATGGTTGGTTTACAAGGGGCTGGTAAAACAACCTTTGCTGGTAAATTGGCTAACAAATTAATCAAAGAAGAAAATGCTCGTCCTTTGATGATTGCTGCCGATATCTACCGTCCGGCTGCCATTGATCAATTAAAGACTTTAGGTCAACAAATTAATGTTCCTGTCTTTGATATGGGAACTGACCACTCTGCAGTAGAAATCGTCACAAAAGGGTTAGAACAAGCTCGTGAAAATCGTAATGATTATGTCTTGATTGATACGGCCGGTCGTCTACAAATTGATGAAAAATTAATGGGCGAGTTGCGCGATGTTAAGGCTCTTGCACAACCAAATGAAATCTTACTGGTTATTGACAGTATGATTGGTCAAGAAGCAGCTAACGTTGCTGATGAGTTCAACAAACAATTAGAAATCACTGGTGTTGTTCTTACCAAGATTGATGGTGATACTCGTGGTGGTGCAGCCTTATCAGTTCGTGAAATCACTGGTCGTCCAATTAAATTCACTGGTACTGGTGAAAAAATCACTGATATTGAGACTTTCCACCCTGATCGTATGTCCAGTCGTATCTTGGGTATGGGTGACCTCTTAACACTGATTGAAAAAGCTAGTCAAGATTATGACCAACAAAAATCATTAGAGTTAGCTGAAAAAATGCGTGAGAACACATTTGACTTCAATGACTTTATTGCCCAATTAGACCAAGTTCAAAATATGGGACCAATGGAAGATCTCTTGAAGATGATTCCTGGAATGGCTGGTAATCCTGCCTTAGCAAACATCAAAGTTGATGAAAAACAAATTGCTCGTAAACGTGCCATTGTCTCATCAATGACGCCTACTGAACGTGAAAATCCAGAACTCTTAAATCCAAGTCGCCGTCGTCGTATTGCCTCAGGATCTGGTAATACCTTTGTCGAGGTTAATAAATTTATCAAAGACTTTAACCAAGCTAAAACAATGATGCAAGGTATGATGTCTGGTGATATGAATAAAGCTATGAAACAGATGGGTATCAATCCAAATAACATGCCAAAAAATATGCCTAATATGGGTGGTAGTGGTATGCCGGATATGTCAGCCTTGGAAGGCATGATGGGCCAAGGTGGTATGCCTGACATGTCGGCATTTGGTGGTGATATGGATATGAGCCAAATGTTTGGTGGCGGCCTTAAAGGTAAAGTTGGTGAGTTTGCAATGAAGCAATCAATGAAACGCCAAGTTAACAAACTTAAAAAAGCCAAGAAAAAACGTAAATAATAACAAAGCGCAAATAGAAAAAGCTAGTTGGTTCATATGAACCAACTAGCTTTTTTGAGTTTTTTAACCAAAATGAATTTTTAATTCTTGATTTACGGCAACAGCAATTTTACTCATGGTTTCAATACTGGTATTATGTCCCCTTTCAATTCTTGCTATTGTTGATTGAGGAACATGTGATAATTCTGCTAATTGTCTTTGACTTAATCCAGCATTAGATCTCGCCTTAGATACTGCTAGAGCAATTTCTAAGATTGCTTTTTCTGTTTGAAACTCTTGTCTGAAGTTTTCATTCTGAAGTTCTTCTTTTAAAAAATGATCAAAAGAAACATTAGTCATTGTTTTTCTCCTCCTGAATGGATTCTTTCTTCTTACAATTTCATTTTTAATCCAGAAATTCTATCTTCTATTTTATATGCTTTCTAGATTCTTTCAAGTTTTTATTTTGAGGAAGCGCTTTTTAATTTTTTGTCATTTATTATTTGCTTTAATAATTATCTGACTTTCTTTTTATTGGTATTTTTTTAATTATCTGACTTTCCATTATTTTTTATTAAAATTTTTGTCTTTTTAGTTTTATTTAAGACATTTGCTTTATTCTTATTTATAATCAATCTAAAGAGGGAAAATACATAAAAAAATTTTGGGAATTGGAGTCCGATTTCACTTAATTTATCACTAAAGAAGGACTTTCGGGTCTCATTTGCCACCAAGAAGATTTGATTATCTTTAACAAAGGGGAAATCCATTATGCTTAATAAACTGACTAGTAGAACTGGCTTATCTTGGCTCGTCATTCTATTTATTTTACCGTTACCTTTTTTGTATACCTTAAAAACAGGATTAACAGGAGTTCATGCTAATAGTAGTCTTGGCATTTCACTAGGTGTCTTAGCTTATGTTTGGATGCTGACCTCAACCTATATTGCCACTAAACCCAAATGGATTGACCGTTGGCTTGGTTTACCAAGTGCTTATATGATCCATGGAATGATTAGTCTGCTAGCCATTTTTTTAGCTTTTTTACATAAAGAATTGGACCCGTCAAATGGTTTAATCAAAAATACTGGTGATATTGCCTTTGTTATTTTCTTAGGCTTGGCCGCTTACTCCATGATTTTCATGGCTGGTTGGTTAACCAGTCGTTTTCAAATCTTGGAAACCATCAAAAAGCTTTTGGAAAGTGTCTTTAAGCACGAAATCTCAGTTTGGTTACACCGTCTCAATGTCTTAGCAACCTTGTTGATTTTTATTCACATCCAACTGATCGATTTCATTGTCTCTAATAAGGCTTTTATGCTCCTCATTTGGCTTTATTCCATCTTTGTCTTCCTAGCCTACCTCTGGTTCCATTTCAAACCAGCAGCCCACGGAATCCAAGCAATCCTCATATCCAATTTCGAGATAGCTCCCAATATTCGCGAATTACAAGTTCAACTTCCAAGACGGTCACGGCTCAAATTCCATCCTGGTGATTTTGCCTTTATTTCTTTTCCTCAGCTTAAAGGAATGGCAGAGCCTCACCCCTTTTCCCTAGTCAATGCACCGGGGCGAGAGGGAGTCTTAACCTTTGCTATCCGCGGGGACGGTGATTTCACCAGACAACTAGCTCAGGTCCCCAATAATTCACCTATCCGAGTAGATGGCGGCTTCGGCAAATACCAGTCCTTGATTAAGAGCTTTAAGCCTAAAGAAACTATCATCATTGCTGGAGGTATCGGAGTTGTGCCCTTGCTATCAGTAGTAGAAGGTAACCCACATATACCAACTCAATTCTTTTACACCGTAAAAAGTCCAGAGCAGTTTATCTACCAAGACCGCCTCATGCAGTGGCAAGAAAATCCGAATTTCAAATCCTATTGCCAAGTAGGACGTTATACCGACCAAGAAATTTTAGGGCAGTTACCAGAAAATCGTGACGATTGTATTGTTCTCTTAGGGGGACCAATAGCCATGGGACGCCATTGGCAAAAAGTGATGCAAGAAGCTGGCATGGATCCGGAACGTGTTTATTTTGAAGAGTTTTCTTGGTAAATGAGTAATCCAGGTCTTCAGTCCTATTTTCCTAAAGGGTAAAGATTCGATAGTCTACGATAAACTCCTTTAACATCTTATAGAATCATATTAAAAAGTCTTCACAATTTGTGTGAAGACTTTTTCTTAAGTCAGAAAACTTCATAAATAACAGTAAAGCTTTTTCTGAATATTAAGCCATTTTTTCTTTAGTTAATAAATCGACCCCTTGATAGGCATAAAACTTCACTTCCGGATGCTTAGGATGTTCCGTCAGCTTAAAATAGAAGTAGTGGTCCTTTTGATCAATGGCATTTTCTTTATTGAGTTTAAAGAAGGTCGACTGTGACCGATTTAAGGTCAGTAGAATATCATCTGTTAAGAAGGTTAGGGGAATGCGCAGGGCAGAGTACTTGTAAAAATCCGTTTCAAACAAGCGGTAATCCTTACTAAAAAAATCAAACTGATAATTATTTTGGTTATAAGAGTGAATGGTCATGGTCGGTCGACTCCTCTTGTTCAATGGAAATTAAAAGTTCTATGGGAAAGCTGTAGTAGACTGCCTTGCATTTGATTTGAAAATCATCACGACTAGCTCGGCTAATCTTCCCAAAATAAGTTTTAAATTGATTATCTTCAAAAATACGGACCTTAACAGGCAATTGCTGACTATAGGCCTGACTCAAAAGTAATTGTTTTTCCTCTAGAGCTAGTAGACTAAAAACATTTTTACGTTGCCGGTCTTCCTCTAGCGAATGGTTGTGCTCTGACAGAAAGAAGCCCATCCATTTAGCCATTTTACGATCGTAATAAGACCGGGCAGAAGCAAAGGGTAAATAAGAACGATCAATCATGGAGCTTTTTCCTTTCTCTATCAATACTAGCTGAATGGCCACCAATTAGTTGGCTACGTTCAGCAACACGCGAAGCTTCCAATAAAGAAGAACCCTTTTGTAAAGCCATAGTGCCGAAGCGGTCACGGATTTGGTCAATAGTGGCCTCTAAATGATTTTCTTTTTCCTTTTTTTCAAAGTCGTCAAACAAAGAGAAAACCTCAATAGAGGAATCGACCAAGCCATCACACCTGACAGCAATCTGCCGAACCACACCCCCTACATAATGTTTGCGAAACAAGAAGATAACGGCCTGACGAATCACCTTATTGCTATAAGCAGGATCAATGGTCATTTGACTATTGATGGGCTTTTGTTCCTGTCCTTTAGAAAAGCTCACATAAATAGAGACCACACTAGCTTTCTTTTCCTTACGCCGCAAACGTCTGGCCACGTGTTCAGCCATTTCTCCTAAAACAAGTTCAATGTCAGCTTGATGATAATAGTCTCTAGGCAGAATCTGCGAGTTCCCCACACCTTTACTGACAGGCTTGTAAGGTTTATGAACCTTGCTTTCGTCCACCCCATTAGCATGAAACCAGAGTTGAAGACCGATGACCCCGAATTCTTTTTTTAAGATATCCGGATTAGCATTAGCCAATTCCTTAATGGAAAAGATACCTAGCTTATGCATCCTTTTTTCTGTTCTGACACCAATTCCCCAAAAGTCCGTCATCTTTTTAATCTGCCAGACTTTATTTTCCACATCCTCATAGGACCAATTACTACGCATGGAATCGCTATGCTTGGCCTCATTATCCAAGGCTAACTTGGCTAAGAGGGGATTGGCATTGCTGAGGCCAACAGTTGAATAAACCCCCGTTTCTTTCCAAATTCGGTATTGAATACGACTAGCTAGCGCATCTAATTTTTCCTTACGGTTTAAATCATTATGAGGAATAAAATAATTTAAGGAAGAGGTTAAATCCAAAAAGCCTTCATCAATCGAATAGGTTAAGATGTCCTGCGGTGAAGCGAACTCTTGAAAAATATGTTGAATCTGAATATTTTTTTCAATGTAACGGTCCATGCGAGGAGGAACCACTAACGTATGCTTAGCCCAGGCTTCAATATAGGCGACAAGAGCAGGGCTTACTGTCCAGCCTTTTCTTTGGGCAACTTGATAGTTAAAACGTCTTGTTTGGATATTAAAAGGCAAATCATAGGAACGACCTACATTCGATTTGCCAAAAACACGTTTAAAAGTAGGAGAAGAAGCCAGAATAAGTCCATTGCTATTATCTGCTCGACTCATGACACAGAGTGAGGTGCGTAAAGGGTTTAAGCCTCGATCAACACACTCAACACTGGCATAAAAAGATTTCATATCCACAAAGGCAATGTCTGACCTGGGTTCACGTGAATAATCAATGTAAGACATGGTAAGCCTTAAACTTCCAGAGGCATAAAGTTAGCAATGATTTTACCGATGATGCGTGGATTCTCATCGAAAGGCGCAAACTTATCTGAATACTTCTTATTTAAAGAAACCAGACGTAAGCCTTCCTCTTCACGATAAACCTTCTTAATATAGGTCTGTCCGTCCCACTCGACAGCATAGATAGCCCCATCATAATCAAAACCTTCTTGTTTGATCAAAACAACTTCACCATTGAGGTAGGTTGGTTCCATAGAATCCCCAAAGACCCATGAAGCAAAGTCATAATCCATTTGTTCATCATAGAAAACCACATCATAGTTGCCATCACCGAAGTAAGAGTAACCAGTACCAGCAGATAAACTTTCATAAACACGATAAGAAAATAGTTCCTTTTTCTTAGTCGGCAAGGTAATAATTTTACTTTCTTGTGCTAGTAATTTCTCTGAATAGGTCACAACCTTAGATTGATTTTGTTTAGTTAGTTGTTTGTAGGGAATGATAATCTCTTGATAGTGATTGAAGTAGTCTTGATCTGTCTCAAAAATAGAGACTAAAGCATTTAAATGCTTTTGATTAGGACTGTTCTTATCCTTTTCCCAGTTGGAAATAGTCATCTTGTTTACTCCAAGTTCCTGACCTAATTGCTCTTGACTCATCTTGTGTTGTTGACGAATTTTTTTTAATTGTTTACCTGAAAACATACCTTAGCTCCTTTAGTAAAGTTATAACTTTACTAAATTATAACAAATCCATTTGACAAATTCAAGATTTTTGTCATGAAAATTATTAGATTTTTTGACATTTTTCATCAGATAGCGTATCATTGATTTGGCTTTAAATTGTAAAAATATTCATTTTTTGAATATATACAATTTGCCAATAAAACTCTAGGAGATGTAACCATGTTAACTATTGCATATATAGGAAATGGAAAAAGTGCTAACCGCTACCACATTCCATTTGTTAACCAATTGGATGATATTAAAATAAAAACAATCTATTCACCAGTACCAAGTCCTTGGGAGCCAATTGAAGGGGTTATTTATACTAATGATATTGCTGATGTATTGGAAGATCCAGAAATCCAATTAATTGTTCTATCCATTCCTCCATCAGCTCATTACTCAGTTGCTAAACAATGTTTACTTGCTGGCAAGAATACCCTAGTTGAAAAACCATTTACAGAGACGGCAACAGAAGCCAGAGAATTATTTGCTATTGCTAAAGAAAAAGGCGTTTTTGTTCAAGCTTATCAAAACCGTCGTTTTGACTCAGACTTCCTAACTGTTCAAAAAGTAATTAACAGTGGTGTTTTAGGGGATATCCTAGAAGTGGAAATGCACTTTGATTATTTCCGTCCGGAAATCCCTGAAAGTATTGATGAGTACTCTATCAATACAAGTTACCTCTATGGCCACGCTTGTCACACAATTGACCAAGTCATTTCATATTTTGGCATGCCAGAATCAGTTCACTATGACGTGCGCCAGCTATTAGGCAAAGGACGCATGAATGACTACTTTGATTTAGACTTCTATTATGGTGCTAAGAAAGTCTCTATTAAATCAAGTTATTTCCGTATCAAGGAACGCCCAAGTTTTGTCATATACGGCAAAAAAGGGATGTTCGTGAAAGAAACTAAAGACCGTCAAGAAGATGACTTAAAACGCTTCTATATGCCAGATAATGCTGATTTTGGTGTAGATAGTCCAGAACACTATGGTACGTTGACTTATATGGATGACAATGGTCAATATCACGAAGAAAAAGTCATTTCTGAAAAAGGAAGCTATGCCCGTATGTACCAAGCTATCCACGATAGTATCATCTTAGGTAAAGAAAAAGTCGTTAAAGACGAAGAAACCATTCGCCAAATCGAAATCATCGAAGAAGGCATCCGCCAAATGGAAGCATGGCAAGGATAATTAACGGTTATTTCGATACTAAAAAGTCCATCATTTACGATGGGCTTTTTAGTAATTGTTAGACAAGTCTAACCTTTTTTCAGGACTTTTAATGCCCTTACCGTTATAATATGAGTAAACAGTAAAGGAGACAAGACCATGCAATATCAAGTAGACAGTATCGAAGATTATTTACAGGCCTTGCCTGATGACCGTAGGGACGTAATCAATCAGTTGAGACAAGTTATCAAAGATAATTTGCCGGATAAATATGAAGAAAAATTACAGTATCAGATGATTTCCTATGTAGTTCCTCACGATGTTTTCCCAGAGGGCTATCATTGTAATCCTGAAGATAATCTTTCCTTCATTACCATCGGTTCTCAGAAGAATCATATTGCTATCTATCATAATGGCATTTATATGTTTGACCATGTTAAAGAATGGTTCTTGACCCAATACCCACTCTATATGAAGACAAAGCCGGATATGGGGAAATCATGTATTCGTTTTAAAAATATGAAGACAATTCCTTATGAGTTAATAGGTAAACTTTGCCAACAGGTCAGTCAAGATGACTTCCTGAAAGCCTACCAAAAGACACTTAAATAGGAGACTATTTGTTTAAGAAAAAACCTAGTAAATTTAAATTAGTTAGACGCTTCAAACATTTGAAAAAAGATTTACCAGCCGTCTTTTTGGCTATGAAGAATCCTAATACACCAATTTTAGCCAAGTTAATGGCTCTAATTATTGTGGTTTACGCTTTGTCACCAATTGATTTGATTCCAGATTTCATTCCATTTCTGGGATATCTTGATGATATCTTTATTTTACCAGCACTCATGTATCTTTTGATTAAAATGATCCCAGAAGATATTTGGCTAGAATCACAAAAACAATCAGAGAATATGTGGATTAATGGTAAACCTAAGAAATGGTATTATGCTTTACCAATTGTTATTTTTTGGATACTAATTATCATCTTTATTATTCATTTTATTCGTATGCAACAATCATAGAGGAAAAATCATGTTAGCACACAAACTTATCTTTATGGACCTTGATGGGACCTTGCTTAATTCAGAGAAAAAAATTAGTCCTAAGACACACTATGCCTTGATTGCTGCGCAGCAAGAAGGAGCCAAATTAGTTCTAGCATCTGGTCGCCCTCTTCCCGGAATCTTACCACTGGCCAAAGCTTTGCAGATGGACATTTATGAAGGTTTTTTGATCTCATTTAATGGTGCCCAGGTCATGGACTGCAAGACCGGCCAAGTCCTATACAACAAAACAATGACAGTTGAAGAGGGTCAAGCCATTTTACAGCATGTGGAGAATTTTGATGTGATTCCGATGGTGGTCAAAGATGACTATACTTATGTCAAAAACGTTTTTGCAGGGCATTTAGACTTGGCGGGCACTGATTTTAATGTCATTGATTATGAGGCGCATAGTAATGGCTATAAATTATGTGAAGTGGATAATATGGCTGTTTTTGCTGATTTCCCGCTCAATAAAATTTTGTTGGCAGGTCAGCCGGAATACTTGGACCAGCACTATCAAGAAATTTCAGCACCTTTTGGCGATGAGGTCAATGCCATGTTTACGGCACCTTTCTATTATGAATTTACGGCTAAGGGCATTGATAAAGCCAAAGCTATTGATACCATCTTTAAGCCAATGGGCTATCAGCCTGAGGATATGATTGCCTTTGGTGATGGTCAAAATGATGCAACTATGGTTGCTTATGTTGGATTAGGATTTGCTATGGAAAATGCTGTCGATATGCTCAAAGAAATTGCCGACAAAGAGACAAAATCCAACGATCAAGATGGCATTGCTTACGCACTAGAAAATTTAATTTAAGGAGAACCTATGTTCACAGAGACATTTTATGAAGTTTTAAAACACGAAGGACCAGTTTCTATCACCAGCTGGGGTAATGAGGAGCCGCACGTCACCTGTACATGGAATTCCTACCTAGTTCCTAAAGACGATGACATTATTCTAATCCCAGTGGCAGGTATGCATTCTACACAAGAGGACATTGCTGTCAACAATCAGTTAATCCTGACCTTAGCTGCGCGTCAGGTTGAAGGATTTAATGGCTATCAAGGGACAGGTTTTAGAATCAACGGCAGTGGTAGTTTTCTATCTGAGGGAGACTGGTTTGATGAAATGAAGGAAAAGTACCCATTTATCAGAGAAGTTCTCCAAGTAAAAGTCAATGAATCAATACAATTGCTTTAAAAACTCCTTTTGTAGTCTATTAGACATTGAAGCAATCGACTTTCACAAGTTTGATAAAAGCAAAACCTATCAAACTATTATTTATATTGGTTCGCTCTATGCTTTTGGTATTAAAGGTCTGACCCATGCACTAGGAAAGATGAATTCTTTCCAGTATAGCCACTTACTCGTCGCAACAGTTGGTTTATCAGACCCAAATGTTCCAGTCAATAAAGAAAAGCGAACAGAAAATATCAGATACTCCAGTTATTAAGAGATATCAAGAAATTACAAACAAGTAAAAGAACCTATTAAAAATAGGTTCTTTTTTTAACGATCATGTTCGAGAGAGGTGGAAAGGTTGATTTTTCGAACATAGTTTCTGAAATAATCTTGTTTGAAATAGAGGGCGTAAATTGTATTGAGAATAAAAAGGATTGATTCTTCTGTGGAGAAGTTTCCGATTTTCTTTTGTTTATCTTCTCTGGTACAAATAGTAAAGTAAGCATCAGCTTGTTCTTGTAAATAGCGCCCTTTTTCACTGGTTAAACCAATAATATTAACTTTTTGTTGATGTAATTGCTCTAAATGGCGTAGAGCATCATTCTTTTTTGATTTACCAGAATAGGAAATAATTAAAGCGACATCATTTTCGGTTAAAGAGTTAGCCATCAAACCAAATTCACTACTGCTAGCAATCTCGATACTTTTACCAATAGTTAACATATTACGCTTGAAAAGATGAGCGATATAATCATTAGGACTGAGTCCAAATACAACAACACGTTTAGCTTTTCTGAGGAAAGTAACGGCTTTATTTAATTCATTCTCAGACAACTTATCAGCTGTATCTTGAATACTTTCTTTCTCAATTGTAGCTATTTTTTGAATGATATCACTGGCGCTGTCTTCTTCATTAAAAGGAAGGCTGTGATCAATATCAGAATAGTGGGTCTCAGAATAATAGCGTTCAGATAAAAGAACTGGTAAAAAATCTGTCCAACCTTTATAACCCAGAGCTTGCGCAAAACGCACAATACTAGACTTAGAACTAAAGCTAATTCGAGCAATATCATCAAGGGATAGTTGTTCAATAGTACCAAGGTTATCAAGAATCGATTGAGCTATTGTAGCTTTAGACGATTTCCCCATCTGCGCCAATTCATTTATATCATCCAGCATAAGTTTATTTATCCTTTTCACTCTATTTCATTTTTGAAGAGAAGGTTCACTAGAATGTGAAACCGTATACCAAGTGTATCTGAAATTTTAATATTTGTCCATAATGCAAGGTATAATAAAACTAGATTTTCAAGGAAAATGGAGACTATTATGACCTTACCAAATGATTTTTTATGGGGTGGTGCTGTTGCGGCTAATCAAGCTGAAGGTGGAATGCTTGCAGGAGGTCGTGGATTAACCAATACAGATGTGGTGCCGATGGGTTCTGACAGGATGGCGATTGCTAAAGGCGATCTGGACAACCTCGAGCGCAGAGCTGATTACTTTTATCCTAGTCAGGATGCCATTGAGATGCATGATCACTATTTTGAGGATATTGACCTCTTAGCTGGGATGGGCTTGAAGTGTTTTCGGATGTCCATTTCCTGGACCCGTATTTTTCCAAATGGTGATGATCAAGAACCAAATGAAGAAGGCTTAGCCTATTACCAAAAAATCTTTGAAAAATTACAAAGTTATGGGATTGAACCTTTGGTGACCCTTGCCCACTTTGATGTGCCCTTGGCTTTAATCAAAAAATATGGAGCCTGGCGTGATTCAAGAATGGTTGAGGCTTACGTCAATTATGCCAAAACAGTCTTTAGCAGGTATAAAGGCTTAGTCAAATACTGGTTGTCAATCAATGAAATTAATATTCTCTTACATCAACCTTTCCAAGGTGGGGGTATCTTATTTAAGGATGGTGATAATAAGGAAGAAGTCATATATCAGGCTGCCCATTATCAATTATTAGCTTCCGCACTGGCTACTAAATGGGCACATGAGATTGATCCTGAAAACAAAGTCGGTTGTATGTTAGCTGGTGGGAGCCATTATCCTTATACTTGTCGGCCAGAGGATTATCTGGAAGCAATTCATCGTGATAATGGGGAGTATTTCTTTATTGACATTCAAGCGCGTGGTTACTATCCGAATTATGCTTTGAAAAAATTCGAACGTGATAATTTGCAGATTATCATGACAGAAGAAGAAAAAGCAATTTTAAAGGAAAACCCAGTTGATTTTGTTTCCTTTTCTTATTATTGCTCGCGCACTGTTTCGGCATTTGAGGAAGACTACCAAATGTCAACTGGAAATCTTTTCAAATCCATTAAGAATCCTCATTTACAATCAACTGAGTGGGGTTGGCAAATTGATCCACTAGGCTTAAGATCTTCGTTGAATATGCTTTATAATCGTTACCAAAAACCATTGTTCATCGTTGAAAATGGACTAGGAGCAATAGATGTCCCTGATGAAAGTGGCTTTGTTGAAGACGACTACCGGATTGATTATACTAAACAACACATTATAGCACTTAAAGATGCTGTGGAAATTGATGGTGTAGATTTGTTAGGTTATACAAGTTGGGGGATTATTGACCTAGTAGCTGCTTCGACAGGACAAATGAGTAAGCGTTATGGTTTTATTTATGTTGATAAGGATGACCAAGGCAAGGGTACCTTAAAACGGGTTCCGAAAAAATCTTATTATTGGTATAAAAATGTTATAAATTCTAATGGAGATAAATTTGACTTCTAATAAAATAGAGTTCTAACAAGGTTGAAACTGTTTATAATTCGTCAGATATTTTTACTATTATACAAATAATGGTATAATTGCAATAGTTAGTATACTAACTATAAGTCTAATATAATTTTTAATAAAACAAGTTAAAGCTTACACTAATAGGGGAGAGAAACTATGAAAGCAGCACAATTAATATCCTATACAAAGCAAGCTTCCTATTTACAAATTAATACTGTTGAGAAACCGACAATTCGTGATTATGAGGTCTTAGTAAAAGTCGCCTATGCAGGAATAAATCCTGTTGATAATATGATTGCAGAAGGAAAAGTGAAAATTATTTTGCCCTACAAACTTCCAATTATTGCTGGTCAGGAATTATCTGGTGTAGTTGAAGCAGTTGGCGAAAAAGTCAAACAATTTGCAGTTGGTGATAAGGTTTATACTAAAACACCTCTTGATCAAGCAGGTGCTTTCGCTGAATTTATTGCTTTGCCAGAGATTGATTTAGCACTTATTCCTGAGAATTTAACCTTGGAAGAAGCTGCAACTATACCTTTAACTGGCCTTACAGCTATGCAAGCCTTCGAAAAATTACGGGTTGAAAAAGATAAAACAATTTTTATTTCAGGCGCAAGTGGCAGTTTTGGTGCGCTAGCCATTCCCCTAGCTAAAGCAAAGGGTTTAACAGTTATTGCCAGTGGTAATGGTAAAAGTGAAGAACGCTTGAAATCACTTGGCTTGGACTGCTTTATTGACTATAAAAAAGAAGACTATAGTAAAGTGGTCTCCAATGTCGATTATGTTATTGATACCTTAGGTGGAAAAGAGATTGAAAAACAATTTTCGATTTTAAAACGAGGCGGAAAGTTGGTCAGTCTAAAAGGGCTACCTAATCGAGAATTTGCCAAAAGTATGTTGCATTCACCAATTAAACGATTTTTGTTTACATTAACCGGTCTACACTTAAATCGCCAAGCTGCAAAAAATAATCAATCCTATGATTTTATCTTTGTTGGCGCAAATGGAAAGCAATTAAAGGAAATTACTGATATCTATCAAGAAAAGCCCTTCCCAATTTCTCTAGATCAAGTTTATGATTTTGAAGATATTAATTTAGCGCTTGAGAAAGTAAAAAAAGGCTATTCTGTCGGAAAAACACTAGTCAAAATATCCTCTTAAGCTCTCTGATTGGAGAGCTTTTTTCATCTTTAAAAAAACGGTAGATAATAATCTTTTTCTTTGCTTTGTAAACGGTTTTATGTTATTACTATAGTATAGATTAATTAATTAGAATTAGTCTAATTAAGAACAAGGAGGACTTTCTAATGACATTCGATTATAAAGATCATGGCAAAGAAAAATTTATCGTTAACATTGAGGATTATACCAAAGAAAACGAGAATTACCGTACAACAATTTGGACTGGTGAAAAACTTCAGGTTACATTAATGGCTATTGAACCCGGTGACGATATTGGTTTAGAAGTACACATGGGTATCGATCAATTCCTCCGTATCGAAGAAGGTAAAGGTTTATGCCAAATGGGAGATGACGAAGATAATCTTACATTTGAACAAGAAGTTTCAGATGATGATGTAATTTTAGTACCTGCTGATACTTGGCATAATGTAACCAATATTGGTGACAAACCTCTGAAAATTTACTCAATTTATGCAGGTCCTGATCATGTCCCTGGTACAGTACATAAAACGCATGAGGAAGCTAAAAATGATCCTAATGAAGACTAATTTTAGTTATTTAAAAGCGCACTCAACTGAGTGTGCTTTTAAAATTTCTACATTTAGAAAAGGCTTTCACAAAAGAACTTAAACTTTATGAAAATTATTGCAATTTATTAGAATTTGGATTATAGTTAAGATGTAAAAATCTTTGGGAGGAAAATCACAATGAAAATAGTTGCAGTTGTCGGAACTAATTCTGACCGTTCTACCAATCGGAAATTGCTTTATTTTATGAAGGAGCATTTCAAGGATAAAGCAGATATTAGTATTTTGGAAATCAAAGATTTACCAGCTTTTAATGAGCCAGAGGATAAATTGGCACCAACAGCTGTAGCTCAGTACTCTGAAAAAATTAGTCAAGCAGATGCTGTTATTATTGCAACTCCCGAGTATAATCATACTATTCCAGCACCTTTATCTAGTGCCTTAGAATGGATTGCTTATACTAGTCGTGCTTTAATTAATAAACCGACGATGATTGTGGGAGCGTCTTTAGGTTCTTTAGGGTCATCACGCGCGCAAGCTCACTTGCGACAAATCTTAAATGCTCCAGAATTGAAAGCTCGTTTAATGCCAGGGACAGAATTCTTGCTTGGCCATTCTGAACAAGCTTTTGATGCGGAAAACAAGTTGTTGTATCCTGAAAAAGTTACTGAACTTGAAGATGTCTTTGCAGAATTTCTTGAGTTCTCTCAACTGGTCATTCAATTAGTCAATCAATCAGATACTGAACGAAAAAGACAGTTTGCTTGGGAAAAAGTAGAATAGAGAGGTGATATCATTATGAAATTTGTTGGAATTATTGGGACTAATGCAAAAACATCCTATAATCGTCAGTTATTAACTTTCATGAAAAAACATTTTGAGGACCAAGCATCAATTGAATTGCTTGAAATTGATCAAGTCCCGATGTTTAATGAAAGTGATGATCAAACCCATAGTCAAATTATTCAAGATATTACTAAAACAATTGAATCTTCTGATGGAGTTATTATTGCAACCCCAGAACATAATCATTCTATCCCATCCTCTTTAAATAGCTTAATTGAATGGCTATCATTTAATGTTCATCCATTAGCTGGTAAGCCGGTTATGATTGTTGGAGCTTCATATAGTGAGCAAGGCTCTTCACGCGCACAATTACATCTTCGTCAGATTTTAGATGCTCCAGGTGTAAATGCAACTGTTATGCCAGGCAGTGAATTCTTATTAGGTAATGTTCATCAAGCTTTTGATCAAGATGGCAATATTAAGGATAGCAAAACAGTTGATTTCTTAGAATCTTGTTTCTACCGTTTTGCTCGTTTTGCAACCATCGCAAATCAACTTAACCAAGATGAAGAAATATTCTACGAACCGGGTACCTATCAAGTGACAACTGTTGGCCATAATGGTGACCTGCCAATGGCAGTTACTTTCTCACAAGATCGGATTGAAAAAATTGATATTGATTCTTCAGGTGAAACTGGTGGTATAGCTGATGTGGTCTTCACACGTATCCCAAATGAAATCATTGAAGGTCAAACCTTAAATGTTGATTCAGTTTCAGGAGCCTCAGTAACATCTAATGGTGTACTAGATGGTGTATCTAAAGCCATTAAAAAAGCAGGAGCAAACCCAGCGGCACTAAGAAGTCGTGCTAAAGCACCGTCAGCATTAGACCATGAAGATAAAATCTATCAAGCTGATTTGGTTATCGTCGGTGGTGGTGGTGCTGGATTAGCAGCAGCTGCACGAGCCTTGCAAGAGGATAAGAAAGTTATTGTGGTTGAAAAATTCCCATCAGTAGGTGGGAATACCGTTCGTGCAGGTGGGCCTATGAATGCACCTGATCCGGATTGGCAAAAAACTTTTGCAGCCAATCCTGGCGAAGCACATAATCTAGAAGGTTTAATGAATATGGATGATAGTCAAATAGATGCTGAATATTTAGACGATTTCCATGCTTTGAAACTTGAATTGGAAGATTATCTAAAACAACCAACTTATTTATTTGATTCTAAACTGTTGTACCGGATTCAAACTTATATCGGTGGTAAACGTAAAGACTTACAAGGTAATGAAATTCATGGCGACTATAATCTCGTAAAAATCATGACAGAACGTGCTTTAGAGTCTGTTCGTTGGTTAGAGGATGTTGGAGTAGAGTTTGACCACAGTGATGTCACAATGCCAGTTGGTGCACTTTGGCGTCGTGGGCACAAACCATTTATGCCAATGGGGGTTGCTTTCATTTCAGTTCTTAATAAATATGTCCTTGAACATGGTGGAATAATCTTAACAGATAGTCCAGTTAAAGAATTAATTGTTGAGGCAGGTCGAGTAAAGGGCGTAATAGCAAGAGGACGTAATGGTCAAACACTAACAATTAATGCCAATGCTGTTATTCTTGCTTCCGGTGGCTTTGGGGCAAATACCAAGATGTTGCAACAATATAACACCTACTGGACAGAAATTGCTGACGATATCAAGACTTCAAATACACCAGCTGTGACAGGTGATGGTATCCTATTAGGTCAAAGTGTAGATGCTGATTTAGTTGGAATGGGCTTCACCCAAATGATGCCAGTTTCAGATCCAGAAACAGGTGCATTATTCTCAGGTCTACAAGTACCACCAGCTAACTTCATTATGGTCAATACTGAAGGCAAACGTTTTGTTAATGAGTATGGCAGTCGTGACCAGCTCTCACAAGCAGCAATTGATAATGGTGGTTTATTCTACCTCATTGCTGATGATCTGATTAAAGAAACCGCCTATAACACTAGTCAAGAAAAAATAGATGCTCAGGTAAAAGCAGGTACACTTTACAGAGATGATACTATTGAAGGACTAGCTGTTCAACTTGGTATGGAACCATCAGTTCTTGCTGAAACAATTGCTAACTATAACAAATATGCCGATCAAGGATTTGACCCAGAGTTCAATAAGGGTGCCTTTGATTTGAAAGTTGTGAAAGCTCCATTTTATGCAACTCCTCGTAAACCAGCAGTTCACCATACTATGGGTGGTATAAAAATTGATACACAAGCCCATGTTCTTGATACTAAGGGACAAATTATCAATGGTCTCTACGCAGCCGGAGAAGTTGCAGGTGGCTTACATGCCGGTAACCGATTAGGAGGTAACTCACTAACTGATATCTTTACCTTTGGTCGAATTGCGACTGAAACAGCAATCAAAGAACATTGCTAAAAGAGAAATTACTATATAAAAAGGTGAGTATCTTACTCATCTTTTTATGTTTAAAAAAATATAGAAAAGAGATAACGATTTTAAGCCTCGACAACTGAAAATAAGAAATAAATGATATACTAGATATTAAGATTAGACTGGGTAAAGGAGAGTAATAATGGCAATAAAAGAGATATTAGAATCCTTAGAGGAAATCAAAGACTGGCAAGAAGAAACATATAAACATTTGCACAGTCATCCCGAATTATCAATGCAAGAAGTGGAGACTGCCCAATTTATCTTTAAAACACTAGAATCTTATGGTTACCAAACTCAAAAAATTGGTGGCGGAGTAGTTGGTATCTTGGAGAATGGTCAGGGTCCCAAAATCCTCTTTCGCGCTGATATTGATGCCTTACCGGTCAAAGAAGAAAGTGGCTTAGATTATGCATCGACAGTTGTGATGGAAGATTTAGAAGGCAACCAGGTCCCTGTAATGCACGCCTGTGGACATGATATGCATATCACAGCAGGACTAGGAGCAGCTTGGGCACTTGCACAACATCAAGACAAGTGGTCAGGAACTTACATTGCCCTTTTTCAACCAGGTGAAGAAACTGCTCAAGGTGCCAAAGCCATGCTTGCTGATGGACTGCTAGACAAAATTCCCCACCCTGAAATTGCGCTCGCTCAACACGTTTTAACTGAACCAGTAGCTGGACAGGTTGGCACTATGTCTGGACCATTTTTATCCACGGCAGCTTCAATTAAAATTATCATCAAAGGCAAGGGTGCCCATGGCTCAATGCCTCATTTAAGTATAGACCCGATTGTTATTGGTTCAGCAATCGTCTCACGGCTTCAAACAATAGTTGCACGCGAAGTCGATCCCTTTCAATTTGCCGTTGTCAGTGTTGGCGCTTTTCAGTCTGGTTTGAAAGCAAATATTATCCCAGATACGACGACTTTACTGCTCAATGTCCGAGCTTACAGTGATCAAATCAAAGACCAACTGATCAAGGCCATCAAACGTATAGCAGAAGCGGAGTG
This sequence comes from Streptococcus parauberis NCFD 2020, assembly GCF_000187935.1. Taxonomy (NCBI): domain Bacteria; kingdom Bacillati; phylum Bacillota; class Bacilli; order Lactobacillales; family Streptococcaceae; genus Streptococcus; species Streptococcus parauberis. The sequence goes on from NZ_AEUT02000001.1 coordinate 551,229, forward strand.
CCAAGCAGGTGGTTGTCAAGAAAAACCTGACTTTGAAGTCTATGATATCTTCCCTTTGACGGATAATGATGGTAAAATAGCAGAGCAGGTTAGTCAATCCTTTAAAACATATTTAGGGGAAGAACGCACTAATTCTTATCACCAAATGACTGCCTCCGAGGATTTTTCCTATATCCCAAGAGAGCTTGGTATTCCGTATTTTTACTGGGGATTTGGTGGCTTTACAGAGGATCAAACGGTTTATGCCAATCACAATCCAAAGTTTGCACCAGCCATTCAGCCGAGCTTAACAACAGGTACCCAAGCAGCAGTAGTTGCTATCTTAACATATTTAGGTAATGAACATTAATGACAGAGAATTATAACAAGTATATCGTAAAGGTTGCCATGCAAGCAGGCATTGAGATGTTAGAATCCAATGCCGAATGCTACCGCGTTGAAAATACCGTCCAACGGATGCTTCAAGTTAGTGAACAACCAATTACAGAGGTCTTCGCCAATACAACAGGGCTTTTTATCACCTTAGACGGTCCTGACTTAGACGAGCCAATAACACTGATTAAACGAATTACTAAGCGTGATACCAATTTACGGAAGATTCATATCGTTAATCAGATTTCGCGTGATTTGACTTCGAATAAGATTACCTTTGAAGAAGCCTATGCCAAATTAATGCGCATGGATAAGAAGAATTACTCCAAGAATGTAGTCGGCGTATCGACCATCCTTTTAGTGATTTCATTTGCCATCCTGCTTGGTGGTGATATGAATGAAATCCTCCTTTCTGTAATTGCGGCCTTTCTTTTACTTTTTTCCTATAAATTAAAGGACTTCTTAGCTTTAAATGATTTCATTTTCGGAACGGTCGCAACACTCTTAGTAGCAACCATCATTCCTGTCATTATTCATCTCTCGCGAATGCCTAATCCGTCATTTGACATCGTCGTCATTTCTGTTTTGATGCCTCTATTCCCGGGGACAGCCTTTACCAATGGTTTTCGTGATTCTTTCAAAGGAGATTATGGATCAGGGATTACGAAAATTGTTGAAGCGTTGATTATTGCCGTTAGTTTAGGTGTAGGTGTTGCCTTAGGCCTCTTTATTGCGAAAGGAATTATCACATGGGTATGATTTTACAAATAATTGGTGCCTATGTCGCAACAGTGACTTCAGGCGTCCTTCTCGAAACTCCCCGACACGTTGCCTACCAAACTGGATTCATCGGTGCAGCAGGTTACTGGATTTATCTACTCGTCTTACCTCATACACAGATTGGATTAGCAACATTATGTGGCGGCATTGTGATTGCTTTTATGTCGCAAATCGCTGCGCGTATACTTAAGTCACCAGTCACAGTCTTCTATATACCAAGTTATTTTCCTTTAGTTCCTGGAGCAGGGGTTTACCGCATTGCATATTACTATATCCAAGGAAATCCTAGTCTGTCAGGAAAATATTTTATTGAATCAATCTTCGTTTCAGGTGCCATTGCTTTATCAGTATTCTTAGTTGATTCCTTCCTGGAGATCTATAATTTCGTCAAGAAAGAAAAATTACATATTAATCATTAGACTTACTGTTGGTAAGTCTTTTTATTTTTATCCAGACAGCTAGATTACCGACTCTTGTTAATCCTTTAGTGTAGGAACCCCAGTATTGGCAAAGTTGACCACCAAATTGCTTTTTATAATTAAAATTACCTATGCCGTCTTTACTTTTATCCGTTTCAATGGTTCCACCAAAATTGAAGTAGTCAATTCTATGGTCGACTGCATAGGTCAACATTTCGATATTAATCATGGTAGCACCGCCAAAGACAAGATATTCTACTAGATTACCTCCAAAATATGAGAGCAGTTGGTTGCCATGTTCAATGAAGAGATAGGAAGACAGTGGCAAAATATCTGAGTTTATCTGAAAGGAATGAAAATCTTGTAATCGTTTGTGATAACTATTTAATTTTTGTTTGGTGTTTTTGATAGCCACATTCCGCTTTTTAGAGTCTGGTTTTTGCTTTAGCTCTGCAATTCTCTTAGTAAAATCAACAATTTGATCATTTAGGCTTTTTTCGTAAGGTTTGCACTCGAGATAGGCAAACATAAATTTGGCGCGTGAACCAAAATTTGTCTTTAATTGTTGAAAAAACTGTTTATCTGGAATTGAGAAGTTTCTTCGTTTGGCGGTTTTGGCAAGTATTTGATAAAAATGGTATATTTCAGATTCATCTAGTTCTCTTACTTTTACATAGGCTTCCTTACTTTTCTTGATATTTCGTATTAAGACGGGCGAGAATGAGTCCACTAACTCTTTGTAAGAATTGTAGGACCTCAAGTCTTTGATGAAGTTTTGATTATCACCTTCTAAAAGAAAGTCGGTATCATAATAGTTCAAGTAACCCTTATCTAAAAGAAACTTGTTAATGTAAGCATGATTGTTCTGACTGATCACTTGTAGATTTTCATTATTGTGCGTGCGAATTTGATTAGGATGTATCATTAATGAAAGTGCCTTTTTGGTGCGGACATGCTCTTCTATGAGTTTTATAGCTTGCTGATACCGCTGCTCACTATTACCATTTTTAAGAAGAGGACCATGGATTAGAAGAGCCTGCTTAAAGTAGCGCCATTTTTTTGCATAATTTATTACTGCAAGACCGACGACTTCCTCATTTTCGACCAATGCTAGACGTTCACAGAACAAGTAATTATTTCTAGAGACTTGCAACTCATAGATTTCGTTTGATTGTAGAAAATTTGACCATTTAAATTCTTCTTGTAAATTTATAAATATTTCTTTCTTACAGTTTATTAGTTTCATAAATCTCATTATTCCTTTTTTTAGTGTGCAGTAAAAGAAAGCAATAGCAGTAGGTAGTAAGTAATAAATCCACATAACTAGAGCTCATTAGACTATTAAATAATTTAGATTACGTAATCATTTCTCATTGTTACGATTATATTACAACTATATTTCTAATATGTCAATGATGAAATTTAATAATTTTAATTAAATCAACATATAAATTATTACTTACTAGGTTTTTTGACAGCCAAGGTCAAAAAGATTTAAATTTTGTTATAATATATAGACAAAGAAAGTTCGATGAGGAAGATTATGAATTTATTAGATAGATTGAAAAAAGCAAATGATAAAAAAAGTAAAAATAGAGAGATCTATATTGAAAAAAATCGTAATTCTTATTTAGAGGAGTTACAAGAGTTACAAGCTAATATTAATCAACTGAAGGTTGCAAAAAATCCAAGCACGACTCGCTTATCAATCCTTAAAAAAAGAAAAGATCGAGTTGAAAATATTCTAAATCATGATATCTAATACGTAACATGAGGACTAATTATGAACACTGATAATATGGATTTACCTATAAACTTGTCACGTGTTAAAAAAGAAAAACATAGTATAGTAAAATTAATTACATAATTTGTTTATTTATGAACTTTTAAAAAATGCTTTCTTATAGAAATATAGTATAATGCTATTCAGGAGGAGATTATATGACAATTGTACAAAAAGAAACAGCCATGAAGGCTGTGCATACTGCATCCGTAGCTGCTGCCGGAGTGGCTTTAAGCCCAATTCCATTTTCGGATGCCATGTTATTGGTTCCTATTCAAACAATGATGATTACTAATATATTCAAAGCATATGGGCAAAGCACTACACGAGGACTTGTATCTGGGGTTGTTCAAGCTACAACAGCAACAACATTAGGAAGAACTGCAGTTACAAGTATCATCAAATTTGTCCCTGGAATTGGTACTGTAGTTGGCGCCCTTATTGGTTCTGGTGTAGCTGTTGCCATCACAGAATCGATTGGCCAAAAACTAATTAATCAATTTGAAGAACATGGTTCAGTTGATACAGAGAGTTTGAAATCAATTATCAAAACAGTTATTTTAAAGAAAATAAGAAAATAGGATTTTATATCGTGAAACAAAAAGAAGACAAGCCCTTGTCTTCTTTTTGTATTTGAAAAAGGTGGACATTTATTAAAGTTAATCCATAATTTCTAGCCAAGGGAAAAATTTAAATCATTTATATACAAGAGCAATGCTATGGTAGGATATATCTAGAAATTTTTTGTTCATTATTTTTTTAAATCGAAGAACGATATAAATTATCATAATTATATTTATGTAAAATATCAAATAATTTATTTCAATATATACAATAATCATCTTTAGAATTATCGTTATTATTCGGCAATGCTGAGATTGCCATTCTGAGACATTTTCAAGTGATTTCACCTATCAGTGTAAGCACAAACAAGGTAAATATAAATTATGGCAAATTAGCTTAAATAGTAAATCAATAGAAATGAGCTAAACAATTCTAAATGGAATAGGTTCATATCAGAAGCAATTTAAATTTCATTAGTAAAGAGCATCTTAGTTAAAGATAATTGGTGATGCTCAAATCAAATTCAATTTAGGTCAAAGAACAATACGGGAGCTATTCAGCTATTCGAAAAAAATATAAAAGCTAAAAGTGGGTAAGAATTTTCATAAAGTAGATGTTTGCTGATTTGTTCAATAATAATAAGGTATTGGAATAAAAACATTCCCATATATTCCCGATAACATCTTTCCGAAAAACTGTAATTTTCTTGAAAAACATATAAGGTTATGTTATACTTCTATTATAGACAATATAGAAAAAGGCCTTATGAAAAAAGGCAAATTAAGGTAAATATTAATGAGACGTGAATTACTTTTAAAAAAAATTGAAGACTATAAATCAATTATGCCTTGGTATGTTTTAGATTATTATCAATCTAAATTGTCAGTGCCTTATAGTTTTACAACCTTATATGAATATCTTAAGGAATATAAACGTTTCTTTGAATGGTTAATTGATGCTGACATCTCAAATGTTACTAAAATTGCTGATATTGATTTATCTACTTTGGAACATTTGACTAAGAAAGATATGGAGGCTTTTGTTCTTTATTTACGTGAACGTCCTTCTCTTAATACATACTCAACTAAGTCTGGTGTCTCACAAACGACCATTAACAGAACTTTGTCTGCCTTATCCAGTCTCTACAAGTATTTGACTGAGGAGGTTGAAAATGACCAAGGGGAACCTTATTTCTACAGAAATGTCATGAAAAAGGTCTCTACTAAGAAAAAAAAAGAAACTTTAGCCTCACGGGCTGAAAATATTAAGCAAAAACTCTTCTTAGGTGACGAAACCATGGAATTTCTGGAGTATGTTGATAATGAGTACGAAAATTTACTGTCAAATCGAGCTAAATCATCTTTCCGAAAAAATAAGGAACGTGATCTTGCTATTATTGCGCTTCTTCTTGCTTCTGGCGTTCGACTCTCAGAAGCTGTCAACCTTGATGTAAAAGACTTGAATCTAAAAATGATGGTCATCGAGGTAACGCGTAAGGGTGGAAAACGTGATTCTGTCAACGTTGCTGGCTTTGCCAAACCATATATCGAGAATTATTTAGCCATTCGCAAGAACCGGTACAAGGCGGAAAAACAAGATCTTGCTTTCTTTCTAACTGAGTATCGCGGTGTTCCTAATCGAATTGATGCCTCTTCTATAGAAAAAATGGTTGCTAAGTACTCACAAGATTTCAAAATCCGGGTTACGCCCCATAAATTACGCCATACACTGGCTACCAGACTTTATGATGCAACCAAGTCTCAGGTCTTAGTTAGTCACCAATTAGGCCATGCCTCTACACAGGTTACTGACCTTTATACCCATATCGTCAATGACGAACAAAAAAATGCCTTGGATAAATTATAACATAATTATATTTATGTAAACTACTCTAATGTTTTAAAAGTGAACTGTCAATAGTTCACTTTTTTTCTGGCTTTATTTGATACTTTCACCATTAGGTAATGGTGGTAAGCTTGTTCCTTCAGGTGCTGTATAGACATTTTTTAATCCTTGTGTCCAGGATACTTTTTTCAATTGTTCAGGACTTATCTCATGGATAATGGTATTACCTCTGCCCTCTGAGATTTTTTTACCAAACTCTGGATCGACTAAGGTACCACGTCCTACTGCTACTAAATCAGTATAGTTTTCAATGGCATTTTGAGCACCTTTTTCATCAAACACGCCACCGACTAAAATTAATTTTGTCTGATCATCTAGGATTTCTTTATAATACTCACCAAAACTTTTTTCTCCACCAGTTGGTACTGTTGCGTAGCCATTCCAAAGGGAAAGGTGAATGTAGTCTATTTCGCGTTTAATAACTTCTTTAATTAATTCGAGTCCTTCCAGATATGTATAGCCTACTGTTTCGCCATGGATTTCTTCAGGGCTGAATCGATAACCAAGTATAAAGTTTTCGGGTGCTGATTCGGCAATGACACGTTTCACTTCATCAACTACAGCTAGTGGAAAAGCCATTCTTTTTTCTAGGCTACCGCCCCATTTGTCTTCTCGCTGATTTGAAATTGCTGAAAAGAACTGTTGTAATCCATAATGGTTAGCACCATGAATCTCAACCCCATCAAAGCCAGCTGTAATGGCACGTTTTGTTGCACGACCAAAATCTTTAATGATTTCTTCAATTTCTTCATTAGTCATTTCCCGAACAGGATAATCTAAAAAGTCAAAATCGATTGCTGATGGTGCTAAGACTTCCTTGCCTTTTGCAGCTCGTCCCATGGCTTCACGTCCACCATGATGGATTTGTAAGATTGCTTTATTGCCGTCTTTCTTTAGAGCCTTAGCAATATTTGTGATTGACTCTAGGTGGTCATCGTCATAGATTCCTAATTGTTCTGGTACACCAGCTTTTGTACAAGGTCCACCATTTTCGGAAACATAATGAAATTCAACAATCATCATGCCTGCAGCTTGAGATCTTGCATTATAGTATTTTAGTGTGTCTTCAGAAGCGAAACCACCTTCTAAACCTGAAAAAGTTAGCATTGGCGGCATGACAATACGATTAGTAACACTTGCTCCATGTCTGAAAGTTACTTTATCTGTTAATTTATTAGTCATAAGAAACTCCTTTGTAATTTTCTTTCATTTTAACATATTGGACAAAGTCACGCTAATAAAAAAAGCAATCCTATTGGATTACTTTTTAAAATAATCAGTGCAATAATCAATCTATTTGCTTTGATAATCTGCATGGGATAAAACTGACATATCACTAATTGATTCTATCTGCCGGCTTTTTGCTTCTTGAACAAAATCGAAAATATAAGCATCGGCTTGGTTCTCATAGACTTTTACTGTTGAAATTCCCTTGTCAAGGGCAACTTTTAAGCGACTGTGTCCATCTAAAGATATATAGCGACCCTGACTGTCTTTAATAACTGGAACAATGACATCATTAGATGTATTGATAAATGAGGCTACAGCCAAATATTTATTCGGGAATCTTGATATGTGTTTTGTCTTGAAACTTCTATATTATAAGTCATTATTTTGTTTTTTCTTTTTGAATATAGTTAATTAAATTCTCAGTTCTTCCATATTTTAATGAAGCACTTTTATCTTTTTCAAGAATTACTGACTCTAAATCAATATTATTAATGGATGCAATTGCAAAAGCATAATGTATTATATCAGCTAATTCCTGAGATAGAGCTTCGTCGATATTTATGTCTGCTTGTTTTCTACCTTCTTTAATATTGAGAACTTGAGCTACTTCTCCAACTTCTTCAACTAGTTTCATAAAAAGACCTTGGTCACCCTGATGACTTTTATAAATGTTTTTCATATAATCTTGATAAGTAATTATTGCTAATTTATTCAATTTCAAGTTCTCCTTATTTGACTTCAATTTCTTTACGACCGACCTCTTCTCCTGCCTTACTAAAGAGTATTGAGGCATTTACATAATTTTGTATAGCTTTATTTGTTTTTCATGAAGATTTGTAAATATCACCTATGCCCATTTTTTGAGCTTTTTCAACAATTACTTGGGCTGTTACATATCTAAAACTGCTGACCAACACTCTTAAAGACTGTGATGTCATTTTCCGATTGTCGGTCATGGATTTGTCCTATCTTTTGGCAGTTCTAACATTTCTGGTGTATAGGCACCGATACCATTAACGTGTGCTCCATATTGACCAAGCATGTCAAAACAGAGTTGAATTTTCCCTAGATGATATGGAATAAAACTTCCTTCTGTCATCATCTTGAAAATTTCTTGACGACTTGCCCATTTGGCATCTTGTACTTCTTCTTCTTGTAAGGTTAAACTATTCAGATTTACATCTGCAATGACTAGAAAGGTGTCATCAAATCCTTGATCAAAATTGATTGTAAACTGTGGACGGATTTGCGAGAGGTCTATGCAGATACCTAATTCTTCCAGAGTTTCTCTCATGACGGCTTGCTGAGGTGTTTCACCTGCTAAGGCACTGCCACCGACGGAGATATCCCACATGTTTGGAAAGCCTTCTTTATCCTTTTGTCGTTGTTGTATTAAGAGTTCACCATTAGTATTAAAGATACAAAGATGGACAACTAAGTGGAGGTCGCCTTCTTTAAAATTACTGCCACGTTCCATTGTACGACCAGTTTTATTGCGGTAGATATCATAGATATCCCAAATTTCTGCCATTATTAATCTCCTATCACAAGTTATACGCCTCATTAATTAAAAAGGGTAATTGCCTATCTATTTCTTTTCTAGTGTGCAGTCTGAAATTGTTATGATAACAATTTTTTGAAACATGCTCAACTTTTGTTAAGATTGGCTGCTATCTTCTACTTACCTCTTTAACCTTGTGATTTTAACTTGTGTACCTTGTTCAACTTCACTAGTAATAGAAATCTCTAACTCAAGGTTGTTGAGTACTTTTTTTGTCATATAAAGCCCAAGACCAGAGGCTTTTTGATGTTCATGACCATTAAAACCAGTGAAACCATCATCAAAAATACGATTGATATCCGAATCTAGTATTCCGATACCTGTATCTGATATTTCAATACTATCATCTCTTAGTTCAATTTTTATGTTGCCACCATGTTTGGAATACTTAATGGCATTGTCAATAATTTGTTCTAAAGCAAAACTGAGCCATTTTCTATCAGTCTTAAGTTTACATCGACCAGATACACTAATACTAATATCTTTAGATATACAAACATAAGCATAACTTTTGATGATTTGTTTGATTAGATCTGCTACTTGGACCTGTTCAAAAATGTAATCATCATTATAATCAGAAAACTTCAAATAGGTTAATAATTGTTTCAGGTAATTTTCCATTTTAAATAGCTGAATCTTACCTTCTACCTTATCATAAGCCTTGGTTTGTTCCATTAGTGAAAGAACAGAAAGCGGAATCTTCATTTGATGGACCCACATTTTTATCATTTGGTTTAAGTTTTCTTTTTGTTTGATCAGCTCTTGTTGACTAAAATCACTTTGACTTAAGATTTTTTGAATAACATTCAAGTAGGCAAGTTCACTGGGAGATTGTAAATCATTTAACTCGTTTACATAAATAAAATCTTGTAAGATTTCTATTTTCCTTTTGAATTTCAAATAACTGGGAACTGTATATAGCAATAGAACCCCTAATGAAACCCATCCAGCAGTAATAAAATAATCGAGTGGTAAATGGACCAAATAAAAAACAAGAAAATTTAGAAATAGTAAGAGAAAATATAAGATATACCAAGATTTGTACTCTTTAATAAATAATCTAATCATTTCAGTACGTAACCTACTCCTCTCACCGTATGAATGTTATCCATCCCAAGCTCACCGACGCGTTTGCGAAGTCTGGTCATATTGACATTCAAGGTGTTTTGATCAATGAACTGATCATTCTCCCATAAGTTAGTCAAAATTTCTTCCTTGGTTACTACTTGTCCTTGCTTTGAGAATAGCAGAGCTAAAATTTTGTGTTCTGTCGGAGACAAGGCAATTTGTTCCTCACCCTTAACCAAATTGCCATCAAACATGAGGGTGAAATCTTGAAAGGTCAAGTCTGATTTGGTAAATTGTTGCGCTCTTCTTAAGAAGGCAGAAATTTTTGCATCTAAAATAGTTAGTGAAAAGGGTTTACTGATAAAATCATCTCCACCCATATTTAGAGCCATTACAGCATCCATTTCATCTGAGGAGCTAGATATAAAAATTATTGGAACTGTCAGCTCTTTTCTGATTTCAGTTGTCCAATAAAATCCATTATAATAGGGAAGGGTAATATCCATCAAGATTAAGTCTGGGGCAAAGTCTGTGACTTCACGTTTAATATCTCTAAAATTTAGGACGCTTGCTACTAGATAATTTGGGGATAAATGTTGCGTTAGCATATTCTTTATTGTCGAGTCATCCTCAATGATAAAAATTTTTTGATGTATTTTCATATGACTATTTTAACAAAAAAGAGGCGAAAAATCGCCATCTTTCTATCTTTCTATAATTTTATAATAAGTTCGGCTAGTAATACTATAAATGATAAAGTATATCGCAATGATAATAGCTATTGTCGATGCACAAACAGTATAGATAAGGCTTGTATTAGTAACTCCAAAGAGTAATAACATCTGTTTAATCATCACTAGGGCAACACTAAAGTGGATGATTGACATTATTATTGGCATGAAAAAGACAAGGAGAATTTGAGAGTTAATTGTCTTTTTAACTTGTTTTTGACTCATTCCAACTTCTTGTAAGATTTTATAACTCTTTTTGTCTTGGTGGCCTTCAGTATACTGTTTATAGTAAATTATTAAGGCAGCACCCATTATAAAGGTAAGTCCCAAAAGAAATCCTGTGAATAGAAATCCACCAAACAGAGTATATGATTCATCTTTAAATCTATTTTTTTGATCGACATGAGCAATAAATTCTTTTGTGTTACTGATGTTTCCACTCTTATCTAGAATTTGATTTAATTGTTTCTGATTAAGCTCAGCATAGACTTTATAGTTAGGTCTGATCTTATATTTTTGTTCAGTATTTACAAGTTCTACTATTTGGTTAAAAACTGTCTGATCCTTGACGATTATTAGTGATGGGTAATAGGTATTCGTAACATCTGGATAGACTACTTTTTTAAAATTTTTAACTACCTGATAAGTTTTTCCAAGGACAGATATTGACTTAAGTTGACTATCACCTTTTTGTGTAAAATAAGCAACTTGGTTTTTACTAAGTTTTGGTGCTTTATTTCCAAATTTTTCAAATTCTTTAGAATGTATTAAGTAGGTATAACTAGTTTTAGTTGGGATAGGTTGATTTAAATCCTTAGCAGTGACTTGAAGTTTACTACCTTTAGCTCCTGGAAATGCTAACATAGTGCTAGTTGATTCAATGTAATCTGTTTGACTTAATTGTAGTGGTTTTAAAACAAAATCATTCAATTGCTTTTTGGCTACTGTCTCATTTTCTGAAACAAATTCAATTGAAGTGTTTTTGGGAAACAATTTGTCGATTGCATCTTCTGTATTAGTATACAGAGCTGTTGTTGTTGCAATAGCAACAAATGCCATACAAGCTAAAAGTGTAATATTTGCTAGACCAAGAGCATTTTGCTTCATTCTAAAAATTAATTGGGACGTTGAAATAAAGTGCTCAGGCTTGTAATAATATCGTTTATTAGCTTTTTTTCTTTTTAGATACCAAGAAACAAATGAAATATAAAAGAGATAGGTTCCGATAATTACAAAGACAACAGCAATAAAGAACCGATATAAGACTGCTAAGGCTGCTATTTTTTCAGAACTTAGGGAAAGGTAATAACCAATTCCGATTGATAGGATGGCTAAAAAAGCAAATAAGATATTTCCTTTTGGCTCTAATTCTCCATGTTGATGATCCTGAAAAAGTAAAAGGGGAGATGTTTTTTTAATTTTTAAGAGTCCTACGAGTTCTAATATGACAAAGAATCCTAGGAATAGGAAACTTGTAATGATATATCCTTTACTATTAAACGGTAAGGATAATTGATTCATGTGAGATAAATTTACAAAAATTAAATAAAATAATTTTGAAAATATAAAAGAGAATAGACTTCCGAGAATAATTGTCAAGCCAAAGATTATCAGCAATTCAATACTTGATACAAGTCCAATTTGGCTTTTATTCATACCTAATATATTATATAGTCCAAATTCACGGTTTCTTTGCTTTAAATAAAAATTATAGCTATATATCTCCATTATCAATGTAAAGATATTAAGGATCACCATCGCCATTGTTAATAGGATGTTACCATAGGACATATTAGTTGTAATGGGACTAAATAAAATAATTGAAACGATACAACTCAGCACAAATAAAACAGTACTGGCTAATAAAAAAGGGGCTACAACTTCTTTTGATTTTTTTAAATTATTCCATGCTAATTTTAGGTAGAACATGCTATTCACCCCCCAATAAACCTGTCATTGCAAGTGAAATTGATTTACTAAATTCACTATTAGATTTATTTCCTCGGTACATTTGATGGAAAATACGACCATCTTTGATAAATAAGACGCGTTTTGCATGACTTGCTGCATTTGAAGAGTGAGTCACCATGAGAATGGTTTGACCATCCATATTTATCTCTTCAAATAGATCTAATAAATCCTCAGAATTTCGATAATCTAAGGCAGCTGTCGGCTCATCTGCTAATAATATCTGTGGTTGGGTAATTAAACTTCTGGCTATTGCTACTCTTTGTTTTTGTCCACCAGATATTTCAAAAGGACGTTTATTTACCAAGTTATTAATATGTAGTTTCCTTGCAATTTGGGATAATCGTTTTTCCATTTCATGATACGATTTCCTGTCAAGTACTAATGGTAAAAAGATATTATCCTTGATAGACAAGGTATCTAGTAAATTAAAATCTTGAAATACAAAACCCAGATTTTTAAGGCGGAAATGTGCTAACTGGCTTTCTTTAATTTTTGTAATATCTTCACGATTTAATAAAACCGTACCATTTGTTGGTTTTTCTAGGGTGGCTAAAATGTTTAAGAGAGTTGTTTTACCTGAACCAGATTCTCCCATGATTGCAATGAACTCACCATTATCCACTTTAAAGTCTATATCTTGTAAGGCATGTGTAACTTCCTTTGAGAATCGTGTTCGATAGGTCTTTTGTAAATGATTAATTTCTAATAACATGTGCTAATCTCCTATTTCTATTATAACCTTTTTTATACTCTTAATTATAAACATTATCTTGCCTGTTAAACTTACAAGAGCAAGTCCAAAACTTACAATTCTGTAAGTTTTATTTTCATTATTAGACAAGCATTTTGTTATAATATACTTATCAATCCTTAGATAGGGGAAAAGACATGGTAAAAAAAAGACGACTTACGAATTCACTAGGTACATTAGGTAAAGTTATTTCATTTATTCCTGACACAACTGAATTAATTGGAAAAGGAATGGAAAATACACGACCAATTGTTGAAAAATATATGGATCAACGTCATCAACGCCAAGAAAATTTAAGACGTTTGGATGATGTTGTTAATATTTCTTTAGATGATGCCAAGGCACATATTGAAAAGCAAGGGTTTATTGTTGCTACTATTCCGGCTCGTCCAGATAAGCATTATGCAGATTGTAAGCTCAATGAAGTTATCACAATGTCACCTAAAAGTGGTAAATATCCTCAAGGGTCATTAGTAAAACTCTACTTTGCTGATTTAAATATGCTAGAAAAAAGTCAAGAATTAAGAGATAAAGATACCCTTCGTTCAGTTGAATTCAATCAAAAGGTTGCTGATGCAATTGAGAACGTTAAACATATCAAATTTCCATTTAATAAGTAAATAAAAAGAACCCTAGGGTTCTTTTTATTTACTTAAAAATGGTTCTAGGTCTGTTAAAGCGCGTTTAGCGAAAGCTTCATACCGTTCTTTTTTATCTCTAATTCGTTTGCCTTCAAGTTCCTTAATAATACCGAAGTTAACATTCATAGGTTGGAAATGCTTACTATCTGCATGTGTGACATAATAAGGTAAGCTACCAATTGCAGTAGTTGATGGGAAAACAACTTTCTCTTCACCTTTGAATAGACGAGCTGCATTAATTCCTGCTACTAAACCAGAGGCTGCAGACTCAACATAACCCTCAACACCTGTCATTTGACCAGCAAAGAAAAGATTTTGATTAGCGCGTGATTGGAATGTTTCCTCAAGTAAATTTGGAGAATCCATGTAGGAATTACGATGCATCACACCATACCTTACAAATTCAGCATTTTCTAAACCAGGAATCATTTGGAAAACTCGTTTTTGCTCTCCCCATTTTAAATGCGTTTGGAAACCAACCATGTTATAAAGACTTCCAGCAGCATTATCTTGACGTAATTGAACAACTGCATAAGGCGTCTTAAATTCGCCGTCACGAGGTCCAGAGTAATCTTCCGGGTATTCTAATCCAACAGGCTTCATTGGCCCGTAGAGCATTGTTTTAATCCCACGTTTGGCCATAACTTCGATTGGCATACATGCTTCGAAATATTTTTCTTTTTCAAAAGAATTAAGCGGTGCTTCCTCTGCTGTCGTGAGAGCCTCATGAAATGCCATGAACTCCTCTTTAGTCATTGGACAGTTCAGATAAGCAGCTTCTCCTTTATCATAACGAGACTTGAGATAAACCTTGTTCATGTCAATCGTTGACTTATCGATGATTGGAGCTGCCGCATCATAAAAGTAGAATCCATCACCACCGTTTAAAGCATGAATTTTTTCGGCTAAAGCATCTGAAGTCAAAGGACCAGTTGCAATAACGGTAATGGCATCATTTGGAATCTCCGTAATTTCACCGCGGATAACCTCAATCAAAGGATTATTTTCTAATTCCGTAGTCACAGATTCCGCATAACCTTCGCGGTCAACAGCCATTGCACCACCAGCAGGCACACGATGTTTCTCGCCAGCACGCATAATGATTGAATCCAAACGACGCATTTCTTCCTTCAAAAGTCCGACAGCATTTGTTAAACTATCACCACGAAATGAATTAGAACAAACTAATTCAGCAAAATTTGAAGTCTTATGCTGAGGTGTTGATTTAACACCACGCATTTCATAAAGTTTGACAGGAATACCACGCTTAGCAATTTGATAAGCAGCTTCCGAGCCAGCTAAACCGGCTCCAATAATATTAATATAAGATTGAGACAATAGACCAATACCTCTTTAGAGTAAAAATACTCCACAAATCTTTCTAAAATTTTTAATTGCTATATTATAGCAAATTTATAACTAAAACTAAAAAAAACTTTCTCTCTTTTACATAACTATATCTATGTAATTTGTTCTAAAAAAAACAAATCCAAGCTGCTACAAAAACAGATAAAATACTAAATAAAGAACCAATTAAATAATACTCAGCAAAAACAGGATCCTTGGAAATTTTATCATAACGAGCAATAGATTTGGCAGTAAAAACAAGTCCTACTGACGCAAACTGGCCCAAGACAATACAAATTCCAATGACAATTCTTTCCAAATTACCAATCATGGCACCTGCACCACTAATCGTATCAAGTTTAGCTTGCGTCCGTGGCTGAAAACGCTCAAAAAAGATTTTGAATGCAATATTACTTGGCTTGGTGATTAAAACCATAAATAAGATGACTTTGAGATAAGAATTCTCTAAAAATGCAGGAACTTGTCCCTTCCAAAGTAGGAAAACGAAACCTAAGATACATATTATATGGAGGATTTGGTCAATGGCAAAGCTTTTAATCTGTGTTAGTTTCAATAATTTGGCTAAGTAAGTTTTGCTGAAATCAATAACTGCATGGCTCAGCCATACGAGTAGGCTAATGTCGACAGTTGACGGAATCATGATAGAAATAATTACAAGTGGCAAAGCAACGCCTAGAAGATGTTTTATTAAATAGTTCATTTCTGAGTTCTTTTTATCTGATGTTTCTTGACTCTGCAATTGAAAATCAGATAAAAAATGAGCTATTAAATACATAATTATTAGTGGGTTGTCTGTTAAAAATGTCGATAATCCAGTCATTTAGTTTCCTCCTCAAGCCCTTGCTGGTAGAGGTCGCATGCCGTCAATCTTGTTCTAAAATAGACTTTTATGCTGCTAGATTTTAGACGTTTTGAGAGAGCACTTGGGTCCAGTTTCATTTCTTTTGCTAATAGTGCTTGATTAAAGTCCTCAGCATAAATATTTTCTGATAACATGGTTTCAAAAACTTCCTGCTGACTTGTCACCCAATTGTTTTTGATAGCTTCTCCTGCTGCTAGCAGACTATTAATGACCTTACTTGTTAGTTTATTATCAGATTGAAAGGCTAAATGGTTTTGGCCATAATCATTTTTTTCATGAATGTAATTAATGGCTTGTCTAGCATTCCAATATGCAGGTCCATCAGCACCAATGCTTACGTCTGGATTTATGTCTGTTAAAATTTGTCCTAAGCCAATCCCAAAACGAATCTGATATGGTTTCATAAGCAAAATAATATCATCAATTACTTGAAAAATATTGACTTGGGTGGAGAGAAGCCCCTGAAATTCATCACCTAATGTTAGTGAAAATTTTGAAACTATTTCTTCTTTATACTTTTCATTAATGGCTTGAAGACAGGCTTTAAAATTGTTTTGGACGTCATAACGATTTTCCAGTGACTTTGAATCAATCACATCACCTATTACTGCTAGATAGTTCATTATCTTCTCCTTCACTATGTCTATTATAGCAGACATTATGAAAAATGTCCGTTATAATAGACATTTTATAAAAAGTCCGTTATAACGGACTTTTCCTTGTAAAAATTAATTAATTGACACGCGTGTCAGCTGTTCCAGTTTCTATAACTTGAACAGCTGCATTTAGACCACCCTCAACTAAGTTTTTAACAGCTTCATCTGTATAATAGGCAGCATGAGGTGTATAAATAACTTTATCATGAGTTATCAATTGTTTAAAGAGGGCATCAGTGATTTCTTGATTTTCGAAATTCTTAGGAATGTATGGACCTTCGAATTCATATGTATCAATTCCAGCACCGGCTAAGAGACCATTATCTAAAGCATCTAGTAAATCTTGTGTTTCAACTAGAGCACCACGTGCCATATTTAGTAAGATAGCATCTTTTTTGAATTTACTAAACATATCTTTATTGAAGATATGAATATTTACAGCTGTAGGTGGCATATGGAGTGAAACCACATCAGCGTCTTTAATTGCTTCTTCGACAGATGACTTATATTCCAAAATTTCTTGTGCAGCAGGGCTATGATAAATATCAAATCCAACGACCTTACATCCGAAGCCTTTGAAAATTTTGGCTGTCGCTAGGCCGATTCTTCCAGTGCCAATAATAGCGACGGTCATATCGCCTAAAAGGCGGCCACGAACAGGAAGGCTCCATGTGAAGTTTTGTTTTTTAACGTTTTCGAGGATTAATTCAACTTTACGGATTAAGTTCAAGGCAATAGTAACTGTAAATTCAGCAATTGACTCCGGTGAGTAACTTGGTACATTACTGACAATAATATCATTAGCTTTTGCTAAATCTAAGTTGTACATATCAACACCTGCACTACGTTGTGCAATTTGTTTAATGCCAAGCTCTTTTAAGATTGGGTAAACTGCATCGTCCAATGGACCAATTTGTGCATTAACAACACCATCAAAACCAGCAGCATTTTTAGCTGTTTCAGGAGTTAATGGGCCTTCTTCTAAAGATACTTCGATTTGATTATTTTTTGCCCATTGTTCAGCAAGTACGGCTTCTTCACCGCGGACATTATAACATTTTAATTTCATCTATTTCTCCTCACTAAACATCCAATTTATAGTCGTTAGGATCGATAAATTTTAAGACTTTGATAAATAAATAATTAAATGCATAGTTCAATACAATTGGAGCAACAACAAAGACAATAACAACAATAAGAATGTTGGCAAATGACCAGCCACCTTTTGCTAAGTTCAAAGCATTGATTGGGCCAATTAGACCACTGATCCCAAAACCAGCACTTGCAGGTGTACCTTGAATGTTAAATAATGCAGCTAAAACACCAAGAACTGCTGCTGATGAAAGCATTGGTAACATAATAATTGGTTTAGCTAAAACAGTAGCCATTGAAATTTTTGGTGAACCAAGAACGTGAGCTAAAGCGGTACCTTTTGAATTTACTGCCCAACCTGCCATACAAAGACCGAAACTTGCTGCGCAGATACCAAGATTGGCTGCACCTGAACCAATACCCGCTAAACTAATTGCTAAGGCAATACCAACAGTTGTAATTGGTGACACAATAAGGAAACAGAAAATCATGGCAATCAATACTGACATTAAAATTGGTTGTAAACCAAGTAATGAAGCAATACCTTGACCAATCATAGTTGTAATCATTTTAACATAGGGTAAAAGAAAATGTCCAATACCACCTACTAATAGTAGAGTAACTGTTGGTACAATAATCAATGTAAATGATTTAGTTTTATCTGATAAGAATTGGATTAATAATACACCAAGAGCTGCTGTGATACCCATATTAATGATGTCACCAGTACCTTGAAGCATAAATGCTCCTTTAACAAAATTGGCAGCACCACCAGCGAACATTACTGCTAGACCTAATGAAGCAGATTGAATTGGGTTGAACTTAAAGTTATTACCAACTAGCATCCCGATAACAAGACCCATCATAGTTGTTGCTAATCCTGCTGCGGCTATAAGTGTTCCGAAACCTGACCACAATGGTAAAAGAGCTTTCATCAATTCTCCAAGAATAGCTCCTGGGATAAGAACAATAACAGTGCCTAATGCTAAACCATTTAAGATATTTATAGTAAATGACTTAGCTGTTTGTCTTTTTGTAACTTCTGACATAAGATGTCTCCTTCATATTCTTTGCTTGTGATTTCACTAACTATATTTATATTAACATATAGACGCAGATAACTAAACTTAGTAAAACTTATTGTACTATATGTTTTACAGTAAAATACATTTTTATAATGATAATGACCAGAAAATGTACATTGAAGTGTGCTATACTAATCATAGGAAAGGGAATTATCATGGATATCAGACAATTAACTTATTTCATCACAGTCTCTGAAACAAAGAACTATTCGCATGCAGCAAAAAGTTTATTTGTTACACAACCTACCCTCTCTCAATCAATAAAAAAACTAGAAGCTGAATTAAATACTACTTTATTTTCACAAAGTGGACGTCAACTACTTCTAACCGAGGCAGGGGAAATACTCTACAAACGAGGAAAAGATTTATTAGCAGATTTCAATCAAATTACAGAAGAAATTCAACAATTAGGTCAGGAAAAGAAAGAAACGATCAGAATAGGTTTAACGGGTCTTTTTGCAATTCAGTTTATGAAACAAATTTCAACCTTCATGGCAAAACACTCAAACGTTGAAATTTCGATGATCCAAGACGGTTCACGCAAACTCCAGGAACTACTTTCATTGGGGCAAATTGATATTGGGCTCTTATCATTTCCGAGTATCTTCAACAATATTACCATTGAACCATTACAGACAACAACCAAAGGTTATCAAGTCAGTATTGTACTTCCAAAAAATCATCCATTGGCAAAAAAAGAATCGTTGCGATTAATCGATTTAAAAGATTGTAAATTTGCATCATTATCAGAGAATTTCATGCTAGGTGAGATGCTACCTCGTCGTGCAAGAACACTTGGTTTTGAACCAAATATTGTCTTCAAGCATGATGACTGGGAGGTTATTATTCACAGTTTAAAGAGTTTAGATGCTGTAGCAATTCTAGCCTCTGAATTTAAACCGCTAAGCCAAATTGAAGAACTAGTTTGGATTCCTTTCCAAGATAAAAATGATTTTTATCCAATTGGTATTGCCTATCGTGATGATTATTCTTTTAGTCCAATGATTGAAGAACTGCTAGCAACCATTAAAACAAATTAAAAAAGAATTTTAGGACATCCTAAAATTCTTTTTTGTTATTTAACTTTTTCTTCTTTGTAATCACACGTCTCACTACTACATACAACTTGTTTGCCACCACCTCGAATTTTCTTCTCAACTAAGTAATCACCAGATTTAGGACATGTTCTGCCGACTGGAATATCCCAAGAAGTGAAGTCGCATTCAGGATAACGATCACAACCATAGAAAATACGATTGCGTTTTGTTTTACGTTCAATGACTTGCCCTTTTTGGCAGATTGGACAAGTGACGCCAATCTCTTTGGTGATTGCTTTTGTGTTACGACAATCTGGGAAATTGCTACAAGCATAGAATTTACCAAAACGGCCTAATTTGATAACCATTGGATGGCCACAAAGATCACAGTCAAAACCAGCTGGTTCATCTTTAATTTGAATTTTTTCAATCTCGTCTTCAGCCTTAACAAGATCATTTGAAAATGGTTTGTAGAAATGGTCAATAACAGTCTGCCATTTAACTTGTCCTTCTTCAACTTGGTCAAGTTCAGCTTCCATACTGGCCGTAAATGCCACATCAACAATATTAGGGAAAAATTCTACAATCAGTTTATTAACGATTTCACCTAACTCTGTTGGCTCAAATCGTTTAGCAGCTAATTTAACATAGTACCGTCTTTGAATAACTTCCAAGGTTGGAGCATATGTCGACGGACGACCAACACCGTTTTCTTCTAAGGTTTTGATTAGAGTTGCTTCTGAATAACGAGCTGGTGGTTGTGTAAAGTGTTGTTCTGGTGAACTTGACTCTCGTTTAACTGTTTCACTTTCTGTCATTTCAGGCAACATTTTATTTTTATCTGAATCATTATAGACTGCCATATAACCATCAAATTTAATTTGACTACCATTTGCAACAAAAGTAACTTTATTTTGCTCAAGAGTAACTTTAACAGTATCGAAGATAGCTGCAGTCATTTGACTGGCAACAAAACGATTCCATATTAAAGTATAGAGTTTGAGTTGATCTTTATTTAAGTGTTTGGCAATTGACTCTGGCGTATGATTAACATTTGAAGGTCTGATTGCTTCATGGGCATCTTGTGCGCCACTTCCATTTTTAATACGACTTCCATGTTTAGAATACTTGCTACCAAAACGATTACTAATAAAAGTAGCTGCCTCGTTTTGAGCAGATGGACTAATCCTTGTTGAGTCAGTACGCATATAGGTAATTAGACCTTGTGTTCCTTGACTACCAAGATTGATACCCTCATATAAATTTTGAGCTATCATCATTGTTTTACGCGTACGGAAATTAATTTTGTTGGCAGCATCTTGTTGTAATGAGGAAGTTGTATACGGTAATGGAGCATTACGACGGCGTTCTTTTTTCTCAACTTTCTCGACTGTGAAATCATCATTTTTAATGCGAGAAAGAACGTCTTTTACTTCTTCGTTAGTATTTAATTTAACTTTCTTGCCGTCAACCCCATAAAAAGAAGCTTGGAATTTCTTTGTACCTTTTTTAAAGAGACTATCGATTGTCCAGTACTCTTCAGGTTTAAAAGCTTTAATTTCATTTTCGCGGTCAATAATAAGCTTTAGTGCAACAGATTGGACACGACCAGCAGATAAACCTTTTTTGACTTTTTTCCAAAGAATTGGTGAGATAGAATACCCAACAATACGGTCTAAAACACGCCTTGCTTGTTGAGAATCAACTAGATTCATATCAACTTGTCTAGGCTCAATAAATGCATTTTTTACTGCATCTTTCGTGATTTCATTAAAGACAACACGATTCTTATCTTCAAGATTAAGTCCTAAAATATGAGATAGATGCCATGAAATTGCTTCTCCTTCACGGTCCGGGTCACTTGCCAGAAAAACTTGTTTTGCATTTTTTGCTTCTTTTTTAAGTGAATTAATCAGTGGACCTTTACCACGAATATTGATATATTCTGGCTCGTAGTTGTTTTCAAAATCAATTGACATTGATGATTTTTTTAAATCACGGATATGACCAACTGATGCGACAACTTTGTAGTTGCGTCCTAAATATTTTTCAATTGTTTTTGCTTTTGCAGGTGATTCAACGATGACCAAATTCTTTTTTGGACTGGTTGTTTTTTTCTTACTTGTGGCTTTTTTACTAGTAGTTTTTGCCTTACTTGTAGTTTTCGTTACCAAATTGACACACTTCCTATAACTTATTGGTTAAAGCTTCTAGAATAATATCCCATTTTTTTGGAACTGTCAATAAAAAAATTTGTTATATAGGAAGAAACTTGAGAATTATTGGTATTCGGAAAGGATGTCTAAGCCATTTGTGACGCATTTTGCACCCTCTTTGATAAGCTGGTGACATCCCTCTGAATTATTATTGACAATCGTTCCTGGTATTGCAAAAATATCTCTTCCTTCATCCAGTGCATACTTACAAGTAATTAGACTTCCAGAACGGACTCTGGCTTCACAGACTATGATTCCTAATGATAGCCCTGCAATTATCCGATTCCGTTGAGGAAAATGATAAGCTAAAGGTTCTTCTGCTGGTCCATATTCACTAATCAATAGATGGTTATTCGCAATATACTTTTGCAGTCGATGATTTTCTTTTGGATAAAATTTAGTCATCCCTGAACCAATTACAGCAATTGTTTTCCCTCCATTTTTGATAGCTGCAAAGTGGGCAGCCGTATCAATCCCTCTGGCTAATCCACTTACAATAACAAACTTACTATTTAACTCTTCGATAATTTTATCAACGGCATGAATACCTTTTTTTGTTGCCTGACGCGAGCCCACTACACCTAAAATAGGCTGATTTAATAAGCTAATATCCCCTTGATAAAATAAAAGAACTGGTGGATTATAGATTGATTTTAAAGAAATTGGGTAGTTTTTATCAAAAATTGAAATGGAAGGAAAAAGATTGAATTCATTTTTTATTGCACCAATGTCTAAAGATTTATAATTCTCAATAAAAATGATTGGTTGCTTGCATTCAGATATGAGTGCCATATTACGTAAGGAAAGTTTTTTGTCATATTTTTCCTGATAGGCGATAATTTTTAAAATGCGATGATTTTCTAGTCCAGCTTTTTTCAATTTGTATAGTTCGAAATTATTCATAATAATACCTCTCACTATATTATTCGAATAAGAAAAAAATCCCTAAAAGGGATTTACTCATTATAAATTTTTTATCACACGAGCAGGATTTCCACCGAGAACAACATTATCCCCAAAGGATTTTGTAACGACACTGCCAGCTCCAACAACGACGTTATCACCCAGAGTGATTCCAGGTAAGATAGTTACACCACCACCCAGCCAAACGTTGTCTCCAATAGTTATCGGAGCACCAAATTCAAGCCCAGCAATTCTTTCCTCAGCATTAAGTGGGTGTAAAGGCGTCAATAACTGACAATTAGGTCCAAACATAGCATTATTACCAATGCGAATTTCACAAACATCCAACATAGTCGTATTAAAATTAGCATAGAAGTTTTCACCTAGGTAGATATTGGTACCATAATCACAGGCAAAATTGGCTTCCATAAAGATATTATCACCAGTCGACCCGAGCCATTCCTTCAAAATTAGACTTCTTTTATCCCCATCTAACTCATTGTTGAAGCGTGCCATATAGTCACGTTTTTTCTGACGCATGGCTTTAAGATCGCTATCACTAGCATCATACATTTGACCCGCAATCATTTTTTCAAATTCAGTCATTTCACATCTCCTCGTAACTAGTTAAAAAGTATTTAAACGAAAAACTACTATTTTTCTGCTGAAAACTAGTATTAAAGCATGGATTTAACTGGTTCAAATGTACGTCGGTGGATTTCAGTCACGCCCAATTTGCGCAAGCCTTCCAAATGATTCTTTGTTCCATATCCAGCATTTTTGGCAAAATCGTAACCTGGGTATGCCTTATCATAATCAACCATTAAGCGATCACGAGTGACTTTAGCAACAATTGAAGCTGCCGCTATAGATAAAGAATTGGCATCTCCTTTAATAATTGATTCTTGAGGAATAGAATTCTCAAGTTTCATCGCGTCAATCAAGAGAAAATCAGGAGTCAAATTGTCACCTTCTAAGTTATTGATTGCGGCTTGCATGGCTAATTTAGTAGCCTGATAAATATTAACTTCATCAATCACTTCGTTAGTCATTAAACCAATACCAACTGCGATTGCTTTCTCTATAACCAGATTATAAATCATTTCATGTTTAGATTTAGGTATTTTTTTGGAATCATTCAACCCAGTGATTTTACAGTTTTTCGGCAGAATAACACAGGCTGCGACAACTGGACCTGCAAGGGGGCCACGACCTACTTCGTCGATACCAGCAATGGCTTGATAGCCTTGAGCATATAAGGATTTTTCATAGCGTAACATATTCTCTAGGCGCTGGTCTTCATCAAGTATAGCTTGAATAGCCCTTTTTCTCGCCTCTGAAGCCTTCTTGACCCCTGCACGGCTATCTGTATCAAAAGTAGCAAAAAGAGGGTTAGTGAGGTCATTAATGGCCTCTAATTGACTTTTAATGTCTTTAATCGTCAAAGCCATCAACATCACCTACTTGATCAAGGGTAAAGACACCCAGTCTGCCGTCTCGAACTTCTTTGACAAAAAGATTGTAAAAACGATCATAATCATCTTTATAGCCAAGCTTTCTAGTCATAGACATAATTATTTCTGGAGCTTCGTCTTCAAGGTTGATTCCTTTAAAACGGTCAAGTAAACGATTTGGATAATGCTCTTTAAAGTAATTTAAACCAAAAATAGTCACTTCATCCATAGGTAGCAATTGGTCTTTGATTGCACCTGTCAATGCTAACTTAAGACCAACTTTTTGATCTTCGAATTTGGGCCATAGAATCCCAGGAGTATCTAAAATTTCCAAATCTTTATTTGATTTTAACCATTGTTGACCCTTGGTAACCCCAGGTTTATTACCAACGACTGCTATTTTCTTACCTGCCAGACGGTTCATCAAAGTCGATTTACCAGCATTTGGAATCCCAATAATCATTGTTCTTAGGGTTTCTTTTTGGATACCGCGGTCGCGTAATCTTTGAATTTTGTCTGCCATCAAGTCTTTAGCTGCTTCAGTCACTTTTTTAACTGTAGATTGCTCTTTCGAGTTAATTGCTAGTGTTTTGATGCCTTGTTTCTCGTAGAATTGACGCCACTCTTTTGTCATACTCTTATCAGCTAAGTCTGCTTTATTTAAAATCATTAATTTAGGTTTGTCACCAACAATTTTAGTCAGCATTGGATTTTGACTTGATAAGGGTAAGCGTGCATCTACTAGGATAGTCACGAAATCAACGTGTTTAATATTTTCTTGTACTTGTCGTCTAGCTTTGGACATATGTCCTGGGAACCATTGAATGATAGCCATGTTTTTTCCTTTCAACTTAAATGTCAATTAAGTTCTGATCTATTTTGAAGTTATTTGTCTCATGTAAATGGTAATAAATACTTCAAGCAAAGCCTATTTTACCATTTTTTTAATGATTTTGCTCCTGATTAGAATATAAAATGACCTTTCAAATAATTGAAAAGCCATTCTTTTTATTTTATATTTTCTGCCATTTGTTTCATGACACGTTGGAATGTCAGTAAATCTTCATTTGGAATTCCTTTTACAGCATCATTTTTAAATCTTTCAGCAACTGGCAGAATCTTTGTATACATTTCCCGACCATTGCTTGTCAAATCAAGAAAATTAGTCCGTTTATCAAATTGG
The DNA here is from genome assembly GCF_000187935.1 of Streptococcus parauberis NCFD 2020. Classification (NCBI taxonomy): domain Bacteria; kingdom Bacillati; phylum Bacillota; class Bacilli; order Lactobacillales; family Streptococcaceae; genus Streptococcus; species Streptococcus parauberis. Next base: position 576,861 of record NZ_AEUT02000001.1, read on the forward strand.
ATACGTTGAATAAGTCCATTTTCTGTCATCCGATCTAATAATTTAGCAATAGTTGGCTGTTTTGATCCCAATAAATTAGCTAATTGTTTCTGACTAATCTGCTCATTATTTGCAATATGGTAGAGAGCCATCCATTGAACACGTGTTAGTCCATATGGTTGGATACGATTATCTAATTCAGTCGCAAGTAACTTACTTTCTTTATTCGTAAAATAGGCTAAACATTCTTCAATCTTAAACATACAACCTCCAAAAAGACTATATCATAAAAGACGAATCAATTCTACAATTTTATCATTATTTTCCGGATTATAATCATTTCCTATAAATGTATTAAAATTTTCATCACTAAACCTCGGATTTAAACTGTCAGTATAGACTTTAATTGCTTTGATTTTGTTATCTTTAGTCTCTATAAAAACTTGAAATAGGCCACTAACAGTCTTTTCTTCGATTTGAGCTGTAAAATCTGGACTTTGTGCAAAAATCCATTCTTCGGAAGAGAGATATTTAGCTTGATCAATGATATCATCAGTCCAATCTGGAAGGATTGGTTCTTGATTCAATACCTGACAAAAGCTGGCAATTAAATTCGAACTTGATAATTCTCTATTTTTTTGGTTTAGATTAAGAACCCTTGATTTTACTGAAGTAATTCCTTTAGATTGTAATTTGATTTTTGAAGGTTTTAACACCTTACATAGAACGGCCTCATTTAAATCAACCAAGCATGTTCCATGATGAAGCACCCATTCATTCTCAATTAGATAAGCCATTCCACTAATTTTTTTACCATCTACTGTTAAGTCGTTTCGACCATTTTTTTCTACAATTATTCCTTTTGTCTCAAGTACTTTTTGAATGAGGTTTATAATTTCCTCAGTCGATTCTTCGGTTGAAATATAAGAATAGTTAAGATTTCCCTGATCATGATAGACCGCACCTCCACCACTATATCTTCTGACTAAACAGATTTTGTTTTCTTTTAGATACTCCATATCGACTTCCGCATATGGATTTTGATTTCGTCCAATAATTACTGATGGTTGATTGACCCACAAAAACAGAGCTTCTTCCTTTAGATCGAGAAGATGTTTTTCAAAGGCGATGTTTTCATATGGATTTAATCTATCAGAAAGGTATAATTTCATTCGTGAAATGCTCCTAAACCAAGATCAAGTGATGCTTCATGGATAACTTCAGCTGTTGTAGGATGGGCAAAGATGATTTGTTCAATTTCATCTAATTTCATTTTATTTGTGACATAAGTTGTTAATGTCGCAATTAAAGTGGAGGCATCTGGTCCTATAACCGAGGCACCAATTACAGTATCTGTTTGATCTTTAATAATTTTGACGAAGCCTTGTGTTTGATTCAATGTTAAAGATTTTCCATTAGCTTCAAAATGAGCATATCCTACTTTATAGTCTATTCCTACTGCTTTTGTTGCTTCTTCGCTTAATCCAACACTTGCAATTTCAGGTGAAGTAAAGACAACACTAGGTGTATTAGTTATTGTAAATTCACTTGCCATGCCTAAAATATTTTCAACAGCAATCATCCCTTGTTTGCTTGCAGCATGTGCAAGTTGAATCATATTGTTTACATCACCAACAGCGTAGATATGATCGACAACTGTTTTCATGTGATTGTCTACTAAAATACCTCTAGTTTTTTCATTAAGAGTGACGTCTGTTTTTTCTAAAGCAAGTTCTTCCATATTTGGTTTACGACCAACAGCAACTAGTACTTTCTCACTGATAGCAAATTGTTCTTTACCTTTTTCTTGGAAATGAGTGATAACTTGTCCATCAACTGCTTCTGAAAATGCCGAAACTTTGCTTTCTAGATAAACTTTGATGCCTTTTTCTCTTGCTATATCAAGAATAGTTTTAGAAATTTCTGCATCCATATTTGCTAGTAAGGCGTCCATAAATTCAATAACTGTTACTGAAACTCCAAGTTGAGCATAAAGGAAAGCAAATTCAAGACCAATGACACCACCGCCAACAATAACCATACTCCTAGGTAATTCTCTATTATCTAAAGCTTCAGTACTTGTCAAAATGTGTTTTGAATCAATCCCTGGAATGTTTGGAATGGCAACGACTGAACCTGTCGCAATAATACAATCTTCAAAAGTGACAATAGTTTCTTGTTCAGAATCTATTTTGACACTTGTATTATTAATGAAACTCGCTTGGCCTATAATGACTTCAATTTGATTTTTTTCCATCAGAAATTCAACACCGGTGGTTAATTTTTCAACAATTTGATTTTTACGATCAATAATTGCAGGCATATCCGGTTTAATCTGACCATCAATCATAATCCCAAAATCCTTACTATGGATAGCTTGCTCATATAGTTCTGAAGAAGCAATTAAAGCTTTAGTAGGGATGCAACCTACATTTAGGCAAGTCCCTCCCATTTTATTTTTTTCTACTAATAAAACATTTTTCCCAGCCTTTGCAGCTCTAATGGCTGCAACATAGCCACCAGTTCCACCACCTATTATGAGAAGATTCACACTTTTATTAATTATTTCTTTGCTAGTGCTTATTTCTTTCTTGCTAAGAATTTCACTACTATCAGTTTGAGTGTCAGAAGCAGCTAGTTCATAAATATCTTGACCAACTGTCACAGATTCACCCTCAGTTACTAGAAGTTGAGAAATCCGTCCATTTGATTTTGCTTTAATTGAACGATTTCCCTTTTTAGTTTCGATTTGAAAGAGTTCTTGCCCTTCTTCAACTAAGTCTCCTTGAGCAATATTAATTTTTCCGACGGTAAAAACTTTGCTACCAGGAAAACTTGGTAATTTTTCCATTTTTATCTCCTTAAATAAAATTCAGGAAGGCAAAAATGCAGCTTCCTGAATAGCTCACTATATTATTGACTTATTTATCTTCAATGACAGCTGCAGTACGAATAACCTTTACACCATTTTGCAAGTTATCACTAACTGGGCAATGTTGATCAATAAATTCTGAAAAAGCATCAACTTTTTCTTGTGGTTCAGAAGTTACAAAGTGAGTAGAATAACGAATTTCCTGGAAACCATTACGGACTCCTTCTGCCAATCCCATAAATCCATCAGGATCAAGGTCTCCTTCTAATTCCATCCAGAATTCATCATATTTGAAGTCTTGAGATTCTGCAAATGCTGCACAAACAATTGATTGACAAGCACCAAGTGCACATAGAACGGCTTCTACAGGATTCATTCCTGTATTAGTTCCACCAAGTTCTTCTGGCTCATCTAATGTGATTTTGAAACCACGCGCATTAGCTTCTACTTGCAATCCATTGGCAGTCTTTCTGGCTGTCGCTTTAAATGTTTCTAACATAAAATACCTCCAAAATTAAAAAAGTTGTGTAACAGTTAGCATGCTATCTGTTTTGATTATAACGCTTTCAATTTGTGAAGTCAATAACTTTCTTATAGATTTTGCTATTTTTTTCACAATTAACTTTTTTCTTGCTTTATTTTTTTAATAATGTTATTATCTAGTTATTGAAACTAGATAAAGAGGTTTTTAAAAAATGACTTTTCCAATATTGCCAAAATGGGAACAACTACCAGATCTTGATTTATACTTAGATCAGTTGTTACTCTATACCAATAAAACAACTAATTTTGGTAGCCTGGCCATCCAAAAAGAAGTTACTGCTTCAATGATTAACAATTATGTCAAACATGGGTATCTGGCTAAGCCAATCAAAAAGAAATATGAAAAACAACAAGTTGCTAGGTTAATAGCTGTTACCATACTAAAAAATGCTTTTCCAATCCAGGCCATTGCACAAGTTTTAAGCCAGCTCCAAGAAAAGTCCAATTCTCAAGTACTTTATGATACATTCGTCGACTATTGGAATGAGGAAAAAACTCAAGATACTCCTGAGATAATTATCAACGCTTGTCAAACAATTAAGTACTACTTCCAAACCCTTCAACTAGTCGAAATTACACAAGAGGTACCAAAAAATGAATCAAACCTTTAAACAAAGTCTTCCCTTATCCTTTGGAGAGGAGGTGGCAAATGCAACAACCCATGCAATTGGATCAGCGACAATGCTTGTCCTACTTCCGATTACAGCTATCTATTCATATCAAACTTACAATTTACAGGCAGCTGTTGGCTCTTCAATTTTCGTGATTAGTCTCTTCTTAATGTTTTTATCATCAACTATTTACCACTCAATGACCTACGGATCACCTCAAAAGTATATACTGCGGATCATTGACCACAGCATGATTTATATTGCTATTGCCGGTTCTTATACACCAGTTGCTTTATCACTTGTCGGTGGTTGGCTAGGCTATACTATCATTATTCTCCAATGGGGTATCACTATTTTCGGAATCCTCTATAAGATTTTCGCTAAAAATATAAATGAAAAATTCAGTCTTGCACTCTACCTGATAATGGGCTGGTTAATCGTCTTTATCTTACCAACTTTAATTCAAAAAACAGGACTAACATTTGGGATATTGATGTTTCTAGGTGGCTTATCTTATACAATAGGCGCAGCCTTCTATGCTAAAAAGAAACCGTATTATCATATGATTTGGCATTTATTTATACTCTTAGCATCCGCTTTACAATATATTGCAATTGTTTATTATATGCTCTGAGAAAAAATTAACAAGACAAAGAGGCTAGTCAAACGACTAGTCTTTTTTAGCAACATTTAAACTTTTAGTGATATAATAAAATAATTAGAAAAGAGGACTTAATGACCACAGTAGCAATATTTTTCAATCCGAATTCTGGAAAAAAAGATGACCTTTTAGCTAGTACTGTTAAGGCATCACTTATCACCAAAGGAATCTCAGAATCAAATATTACTATAATAATCCCAAAATCAATAGAAGAATTATTTTTATTAGCAAAAGCAGCCAGCCATAATGGTGTTGATATCATTATTCCACTCGGCGGTGATGGCACAATTAATAAAGTTATTTCAGGTGTATACGAAGGTGGTGCCCATTCTCGAATTGGCCTTATTCCATCAGGAACAGTAAATAATTTTGCTCAAGCTTTAGACATTCCACTTGATTACCAGGCAGCCATAGATAATATTTTCGATGGACAAATTAAAGCTGTCGATATCTGCAAAGTTAACAATGATTATATGATTAGTAGTTTAACTTTAGGCTTATTGGCTGATATTGCTGCTAATGTTACAAGTGAGAGCAAACGTAAATATGGACCCTTGGCTTTTCTCAAAGACAGTCTACGCATTCTTCGCAGGAATCGAACTTATTCAATTATTATCAATGAGCAGAATAATACGTATATTGCTGATCTCAAATTTTTACTGATTACAATGACTAATACCATTGCTGGCATGCCATCATTCTCTCCAGATGCCGCAATAGATGACGGGCACTTTCAAGTTTACACAATGAAAAAAGTATCTTTTTTCAAATTTCTCCGTCATAGGAATGACTTTTACAAAGGAGATTTTTCAAGAGCTAGAGAAATTCACCATTTTAGTGCTAACGAACTCAGTCTTGAACCAACTAATCCTCATAGAGCATTTAATCCACGGACACGAGTTGACGGCGATAAAAGTAGTCGTCTTCCTATCAGATTGACTGTCTTACAAAAAGCAATTCAAGTCATTGTTCCAAAATGAAAGAGGCCCCCCGAGGGCCTCTTTCGTGTCTTATCATATTTATGTCCGAATTATCAGGTTGAACATCGAAGTAGTTTTTTAAAATCATCACCCTTTCTTTAAAAATAATATAATTATCATTGCTTATTATTCATATTAAGAATAATAAGTTACAACCCTATTATTTGAAAAGATAAATCGACAAATATTATTTATTTTGTCTTGTCAAAATAGTTTATTAACCTGCTAATATTTGCCTGTAATTCATCCACTCTCTGATTAGCATCTTCTAGTAAGCTATCTTTATCTTCTTTAGGTAAACTGAAATAAGATAAAACTGCTACAAGTGTCCCTGTCAGCAAACCAACTAGTAGACCTGACTTTTTATTAGTCATAGGTACTCCTATTTCATTTTACGACCATTTAACATTTTTTTTGATAATCTTAGAACTGGTACTAATAATATTACCAATTGAAAAACATCTTTCATATCAAATTTATTTTTTTGACTAACTGGTTCTACATTTTTATTTTTATTAAACATAACTTTTCTCCTTGGTTCTTCTTCAATGACAACCTTATCTTTTTTAGGGCTAACATTTTCTTTTACATAGATAACTTTATCTTTAATTTTTTCTGGTAATTTCTTTTCTTCGATTACTTCCCCATTTACTAAACCACCAATTGAAGTTTTAGCAAAGTCTGCAACTTGGTCAACAATTTGATCAATTTTTTCTTGAGATAACATAATATTGCCCTCCAAATATTTTTTATTCACTTGAATTCTTCCAAGTCAAAACAAGATTAAATAATGTGTAAAAAGACTGATAAACCTTATAGGTAAGGGTTTAGTAAAAGTGACAACACGTTATTTAATTTATATTGTCATTATATTATTTTATTTTTTTTAGGTCAAGTAATATGCGTAATAAAACCTAGAAAATTTTATTTCTAGGTTGCTTTTTTTATGTTAATTGATTAAAATCCCAGACATCAGATACCCAACCCTCATAAAAGTCAGGTTCATGACAAACCATTAATATTGATCCTTTGTAAGCCTTCAATGCTCGTTTTAATTCATCTTTGGCATCGACATCTAAGTGATTTGTCGGTTCATCTAAAACTAATACATTGTTTTCTCTATTCATTAAGAGGCAGAATCTTACTTTAGCTTGTTCTCCACCAGACAAAACTTGAATTTGACTTTCAATATGTTTAGATGTTAAACCACATCTTGCTAATGCTGCACGCACCTCAGCTTGATTAAGTGCAGGGAAAGCATCCCAAACAGCTTCAAGTGGTGTTTGTCGATTTCCACCTGCTACTTCTTGTTCGAAATAACCTAATTCAATAAAGTCACCACGTTCAACTTCACCTGAAAGTGGTTTGATAATTCCTAAGAGACTTTTCAATAGTGTCGACTTACCAATACCATTGGCCCCAGTTATAGCAATCTTTTGGTTTCGTTCAAAATTTATAGTCAACGAATCTTTAGTCAAGGGACGATCATAACCAATTACTAAATCTCGCGCTTGGAAAATGAAACGACTTGGTGTACGAGATTCTTTAAATTCAAAACTTGGTTTTGGTTTTTCAGCCTGTAATTCAATCAAATCCATTTTATCAAGTTTCTTTTGTCTTGACATGGCCATATTACGGGTTGCTACACGCGCTTTATTTCGGTTTACAAAGTCAGTCAAATCAGCAATTTCTTTTTGTTGACGTTCATAAGCTGCTTCTAATTGTGATTTTTTCATTTCATAGACATCTCGGAACTGATAATAATCACCGGAATAGCGAACAAGGTCTTGATTCTCAACATGGTAAACAATATTAATCACATCATTTAAGAAGGGAATATCATGCGAAATCAATACAAAAGCATTTTCGTAGTTTTGGAGATAACGTTTCAACCAATCAATATGCTCAGCATCTAAATAGTTAGTTGGCTCATCTAATAATAAGATATCTGGTTTTTCAAGAAGTAACTTAGCTAATAAGATTTTCGTCCTTTGACCACCCGATAATTCTGTCACATCAGATTCCATCCCAAATTCCATAACGCCAAGAGCACGCGCCACCTCATCGATTTTTGCGTCAAGGATATAAAAATCCCGAGATTCAAGGCGGTCTTGGAGTTCACCAACTTCTTCCATCAAAGCCTCAACGTCAGCCCCTTCGTCAGCCATTGACATGTAAATTTCATTGATTCTCTCTTCTGTTTTAAAGAGCTCGTCAAATGCTGTACGCAAAACGGCACGAACTGTTTGCCCTTGCTCAAGAACAGTATGCTGATCCAGGTAACCAGCTGTTACATATTTAGACCATTCAACTTTTCCTTCATCAGGGATTAGATGACCCGTAACGATACTCATGAAGGTTGACTTTCCTTCACCATTAGCTCCAACTAGGCCAATATGTTCCCCTTTCAAAAGTCGGAAAGAGACATTTTCAAAGATTGCACGGTCACCAAAACCGTGACTCAAATTTTTCACTTCTAAGATACTCATATGTTCATTATCTTTGATTTAACACCAAAGCATTTTTTCCTTTCACAAATCGCAGAGCTATTATCTTGTGCTCTCAAATCATCAAAAAAGCCGTTACAACGGCTAATATCTATAGTCATTATGGCAAAATCGCAGAGCTTTGTCAATTCAATAATTAGTGGAAACCTTAAATTTGCCACTATGAATTATTTAAGGTAAAATAGAAAAAAATCTGTACGGGGACAAAATATGACGAGCATCTACCAAACTATTGTAAATGACTTAACACAAGCCATTACAGATAATTATTTTAAAGAGGGTGATAAACTTCCTTCCATTCGGAAAATAAGTTTACAATATAAATGTAGTAAGGATACCGTACAACGGGCTCTACTCGAATTAAAATTCAATAATTTAATCTATCCGGTAGCTAAAAGCGGTTATTATGTTTTGGGAAATATTAAGGACAGTCAGTCTAACTCAACTAAAAGTTTAGAGCAAGTTAATCATGAAGCTTTTGAAGATTTTAAGCAGTGTCTTAATCAAGCACTTAACCATCAAGAAAATCAACTCTTCAACTATTATCATAAAGAAGAAGGTTTAGATGAATTGATCAAGTCACTTTCCCATTACTTTATCAATAATCAAGTCTTTACATCATTAAAGAACATTATGGTTACTTCTGGTAGTCAGCAAGCTCTCTATATCTTAAGTCAGATGCCTTTTCCTAATGGCAATCAAACAATTCTGATTGAAAAACCAAGTTATTCTCGGATGGAAAATCTGCTAACAACATTAAAGATTCCTTATCAAACTATTGAACGTCATTTTCATGGAATTGATTTGAAAACTTTAGAGGAAATATTTAAAGAAGGTAATATCAAATTTTTCTATACCATCTCACGATTTTCAAATCCCTTAGGATTATCCTATACAAAAGAAGAAAAAGAAAAAATTGTAGACTTGGCCAAACAATATCAAGTTTATATTGTTGAAGATGATTACCTTGGAGATTTTGCCAAAGGGAATGATTCGCCAATTCATTACTATGATACTAATGATCGAGTAATTTACCTAAAATCTTTTTCAATAACTGTTTTTCCATCTTTACGGATTGCAGCTCTTGTGTTACCTTTAGAATTGCGGATTGATTTTATACGCCATAAATCACTCATTGACCTTGATACCAATTTAATTATGCAAAAGGCTTTAGCTCTTTATTTATCAAATGGTATGTTTAGTAAAAATCTCAAAAATCAGATTCACTTTTTCTTTACTAATCGAGGACACTACCGTGATATTTTTACAGGCAATCAAATGATTAATGCTTATCATGTTACTCCTACCGATCTTATAATAAAGGTACCTAAGAAAACAATCATTCCAACAGAAATCAAAAAAGCCTCTCACAAAATTATTAATAACAAGAAATCTATCTACGTCATCTTCAAATTGAGGGAAACTCTAGCTCCATTGCTGGAAGATTGGATAAAATAAAAAGAAAGCAAATTCTTTGCTTTCTTTTTATTTTGTTTGCTCAAAGCGGAGATGGACGATAATACTATCACCATAACCATTTCTTTCAAGATCTCTTTGAAGACGATATGAAATATAGTGTTCAGCAACATTGATAAAGCCTGCATCCATCAGACGATTCTCGACTAAAGATTGAATCATATTAATTGTTGGTTTTTCAACCTTCGCTTCTTCTAAATCAAGAACAACTTTTTTTGTAACCTGTGCTAAATTTTGGCGCCAAGTTTCATCAATAACATATACAGTTCGTGCAGCTTTAATGATGGCTTGATAAATTTTATCAGGATTAAATTCTGCAACCTGACCATCACGTTTAATTATTTGCATTGTACCGCCTCTTTTCATCTTGTTTTCAACTTACTTACATTATGCAAATCTTTTGACCATTTGTCAAGTTATTGCACCTTGCAATACTTTATAAGAATTATCTAGATTAATTTCTTAGTAATCTGGTCTGAGGACACCAGTTGTCACATATTCTTTAGGCGCTTTGTCAAGGACAATCGCAATAATGCTATCGGCCTCATCTCGAGTACAGGCTACAAGCGGAAGACGCAATGGCCCAACATTAAATCCTTGATGGTTGAGAACTGCTTTAACAGGTGCTGGACTAGCTACAGAGAATAAGGCGTTGACTTTAGGTAAAAATCGTCTTTGTATTTTCGCCGCTTCCTTAATATTCCCAGCTTCTATTGCTTGAAACATGTTATAAATTTCATCACCATTAGTATGTGATGCGACACTGATTAGGCCATCGGCACCTAAGTTCATGGCGTGAAATGCTTGTCCGTCTTCGCCAGTGTATACCAAGAACTCTTCAGACTTGTTCTCAATAATATAAGCCAAGTGATCCAAATTAGTACAGTCTTTGATACCAATAACATTTGGATGCTCTGCCAATTTCAACAAAGTATCCGGATGAAGTTCAACCACAACTCGGCCAGGGATATTATAGATAATAATTGGTAAATCACTAGCATCAGCGATTGCTTTAAAATGGTGATAAAGGCCCTCTTGGGTCGGTTTGTTATAGTAAGGAACTATGGCCAAACCGGCTGCAAATCCTCCAAAAGCATCAACTTCTTTGGCAAAATCGACAGAGTCTCTGGTGTCATTTGTTCCAATTCCAGCAATTAGGGGAACACGTCCATTGACGATTTTCTGCACTGCAGAAAATAATTCAAGCTCTTCTTGGTGAGTCAAAGTAGGACTCTCAGCCGTTGTACCAGCAAGAAGAATAGCTTCTGTATGATGATCCAAGAGGTGTTCAATTAATTTTGGTAAGGCATCAAAGTTGATTGAACCATCTGCATGAAATGGTGTAACTAAAGCTGTAATAATGTGACAGTTTTTAAGTTGTGAATAAGACATAGAGTACCTGCTATCTTCCATTGGGTTTTGTTGTAAGTGTTAATTCAACTCGAATTTTAAATCTTGACTAGCTTTCACTAAACCTCTCTCATGTAAAGTTTCTGCAATTTGAACAGAATTCCAAGCTGCACCTTTTAAAAGATTGTCAGAGACAACCCACATATGCAAGCCATTTTCAATATCGAGATCTTTTCTAATTCGGCCAACATATGTTTCTCTGGAACCTACAGCATTAACTGCTTGAGGATAAATTTGATGAGCAGTATCATCTTCAAGGATAGCACCAGGGAATTCTGCTATTACTGCTTTTACTTGATCAATTGGGGCAACAGTTTTAGTTTCAATATAGACTGATTCAGAATGAGCTGATAAAACTGGAATACGAACACATGTTGCTGAAACTTTAATGGAATCATCCGACATGATTTTTTTCGTTTCATTTGTCATTTTCATTTCTTCATAAGTGTAATCATTAGCAGTAAAAACATCAATTTGAGCTAAAGCATTGAAAGCAATTGGATAATGTTCCTTATCCCCTGAACAAGGTAAAATATTAGCTGTTACATCTTTTGGATTCAAACCTTCATTAATAACTTGACTAAACTGATTAAGTGTTTCATTTATAGCTGATTGACCTGCTCCAGAAACGGCTTGATAAGTTGAAACAATAATTCGTTCCAAGCCCCATTTTTGACGAATAGGTTCAAGGGCGACCATCATTTGGATTGTAGAACAATTTGGACAAGCAATAATACCATTGTGATTATCCATTGCTTGTGGATTAACCTCTGGAACAACAAGAGGAACATCAGGATGTTGTCTAAAATGAGAAGTGTTGTCTACAACAACTGCTCCTGCTTTAACAGCATATGGAGCATACTTTGCAGAAATAGAGCCTCCGGCTGAAAATAAAGCAATATCAACTCCTTGAAAAGCAGATTCAGTCGTTTCTTCAATAACAATTGATTCATTTTTATAAGTTAAAGTTTTACCAGCTGATCTTGATGAAGCTAGTAACCTAACTTTTTCAATTGGAAGGCTAGATTCTTCCAACATTTTAACCATTTGTGTTCCAACGGCACCTGTGGCACCAACAACAGCGACTGTATAACCCATTTTTCTACCTCACTATAAACTATTGTTTACTATATTTAAAATTTTCAAAAAATTTATATTTACTTATTATAGCGTAAAATTTTTAACTTGAAAAGTCAAAAAAAAACCTTTGTCAAAAGACAAAGGTTTGGGGCATTCAAAGAATGTGATAAAAGGGTTCACACAATTTATCAAAGTCGGCTCCTGCCTTAATGACCTCCCCGCGCAAAAGTGGTCTTAGACCACAATCGACTCATCGCATGTACCTATCATAACAGAAAGATTCTTTAATTACAAGAGGGGTGCAATTGTTTTTACCAACAGACCAACAAGTTTTTGATGGAATGGACGATTATTAACCATTTCAGGTGTAACTATTTTGGATTGTTCTTGTACTTTTTGAAAGTCTTTTAAGATATCGGAAATAATCGATACACGATATAAATATGTTGCACACTCGAAATGATGATAAAGACTTCTGTAGTCAAGATTAATAGTGCCCACTACTGCTTTCATGCCATCACTGACAAAGATTTTCGAATGAACAAAGCCAGGTTTATACTCATAAATGATTACACCAGATGACATTAAAGCTTTATAGTAAGTTTTTGCTAGGGCATAAGGAATTTTTTTATCTGGGTTACCGGGCATAATTATTCTGACATCAACACCACGTTCGGCCGCAAAACGTAAAGCATGCTCCATCTCACTATCCAAGATAAGGTATGGTGTCATTATATATACATACTCTCTGGCATGGTTAAGAATATCGATATAAACATTCTCGCCAATTTTATCTGTATCTAATGGTGAATCACCATAGGGGATAATGTAACCATCAGACGGAATGTGTTTTGTATGTTCTATTAAATAGGGTTCAATGATAATTTCTTTTTCAGAAATTGACCACATTTGTAGAAAAAGAACTAAGAAACTGTCAACAGCTTTCCCTTCAAGCATCAAACCAGCATCTTTCCAATGACCAAAGCGATCAATCTCATTTATATATTCATCAGCTAGGTTAATACCACCAGTAAATGCTACTTCCCCATCAATAACAACAATTTTCCGATGATCACGGTAATTGTAATAGGTCGAAATAATTGGGGAAATTGGTAGGAATGATTTTGCTTTGATTCCCAGTTCACTTAAACGTTTTGAATAATCCAGTGACAAAGTCGAAAGCTCAGTCATTCCATCATATAATACTCTAACCTCGACGCCTTCATTAACTTTTTTCTCTAAAATTGTTAAAATTTCACCCCACATAAGACCTTCTGCAATAATAAAAAATTCCATAAAGATATATTTTTCTGCCTTTAATAGCTCAGCTTTCAAGGTTTCAAAAAAATCTTCGCCACCTGGAAAGTAGGTTGTCCGCGTCCCATCATAAACTGGGAAATTGCCACTTGTTCTTTGTAAATATTGGACTAAATGATAGGTAGTTGAAGTCTTTCCTTTTAAGACTTCTAAAATCTCTTGATCATTTTTCATAAACTTACTACTCTCATCGACTAAGTGATTAATTCGTTTTTTTAAGCCTCGATAACCCCAGTCTAGTTTTGTATAAACTAGAAACAAGGACCCTAATAAGGGTGCAATCATAATTAATATTAGCCATGTAACCCGAGAAATAGCATCCATTTCACTATTTACTAGATATAGAACAATAAACATTGAAAAAATGGCTTCAACAATTGTTAACCAATAACGATATTGCTCCATCCAGGCATAGGACTGATAAATAAAAACTAATTGGATGACAATCAGAATAGCAATAACTGTCACCCGACTGAAGATTCCTCGCAAAAATCCTAATTTACTCTTATGGAGCAGATACTTTACTTTTGTTTTATTATTAATGTGCCTTTCCTCCATAAAGTTTGATATTAACAGATATTATATCATATTCAATGATTAGACAGGAATCAATTAATCTCTTTCTCTAAGAGTTATTTCAACAGTATCACCAATTGTTTTATTGATTGCCTTTTGAATATCTTTTCTGATTCCAATAATATAGACAACTTGATCGAATTCATCCTTTATTCCCATGTTAACAATTGACCCATCATAATCATAGCCATCAAATGTAACATGGACTTTAACACGTCCTTTATTGAATTCTTCTCTAATATTATACGGAAAAATAGTATAAGCTCCTCCTTTTCCAGGAACTGCATAGATAGTTGATTGATAAGTATATGTTTTCATCTTTTTTATTACCTTTCTAGTCAAGTCTATCATCAATAGTTTATCAAAATTTTCTATTCCTTCCCATAAAAAAAGAGAATCTTAGATTCTCTTTTAATTATTTTAGAATAAACCAATAGCAGTTCCGTCGTCTAATACATCCATATTTAAGGCAGCAGGAGCTTTTGGTAAACCAGGCATAGTCATTACATCACCAGTTAAAGCAACTATAAAACCAGCACCAGTTTTTGGAACAAATTCACGAATTGTGATGTCAAAATCACTTGGTGCACCTAAAAGATTTGGATTATCTGAAAAACTGTATTGTGTTTTGGCCATACAAACTGGTAATTTATCCCAACCAAATTCACTAAACTGCTTTAATTGATTTAAGGCTTTACCAGAGTATTGAACTGAGCGACCACCATAAATTTCGGTAACGATTTTTTTAATTTTCTCTTGGATAGCATCTTCTGATTGATAAAGGCGACGGTAATTTGCTTGACCTTTTTCAATAACTTCTACTAAAGTCTGTGCCAATTCGACACCGCCATCAGCACCATCGGCCCAAACACTTGCTAACTCAACAGGGACATCAATTTGTTTGCACAATTCTTTAAGTGCTGCAATTTCAGCCTCTGTATCAGCTACAAACTCATTAATGGCAACAACAGCTGGTACATTATATTTTCTGATGTTTTCCACGTGTTTTTTTAGATTGGCAAAGCCATCACGGACAGCTTGAACATTTTCATTATTTAAATCAGCTTTAGCCACACCACCATGCATCTTGAGTGCACGTAAAGTAGCAACTATCACAACTGCATCAGGAGTTGTTGGTAAATTAGGCACCTTGATATCGAGGAATTTTTCAGCCCCTAAATCTGCTCCAAATCCAGCCTCTGTAACTGTATAATCAGCTAAGCGTAACGCAGTACTTGTTGCAAGTACTGAATTACAGCCGTGAGCAATGTTAGCAAAAGGTCCACCGTGAACCAGTGCAGGGGTTCCATAGATAGTCTGAACTAAATTTGGTTTAATAGCATCCTTAAGAATTAATGTTAAAGCACCCTCAACTTTTAAATCTCTAACATACACAGGCTGACGGTTTTTATTGTAGGCAATAACAATATTTGCTAATCTTTCTTTTAAATCAGCTAAATCAGTTGAAAGACACAAAATGGCCATGATTTCAGAAGCTACGGTTATATCAAAACCGTCTTCTCTTGGTACACCATTAAGCGGACTTCCTAGACCAACAATAACCTGACGAAGTGCACGGTCGTTCAAATCCAAAACGCGTTTCCAAATGATACGGCGTTGATCAATCTCAAGTTCATTTCCTTGTTGTAAATGATTATCAATTAAGGCTGATAAGGCATTATTCGCTGTAGTAATGGCATGCATATCTCCTGTAAAATGAAGATTAATGTCTTCCATTGGTAAAACCTGTGCAAAACCGCCACCAGCAGCTCCACCTTTTATTCCCATAACAGGTCCTAAAGAAGGTTCACGTAAGGCAATCATTGTTTTCTTACCAATTTTATTGAGAGCGTCTGCTAAGCCAATACTCATTGTTGATTTTCCTTCACCCGCTGGTGTAGGATTAATGGCAGTAACTAATATTAGTTTGCCAACTTTATTGTTTTCTAATGATTGAATTTTATCAAAGGATAATTTTGCTTTGTATTTACCATATAATTCAATATCATCATAGGTAATCCCAACTTTTTCTACAATTTCTGTAATAGGTTTGAGTGTTATGCTTTGAGCAATTTCTATATCTGATTTCACTTTAGTCTCCTTGTTAGTTAAGATATGACTATTATACCACAGTCGCAAGACAAACAAACAAATATATATTTATATATAATTAACGTTCGGTTTCTTGCTATTTTTACAAGATTATTTCATTTATTTGAAAATCTAAATAAATTAAACCGAACATAACGAGATATCTGCTCTGATTTAATATATGTATAATTTTAGATTAAATATTCTATAAATTCATCCGCGAATTAAAACGTTTACTAACTAGTGATTTTTGTGTAAAATAAGGCTATGAAAATATTAATTACATCTGGTGGAACTACTGAAAAGATTGATTCTGTTAGAGGGATTACAAATCATTCAAGTGGTCAAACAGGAAAAGAAATCGCTCAATTATTTTTAGACCATGGTGACCAAGTAACTCTTGTTACAACTAATGCTACTATTAAGCCAGATCCACATACTAATTTAACTACTTATATCATTAGTAATGTTGATAGCTTATTGATGACCTTAGAACCTTTAGTTAAAGAAAATGACTGTCTTATTCATGCCATGGCAGTTTCTGATTATACCCCAGTCTATATGACAGACATGGATGAATTGCTAGCTACAAGTAACCCCCTGACCTTACTTGAAAAAGAAAATAAAGAAAGTAAGATTTCTTCAAAATCAGACTACCAAGTTCTTTTTCTTAAAAAAACGCCCAAAGTCATTTCAATGGTTAAGGATTGGAATCCAACTATTCAATTAATTGGTTTCAAATTACTTGTTAACGTATCTGAGGAGGAATTGATTAATGTAGCCAGAGACAGTTTACGAAACAATAAAGCCGCTGCAATTATTGCTAATGACTTAAGTGGTATTAACAAAGACGAGCATCCGGCATTATTAGTTTCCGCTGAAAATGTTCAAAAGTTAGAATCGAATCAAGAAATTGCTCAAGCTATTTTTGAAAGGGTGAGCGCATATGATAACTAAAATTACTCTTGCAGTTTCCGGTAGCATTTCAGCCTATAAAGCTGCTGATTTAACGAGTCGTCTTGTTAAAGAGGGCTATCACGTAACTGTATTAATGACTAAAGCTGCCCAAGCTTTCATCACTCCACTCACATTACAAGTCCTTTCAAAAAACACAGTCCATTTGGATATCATGGATGAAGATGATGTTTCCAAAATTAATCACATTGACCTGGCCAAAAATACCGATTTGTTCATTGTCGCACCTGCTAGTGCCAATACGATTGCTCATCTTTCATATGGCTTTGCAGACAGCATAGTGACAGGTGTCGCCTTGGCTTTGCCTGAGGAGACAAAAAAAATGATAGCGCCAGCAATGAATACAAAAATGTACACAAACCCAATTACCCAAGAAAATTTAAAACGCTTGGCCTCAGTTGGTTTTTATGAAATCAAACCGAAATCGAGTTTACTAGCCTGTGGAGACATTGGAACTGGTGCCTTAGCTGATATCGAGACTATCGTATCGGAAATTCTTAACTTATCTGAAATTAAATAAATTTATAACTTTAAAGGAGTTTTTTTACTTATGAACCGTTCTAAAGCATCAACGATTGCTACTATTTCAATCTTTTTTGCCATTATGCTACTGATTCACTTTATCAGTTCAATGGTTTTTAATATCTGGCCGGTCCCAATTAAACCGACACTTGTTCACATCCCAGTAATTGTAGCATCAATTGTTTATGGTCCTAAAATCGGTTCCATTCTAGGTGGATTAATGGGTATTATAAGTATTATTACCAATACCATTGTCCTTTTACCAACCAGCTACCTTTTCTCTCCATTTGTCACTAATGGTAACTTTTACTCTATTATTATTGCTTTAGTTCCAAGAATTCTAATTGGTGTCTTCCCATACTTTATCTATAAAATGATGCAAAATAAGGCAGGGCTCATTCTATCAGGAATAATTGGATCTTTAACTAATACAGTTTTTGTCCTTAGCGGAATTTTTGTTTTTTTTGCTACTGTATTTAACGGAAATATTAAAGCCTTGTTAACTACAATTGTTTCAACAAATGCAATTGCTGAAATGGTAATTTCTGCCCTTGTTGTCTTTGCAATAGTCCCAACTTTAACAAAATTGAAAAAATAAAAATTTACTTGTTCTTCGGAGTAAGTTTTTTTGAAAATTTAATTATGTAAGCAATGAAATCTCTATAAAAAAAGATGATTTTTTCATTCCAAAATGGTATAATGAAAGCGTTTAAAAATATAAAGGAGCAAATAATGACTTATAAAGAAAATTATCAAAAATGGTTAGCTGTTTCTACTCTTCCAGATTATCTTATGGAAGAACTTAAATCAATGGATGATAAAACTATGGAGGATGCCTTCTATACCAATTTAGAATTTGGTACAGCTGGGATGCGTGGTTACATTGGTGCAGGAACAAACCGAATCAACATCTATGTAGTACGTCAAGCTACTGAAGGTTTAGCCAAATTGGTTGAGTCAAAAGGTCAGGATGCTAAAGATGCAGGAATCGCTATCGCTTATGATTCACGTCATTTTTCACCAGAATTTGCCTTTGAATCAGCACAAGTATTAGCTGCGCATGGCATTAAGTCATATGTTTTTGAAAGCTTACGACCAACCCCTGAATTATCATTTGCTGTTCGTCACCTTGGAGCTTTTGCAGGGATCATGATCACAGCCAGCCATAATCCAGCTCCATTTAACGGTTATAAAGTTTATGGTGCAGATGGTGGACAAATGCCACCAGTAGACGCTGATGCTCTTACAGACTATATTAGAGCTATTGAAGACCCATTCTCAATTCAACTAGCAGATTTAGAAGAAGCTAAAGAAACAGGTTTAATCGAAGTCATTGGTGAAGCTATTGATAAAGAATACTTAAAAGAAGTTAAAGATGTCAATATCAACCAAGACTTAATCGACAACTACGGACGTGACATGAAAATTGTATATACACCACTACATGGTACTGGTGAAATGCTTGCTCGCCGTGCTTTGGCTCAAGCAGGTTTTGAATCTGTTGAAGTTGTTGAAGCACAAGCAAAACCTGATCCTGATTTTTCAACTGTAAAATCTCCCAATCCAGAAAGCCAAGCAGCATTTGCTCTTGCTGAAGAATTAGGTCGTCAAGTAAATGCTGACGTTTTAGTTGCAACCGACCCAGATGCTGACCGTTTAGGTGTTGAAATTCGTCAGGAGGATGGTTCTTATTGGAATTTGTCAGGTAACCAAATCGGTGCTTTAATTGCTAAATATATTTTAGAAGCTCATAAGCAAGCAGGTACTTTACCTGAAAATGCTGCTCTAGCTAAATCAATTGTGTCTACAGAGTTAGTTACTAAGATTGCTGAAAGCTACAGTGCAACAATGTTTAATGTTCTTACTGGCTTCAAGTTCATTGCAGAAAAAATTCAAGAATTTGAAGAAAAACATAACTATACTTACATGTTTGGATTTGAGGAAAGTTTCGGTTACCTCATTAAACCATTCGTACGTGATAAAGATGCTATTCAAGCAGTATTAATAGTTGCTGAAATTGCTGCTTACTACCGCTCTCGTGGTTTAACATTAGCAGATGGTATTGATGAAATCTACAAAGAATATGGCTACTTTGCTGAGAAAACCATTTCACTAACACTTTCAGGTGTTGATGGAGCTGCTCAAATTAATTTAATTATGAATAAATTCCGAGATAATGCACCAAGTCAATTTAACAATACAGAAATTATACTTTCTGAAGATTTCCAAGAACAAACAGCAAAAGATGCTCAAGGAAACGTTAAACCATTAACAACTCCTCCAAGTAATGTATTAAAATATACACTTGCTGATGATTCATGGTTTGCAGTTCGTCCTTCTGGTACAGAACCCAAAATCAAGTTCTACATCGCAACTGTTGGTGAAACTTTAGAAAAAGCTGAAGAAAAAATTGCTACAATCGAAAAAGAAATTAATGCATTCGTAGATTAAAAAAAAGGTCCAGTGGACCTTTTTTTCTGTTCTCCATGAAATATGAAAGAGAACACCTTGGTCCAGTGGACCTTTTTTTGTTAAAGAACTAGGAAAAATTTCCTAGTTCTTTCGTTTTCCATTCAAGAGTCACTCGCCTGAATCGATTTTCTATTCCTATAAAACAAAAAAGAGCATTTCTGCTCTATTTATTTTGATTTAATATAATTAACACCATCAGCTTTTGGCGCAACAGCTTGACCAAAGAAAGCTGCTAGGATAAATATTGTGAAAACATAAGGGGCAATTTCCAAGTATACTGGTGGAATTGATTCTAGGAATGGAAGCTGACTTCCAATAACTGCCAAACTTTGAGATAAACCAAAGAATAAACTAGAAAGCATTGCTCCAATTGGATTCCACTTACCAAAAATCATTGCTGCTAGAGAAATAAATCCAGGACCTAAAATTGTCGTAACAGCAAAGTTTACTGAAATAGATTGAGCATAAACTGCTCCTCCGATTCCGCCAAGAAAACCAGAAATCATTACACCATAATATTTCATCAAATAAACATTAATACCTAAAGTATCAGCTGCTTGAGGGTGTTCACCAACTGAACGAAGGCGTAGACCAAATCTTGTTTTATACAAGACATACCAAGCTACAAATGAAAATACTACTGCAGTGTATCCAATTAATGTAGTATTTTTAAAGAAAATATCACCAATCACTGGAATTTGTGATAATATTGGAAAATCAAATTTACCAAAAGAAGTTTGAATATTATCAGTTTGTCCTTTGCCATAAAATGCTTTCACAAGGAAAACTGCTAATGAAGGAGCTAGTAAATTTAAAACAGTACCACTAACAATATGATCTGCTCTAAAGTTAATTGTTGCTACAGCATGGATAAGTGAGAAAATTAAACCTGCAATCCCAGCAACTAAGATTGAAATCCATGGTGTTGCTGCTCCAAACACCTTAGCAAACTCGAGGTTGAAAATGATACCAGTAAAAGCACCAATAACCATAATCCCTTCAAGACCAACGTTAACGACACCAGATCTTTCAGAGAAGGTCCCACCAATACTAGTGAAAATTAAAGGAGTTGCATAAATAAGCATTGAGGACATTAATAAGGATAAAATTGTAACTATACTCATCTTATTTACCCCCTTTCACTGTTATTTTTTTCGTTCTAATCATATAACGTTCAATCAGGTAATGCGTTCCAACGAAGAAGATAATTGAGGCTGTAACAATTTTCACAAGTTCTGGTGGAATACCAGCAATGTTCATACCAGGTGCTCCAACATTTAGGACACCAAATAAGAATGATGAGAAGAATATTCCAATTGGATTATTTGCCGCTAATAAACTAACTGCCATCCCATCAAAACCAACTGCTAAAGAGCTAGATTGAACAAAGACATTGCCAAATGTACCAAGACCTTCTACGACTCCTCCAAGTCCAGCTAAAGCACCTGAAATAATCATTGAAAGAATGATTGTACGTTTTGAAGACATACCTGCATACTCACTAGCATGTGTATTTAAACCAACTGAACGAATTTCAAATCCTAAGGTCGTTTTATTGAGTAAGAACCAAATTAATACTATAGCAATGATTGCAAAGAAAATTCCAATATTAACTCGGGAATGATTAGTTAAATCTGATAACCATTGGGATTGGTAACTAGCATTTTTACTAACTTGAATAGAAGAGTCAATACTTTGTTTCATACTTTTGGCAAAACCATTTTGAATAACAGCGTTGCCGATGTATAAAATAATGTAGTTCATCATGATAGTTACAATAACTTCACTAGTACCTAAGAAGGCTCTTAAAATACCAGGAATTGCCCCCGCAATTCCACCTGCAATCATACCAATTAAAACGGTGAAAAGAATTAATAAAGGGCGAGACATTTCAGGATGTGCTAATGCAAACCAAGTTGATGAAATCCAACCAGCTAAAGCTTGACCAGAAAGACCAATATTAAAGAATCCAGCGCGACTTGCAACTGTAAAGCCAAGCGCAATTAGAATTAGTGGACCCATTGCTCTCATGATTTCACCAATATTTTTAACACTACCAAAGGCGACTTGGAATAATCCTTCATATCCCCAGATTGGATCATAGCCAAAAATAAACATAATAATTGCACCCAGTATAAATCCCAATAATACGGATATGACTGGTACTGCAATTTGTTGTGCCTTTTTAGACATTTTCTTCCTCCTTATCAATCGAACCACCGGCCATCAAGATACCTAATTCTTGCTTATTAGTGTTTTCAGGACTTACAATACCTTGAATTTTACCATCATGAATTACTGCTATTCTATCTGATACATTTAATATTTCATCTAATTCAAAACTTACAACTAAGACTGCTTTCCCTTTGTCACGTTCTTTAATTAGACGTTTGTGAATATACTCAATTGCACCAACATCTAGCCCACGAGTCGGTTGGCTAACAATCAGTAAATCCGGATCACGGTCAACTTCTCTAGCTATAATTGCTTTTTGTTGGTTTCCTCCAGAGAATCCTTTTGCAGGTACTAATTCACTTGCGCCTCGAACGTCGAACTCTTTCATCAATTTACGAGCATATTCATTAATTTTGTTGTAGTTTAGAATACCATTTTTACTTAATGGTTCTTTGTAATAAGTTTGTAAAGCAGTATTTTCTGCCAAGGAAAGATCTAAAACTAGTCCATCTCTATGACGATCTTCAGGAACATGACCAACTGATAATTCAGTAATTTGACGAGAAGACATATGCGTAACATCTTTATTTTTTATTGTAATTCTACCAGATTTTGTTTTTCTTAAGCCAGTAATAGCTTGAATAAGCTCACTTTGTCCATTACCATCAATACCAGCAATACCAACGATTTCACCAGCACGAACATCAAGTGAAAGACTTTTAACTGCAGGAACACCTCGATTTTCATCTACAACCAAATCTTTAATAGATAAGATGACATCTTTAGGTTGTGATGGATCTTTCTCTGTAATAAATGATACTGAGCGACCCACCATCATTTCAGCAAGTTCTTTTGAACTAACCCCTGCTACTGGAACTGTTTCGATACTCTTACCACGTCTAATAACTGTAACTTTATCTGCTACAGCACGAATTTCATCTAGTTTATGAGTAATCAATACAATTGATTTACCTTCTTTGACCAAATTTTTCATGATAGACATTAATTCTTTAATCTCTGATGGAGTTAATACTGCTGTTGGTTCATCAAAGATAAGAATATCCGCACCACGATATAATGTTTTCAAGATTTCAACACGTTGTTGTGCTCCAATAGAGATATCAGCAACTTTTGCATCTGGATTTACAGATAGACCATATTTTTCTGATAATTCTTTGATATCTTTACTTGCTTGTTTTAGGTCCAAAACGCCATTTTTGACTGTTTCATTTCCTAAAATTATGTTTTCAGCTACAGTAAAAGCCTCTACCAACATGAAATGTTGGTGAACCATTCCAATTCCTAGTTTAGAAGATTTTGATGGCGAATCAATATCAACTACCTGCCCATTAATGATAATTTCACCTTCAGTAGGTTCTAATAAACCAGCTAACATATTCATTAATGTTGATTTGCCAGCTCCATTTTCTCCTAAAAGGGCATGAATTTCACCTTTTTCAACTTGCAAATTAATATGATCATTTGCAATAAACTCACCAAATTTTTTTGTAATGTCTTTCATTTCAATGACATATTGAATCATGGGATTGTGCTTCCTTTCAATTCACTCTTTTATTTCAGTAAAGCTTGTCACTAGTCACAAGCTTTACTGAGATAAAAGTATCTCAGTCTAAAAAGAACGACCGACGAAGGTCGTTCTTTTTAGTTATTATTTTTCAGGAACTTTGATGTCACCAGAAATAATTTTTTCTTTTGCTTCTTTAACTGCTTTTATAGCATCGTCGTTTAAGTTTGTAGTAGCAAGGTCAACACCACCATCTTTCAAACCATAAACAGTTGTTTTTCCACCAGGGAATTTCTTATCAGCAACAAGTTTGTTAATTAATTCAACTGATTTACCAACTTGTTTAATAGATGAAGCTAATACAAAGTTAGATTCTTTTTTATCGTTAGTTGTGTATTTACCTTCAGCTTCTTGGTCACGGTCAACACCGACAACCCAAACTTTTTCATCTTCAGAGCGTTTTTCATTGATACTCTTAGCTTCGTTAAAGACACCAGCACCAGTACCACCAGCAGCTTGATAAATTACATCAGCACCACCAGCATATTGGGCAGCTGCAATTACTTTCCCTTTAGAGGCATCACCAAATGATCCAGCATAGTCAACTTTAACTTTGATTGAGTCGTCAACTGATTTAACACCAGCTTCAAAACCTTTTTCAAAACGAGTGATAACTGTACCTTTCATACCACCTACAAAACCAACAACTTTCTTTTTTGTAGTTTTAGCAGCAGCAATACCAGCAAGATATGCAGCTTCATTATCAGCGAAAGTTACGCTTGCAACATTGTCTTTACCTTCGATTACATCGTCAATAATTACAAAGTTTACATCAGTATTATCACCAGCTGCTTTGGCAATTGCGTCTTTTAGAGCAAAACCGATACCATAAACAACTTTATAACCATTTGATACTGCAGTATCAAGGTTAGTAGCATATTCAGATTCACTGTTAGATTGGAAGTAATCAAAACCAGCACCTTTTTTTAGGCCATTTTCTTTACCCCAAGCTTCCAAACCTTCCCAAGCTGATTGGTTGAATGATTTATCATCAACACCACCAGTATCAGTTACAATCGCTGCTTTCAAATCAGTTTTAGCATCTTTACTATCAGATTTTGAAGCACCACGATTACCACAAGCAGCTAAACTTAACAATGCTACTGAAGTTAAACCAAGACCAATAATTTTCTTGTTCATCTAAATGAACCCTCCTAAAAGTTTCTAGCAATTACTTGCTGAAAAATAATATAAAGCCTTATGGCTGAATAACAAAATAAGTCAGATTATTTTAAATCTGTAAAAGAATAGGGTAGTAAGTCACCTACTGTCATTTCCTGGGTTCTGCCATCTTTTGCAATTAAAGTTACTTTTGCTGTAGATGGGAAGAACTCCGCCATGACTTGACGGCATGCTCCACATGGAGAAACCGGATCTTTGGTCTGACCATAAATGACAATTTCTGACAATTCTTGATAGCCTTCAGAGACTGCTTTAAAAATAGCTGTTCTCTCTCCGCAATTTGTCAAACCAAAACTAGCATTTTCAATATTACAGCCTGAAAATGCATGTCCTTCTTTTGTAAGTAATGCGGCACCAATAGGAAAATGAGAATATGGAACATAAGCATGTTTACTTGCATCAATTGCTAATTGAACTAAATTAATAGCCACCATTAGCAATTTCCCCACGTACAATTTTCACACCAGATGAAGTACCAATTCTTGTTGCACCAGCGTCGATAAATGCTGCGGCATCCTCTAAAGAACGAGCTCCCCCAGCAGCTTTAACACCAATATCAGGTCCCACTGTTTGACGCATTAGTTTAACATCTGAAATATTGGCACCTGCTGTTGAAAATCCCGTAGATGTTTTAACAAAATCAGCACCAGCAGCAACTGAAAGTTGGCAAGCTTTAACTTTTTCTTCATCAGTTAATAAACATGTTTCAATAATAACTTTAACTAATTTATCACCACTTGCTTCAACAACTGCATGAATATCATCTTCAACAGCTTGGAAATCGCCTTGTTTTAATAAACCAATATTAATGACCATATCAATTTCATCTGCACCGTTTGCAATGGCATTTTTTGTTTCAAAGGCTTTTGTTTCAGCAGTTGTTGCACCTAATGGAAATCCAACTACAGTACAAACTTTAACATCTGTGTCTTCTAGTTCTTTAGCACAGTATGAAACCCATGAAGGATTTATACAGACACTTGCAAAGTCAAATTCCTTAGCTTCTTCTAATAATTGATCAATTTGACCTTTAACTGAGTCAGCTTTTAGCAAAGTATGATCAATATATTTATTAATTTTCACAAATGTATCCTCCTTAGGATATGATTTCAATAATCTCTTTTGTATCAAAGTGTTCCTTACTTATTTTAACATTTTTTTCGAAATCTGTAAGCACATTTTGATCTAAATCTTCACAAGAATAAACCGTTGCGATGACTTGTCCAATAGTAATGTAATCGCCAACTTTTTTCTCAAAGACAATTCCACTTTCATAATCTAATGGGTCTGTCTTTACTGCACGACCTGCACCTAATCTCATAGCAATTAATCCAAATTCCAAAGCTGGCAATTCAGAAATATAGCCTTCCTCTTTTGCTAAAATTTCTGTTTTAACAGGTGAATTAGAAGGACGATATAAATCTTCTAAATCCCCACCTTGATAAGAAATCATCTCTTCGAATTTTTTTAGTGCTTTTCCATTAACTAATTGGTCTTTAATCTCTTCGAGACTTTTCTCCACTCCAGCTAATTCTAACATCAATTGTGCTAATTCACAGATAAAATGAGTGATATCGTCGCGACCTTTTCCTCGCATGATGTCAATTGCTTCCAGAACTTCTAAACGATTTCCGATTGCTTGTCCTAGGGGTTGACTCATGTTAGTAATAACAGCAATAGTTTTGCGACCAACTTCTTTTCCTAAATCAACCATAAGGCGCGATAGCTTTTCTGCATCCTCAATGGTTTTCATAAAGGCCCCATCACCAACTGTTACATCTAGCAGGATGCTGTCTGCTCCAGCTGCAATTTTTTTACTCATTACTGAACTTGCGATAAGGGGAATAATGTCAACTGTTGCTGTTACATCACGTAAAGCATAAAGTAATTTATCTGCTTTTACTAACCGATCGGACTGTCCAATGACAGAAACACCAATTTCTTGAACTTGTTTAATAAATTCATCTTGACTTCGGTCAATTTGATAACCTTTAATAGCTTCAAGCTTATCAAGTGTACCTCCAGTGTGACCAAGACCTCGTCCACTCATTTTTGCAACGGGTACCCCAAAACTTGCAACTAATGGAGCTAAAATTAGGGTAACTTTATCCCCTACACCACCTGTTGAGTGTTTATCAGTTTTTATCCCGTTAATAGCAGACAAATCAATCTGATCTCCGGTCTTAACCATACTCATTGTTAAGTCACGAGTTTCACGAGTAGACATTCCTTTAAAGTAAACTGCCATTGCAAAGGCAGCCATTTGATAATCAGGAACACTGCCATCAGCATATCCTGAAATTAACCACTCAATTTCTTGAGTCGATAACTCTTTACCATCACGTTTTTTTTGAATTAAATCAACTGTTCTCATCCTTTATACTCCTAAGAATGTAATAACCTTTATCTTTTTTGATAATTTCAACATTACCAAAAATTGAAGACATTTTATCCTTTGCACTTGGTGCACCTTGTTTTTTTTGAATCACAATAGTCAAATCCCCACCATTATTTAAAAAATTTATACTTTTTTCGATAATTTCATGGACAACTTGTTTTCCAGCCCTGATTGGTGGATTACTAATAATGTGATCAAAAGTTCCTTGAACATTACCGTAAATGTTGGACTGTTTAATTGTAGCTGTAACACCGTTTCTCTCAGCATTTTTTTGAGATAAATCGATAGCTCTGTTGTTGATATCAACCATTGTGGCATCGACTTTTTGAACTTTAGCTAAACTAATTCCGAGCGGGCCGTATCCACAGCCGAGATCTAAGACTTTATCTCCTGGATGGAAGTATAAAGTACTCAATAATACTTGACTACCATAGTCAATCATTTTTTTTGAAAAAACACCAGCATCCGTTAAAAATGTAAAAGTGGCTCCTAGTAAGGAAACTCTTAATTCATGAATGTCATGTTGACTATCTGGGTTTTCATCATAATACATATTTGCCATAGAAATTCCTATCTTTTTAAGATGCTTTTTCATTCTACCATACTTTGAAATGGTTTACAAGACGCTTGTTATAATTGTTTTTCATGATAATGTTCGTCTTTTAGTTGATAGAATTCTATTCATTATTTTAGAAAGTTTATACACATAATGTATTTTTACTGTTTTATTATTAAATTTAGAAAGCCCTTTCCTTACAATTTCGTTTTTCTCGTGTTATAATTAAGCTAATGCCGAATAACAGGAGAGATAGATGACAAAAGATTATACAAACTTTGATAGAATATCTAGAAAATCATGGAAAGAGTTACATCAAAAAGTTAAACCTCTATTAACTGAAGATGAGCTAGAAACAATTACCAGTTTGAATGATAATATTAATATCAAAGATGTAACGGAAGTTTATCTTCCACTACTCAATTTAATTAAAATCTATAAAATCAATCAAGAGAATCTTTCATTTACTAAAGGAATTTTTCTAAAAAAAGAAATTGGCTTCCGTCCATTCATTATTGGCATCTCAGGTTCAGTAGCTGTAGGTAAATCAACAACCAGCCGTCTATTACAGCTTTTATTGTCACGTACCTTTAGATCGAGCAAAGTTGAAATGGTTACGACAGATGGATTTTTACATCCGAATGCTTATCTCACGAAACATAATATTCTCAATCGTAAAGGTTTTCCTGAATCATATGACATGGAATTGCTTTTAGAATTCCTAGATAAAATGAAGACTGGTGAAGATGCTGAAATCCCGATGTATTCACATGAAATCTATGACATTATTCCAGACAAACGTCAAGTCATTAAAAATCCAGATTTCTTAATTGTCGAAGGTATTAATGTTTTTCAAAATCCAAAAAACAATCATATTTATATGAGTGACTATTTTGATTTTTCAATTTACATCGATGCAGATTCTAATCATATCGAAGACTGGTATATTGAACGCTTTGAACGTATTCTAGATCTGGCTAAAGATGACGCTACTAGTTTTTATTCTAAGTATGCAAAAATGCCTCGTGATGAAGCAATAACTTTTGCTAAAGATGTGTGGAAAACAATTAACTTAGAAAACTTAAAAAAGTTCATCGAACCAACTAGAACTAGGGCAGAGCTTATTTTACATAAAGCAAAAGACCATAAAATTGATGAAATTTTCGTCAAACGGTGAGAAAGACTTGCCAAACAAGTATTTATTCTATATAATAGTGTAGTTAGATTAATTTGGAGGTGAAAACATTGGCAAATATTAAATCAGCTATTAAACGCGCTGAACTTAACGTTAAATCAAACGAAAAAAATTCAGCACAAAAATCAGCTATGCGTACTGCTATCAAAGTATATGAAGCTAACCCAACTGAAGAACTTTACCGCGCTGCTACTTCAAGCATCGATAAAGCTGCATCAAAAGGTTTGATTCATACTAATAAAGCAAGCCGCGATAAAGCACGTCTTGCTGCAAAACTTGGCTAATCAATATCCAATGAAAACTCCTTCAGGAGTTTTTTTCTTTTTCTTGACATCAGTCAAAAAGACTTAGTTAAATACTAAGTCTTTTTTTATTATAATTTGACCTGAAAAATAGTTCCTTGAGGAAAATTATCTTTGACTGTAATATCACCTTTTAAAGTGACCACAATCTGTTTAGCTAATGCTAGGCCTAGACCGAATCCACCAATTTGACGCGTCCTAGCTTTATCAACCCGATAAAAGCGATCAAAAATTCTCTCTTTATCTGAATTAGAAATTCCTATGCCATTATCACTAACACGAAGTAAGAGTGATTTCTCAGTCGTTTTAACGAGGATTACAATATTCCCATTTTCAGCTGTATATTTCACAGCATTATCAAATAAGATGGTTATTAATTGTTTTAACAAAGCTTTATCAGTGACAAATTTATAGGAAACTTCGTTAAATGATTGAAATTTTATCCCATTTTCTTCCGCAATTAGCTTATAATTTTCAAAAATAGGATCAAAGAATGAAGCGCCAATTTCTTCTTTCTTTACATCAATCCCATCATCTCGTCTAGCTAAATTTAGGAGATTAGTCGTCAAAATACGCATGTTTCTTACTTCTTCAAGACTTGAAGCAATGGCTTCGCTATTCTCTAAGATAGTCTCGTTTGGCTTCCTAAACAAAGATTCTAAGCGATTTTGTAACACAGCCAAAGGCGTCCTTAATTCATGACTAGCATTTTCAACAAATGACTTCTGCTTTTCAAAACTCTCAACAATAGGTTTTCGACTCCAATAAGCTAAATAGATACTTGCAAAAATGGAAATTAACCAAAAGATACTCATAACCAATATAATAATATTCTCATACCGCTCATTAGCCCGATCAAGTTGGTCAACATTTGCCACCGCACTGAGATAAGAAACGGCAGGATAATTATTTGATTGAACTTTAATGGTGACAGTATGAAACTTTTCATCATGTCCGTAAAAATTTGTTTTTTTTTGGGTAACTATCTTATTAAGTTGATGTGGATTTAATTTAAAATAATTTAAGTTTGAAAAAGCATCAAAGGGATTTAAAATTGTTCCATCAGCACTATATAAGATAATGTCAGTATTACCAACAGGATCAGTAATCAAAGATGACTTATAGCGACTCGTCGCTTCATTAAAATTCTGATTATCAAAATTAAAGAGTGAAATCTGTTCCATCGCTTTATCAGCATAAAGAGTAGAGTGTTTTGCAACAAGATTCAAACTATTATCAACTGTTGAATAGACACCAAAGCGCATAATTTGTAATATGATAAAAGTCATAATAACAAAAATACTTGTAAAAACAGTGAAGAAATGAAAGAAATGATCAAAGCTCCCTGACTTAAAAAATAATTTTATCTTATTCATTTGTTTTTAAAATGTAGCCAACGCTCCGAAGAGTTTGTAAATCAGCAACAAATTTTGTTCCCTTCAATTTTTTTCGTATTTTTGAAACATAAACTTCTACGACTGAAATTGTTGTATCACTATCAAATCCCCAAATTCGATCAAATATCTGTGATTTTGGCAAAATAACGTTTTGATTTTGAAGGAAATAAACAAGTAATTCAAACTCTTTTCCAAGTAATTCCACTTCCTTCTCATCAACAGTAACGACATTACGTTCTGTATCAACTTTTAGATTTTTATAATATAGACTACTGTCCATCAGCTTGCCAGAACGTTTGAGTAATGCTTGGATGCGCATCTTCAATTCTTCAAGATAAAACGGCTTAGTTAAATAATCATCAGCTCCTAATTCAAAACCATGACCTTTATCATCAAGACTCTCTTTAGCGGTCATGATTAACACAGCTGTATGAATATCTTTTTCCCTAAGTTCTTTTAAAACTTGAAAACCATCTTTTTCTGGAAGCATTAAATCAAGCAAAATTAAGTCATAGACACCACTTTCAGCCTCATAAAGCCCCTCATCACCATCAAAAACTTGTAAGACATCAGCAAAGTCATCTAAAAAATCAAATATTGAATTGGACAAACTCAAATCATCTTCGACTAATAATATTTTTATCATCTCATCTCCATCTATCTTATAAAACACTTTTAATTACTATTTTAGCTTATTTTAAATAAAATAGCATGAAAAGCTTAATTTTAACTAAAAAAGAAAGCCAGAGGCTTTCTTTTTTTTTTATAATGCTAATAAGGCTTGAGAAACCGCTGCTTTTTCTTTATCAATTAAATCAACACGAGCAGAAATTTCATTGATACCCATTTTAATATTACGACTTATTGCCATATCATCTAACTTAGGCTCGAAGAAAGCTTTATACTCAGCTAAACGTTGAGCAGTTTTAAAGTGGTTAGCAGGGTAAATAACGAAACGGTCGAAACTCATATCGCCACCCAAGGCCGCTTTAATCCATTCCCAATCTTGACGAGCCCATTCCCATATTTTTTCTTGAGTAAATGGCTGACTTAATAAGGCACTATACCACATTGCTAAATCTTGAGGTTTAACGATAGCTTTGTCTTTCATGCTGGCTTGAATTCGTCTCAAAGTTAGGTCTTGATGAGTTTTTGATAAAGCTGCCGCAATATCCAAACGAATATTGTTATTATTTGTGTGAATATAGGTATCAAACAAATGATCAACAGCTACTTCATCTTCAAAATATTTAATTTTGTTAATCAAAACAAAACGACGAATTGCAGCAGGCAATTGAGCAATGTCTGATTGATGCTCTTGATAAACTACTTTGGCTTTCTCTAAAACATCTACTTGACCTGTAAGAATTAGCTGATTTAAAACAATCTGACGGACCATTTCGTCTTCATCTGATTCATTTTCTTTTTTCTCAAATCCAAGACGTTCATAATCAGCTTGGTAAATTGATTGAATTAATTGGTGTAAAGCTTTTTCTTCATCAGAATCTTCATCAACGAAATTTCCAAGACCTGTTAATACTTGGTGAACTGCTGATGCAACCATATATGATTTTTCGGCTTTAAAGGCTGAAATGAATTCTACCAATTGGGCATATGATATCATTCCACTCTCTGCTAATAAGCGACGCTCTTGAATTAATTGGAGTAGACTGGTGTTATCCAATTGTTCAAGATGATCAACTAGATTTTCAAATAATTGGCCTTGATAATTAGTAATATAGTGAGCAGTATTTTCTGTATTAAAACGTAGTGGTCCTTGATTTTGCTTTGCAATTAGACTAAAGTTAGGAATCACTAAAGTTTCTTCTGTCAAGGTGTCAGGAATACCAGTCCATGAGCTATTTAAAGGAATTGGCCAAATTCTGTTTTGTTCTTGGTGATCCCCAATAAAGAACTGCTCTTGACTAAGTACCAATGAATCATTTTCAACTTTTACTGTTAAGACTGGATATCCAGGCTGTTCTAACCAAGCATCCATAAAGGCTGCAACATCTTTTCCAGAAGCTTCAGCTAAGGCATTCCACAAGTCTCTACCGACTGTGTTTCCATACTGGTGCTTATCAAAGTAAATTTTCAAACCTTTTGCAAAAATTTGATCACCAATCCAACGTCTCAGCATATGCATTAAACGACTTCCTTTTGCATAAACAATTGCTGGATCAAAAAGTGTATTAATTTCATCTGGATGGTTAACACCTACATGAACTGATTGAACGCCATCAGTAGCGTCACGTTTTAGCGCAAGTGGAACTCCACCAGTTTGGAAATCTTCAAAAATTTTCCAAGCTGGTTCAATTGCATCAACTGATACATATTCCATCATGTTAGCAAAACTTTCGTTCAACCATAAATCATCCCACCATTTCATAGTAACTAAATTACCAAACCATTGGTGAGCTAACTCATGAGCTACTACTAGTGCTACTTGCTGACGGCTTGATGCTGTTGAATTTTTATCAACTAATAAATAGATTTCACGATAAGTGATTAAGCCCCAGTTTTCCATTGCTCCTGAAGAAAAATCGGGTAAGGCAAGATTATAAGATTGAGGAATTGGATATGAAACACCAAAATACTCTTCATAAAAATCAATAATACGAACAGCAATATTTAATGAAAACTCTAATGATGAAGTAGGATGTGCTTTAGTCGCAAATACACCAACTTCTGTTCCACCTTTGGATTTAGCAGTGACACCATGTAAATCACCTAAACCAAATGCGAGTAGATAAGAGGACATGCGAGGTGTTGTATCGAAAATCCAGATACCAGTTTCTTGTCGCAATTCCACATTGGTTTCCGGCATATTAGAAATAACAATTTCAGATTCTTTTTGATCAAATTTGATGCTTAAGTCAAACGTTGCTTTAGCTTGTGGTTCATCAATACATGGGAAAGCTTCGCGAGCAAAATGACTTTCAAATTGAGTAGAAATGACTTCTTTACTTTTACCGTCAATTGTATAGTATGATGGGTAAATTCCTGTCATATTGTCAGTGATAATACCGGAGAATTCAATGACAACTGTCATTGTACCAGTTGTAGGTAATTCAACATGGACTGCTTCATTTGCATGATCCACTGAAAATACAAGATCTTCGTTATCTAATAGAATAGAATGAAGCTCTAAATCTTTTTGATGAAACGAAATATGGTTATCAAATGCTTCACCATTAATGGCTACATTCCCAGTGAAGGTCTTATTTTCACGATTAATGTCTAAAAATAAATTATAATTTTCAGGACTAAATTTCTCGATCAAATGTTCTACTTTGTTCATAAAACTCCTCAGTCTAAAATAGTGATTAGAAAATATTTCTAACCACTATTATATCATATTAACTTATAATTCAATAATTTTTCCAGTTTTAAGGTAAACAATCCACTCACAAATATTACGAGCATAGTCACCGATTCTTTCCAAATACATAAGCACTTGGAAGTATTCTTTCCCTGCAAAAACAGCATCTGGAGTTTTTCTAATTTCTTCAACTGCTAATGCTTGAATATCACGGAAATAATTATCAATGATTTCATCATGTGCAGCAATTTCGTATGCTTTTTTATCATCACCGTTGATATAGGCATTTAAAGCATCCTCAACCATGTGTTTAACAGCTTTACCCATTAAGTTAATTTGTTCTTCAACAAGTGGTAATCTTTCTTCACCCTTCATACGAATTGTTGCTTTTGCAATTGACGAAGCATGGTCACCCATACGTTCAATATCACTTGATGCTTTAAGAACAGTGATAACAGTACGTAAATCATTTGAAACAGGCTGTTGTAAAGCAATAATTTCAAGTGATTTCTTCTCAAGTTTGGTTTCGAATTCGTTAATAGTATCATCTTCTTCAATGACTTCTTTTGCTAAATCACGATCATGACTAACAAAGGCGCGAACAGTTTTATTAATTTGTGCTAAAACTTCTGTCCCCATTGAATAAAATTGATTATGTAATTTGTCTAATTCTTCATCAAATTTACTTCTAAGCATAATCTTCCCTTCTTTTCTATATATCTATATTTGTTCATAAACGTATTGAGATAGTTTTCAATTAATTATCCGAATTTACCAGAAATATAATCTTCGGTTTCTTTTCTCTTAGGATTCATAAACATTGTTTTCGTATTACCGACTTCAAGTAAATCGCCGGCAAGGAAAAATCCTGTTCGGTCAGATAATCGAGAAGCTTGTTGCATTGAACGAGTTACAACTACTAAAGTATATTCTTTTTTTAATTCAAATAAAGTTTCTTCAATTTTTCCGGCTGAAATTGGGTCTAATGCTGAGGTAGGCTCATCTAATAAAATAATTTTTGGACTAGTTGCTAATACTCTAGCAACACAAACACGTTGTTGCTGTCCACCAGATAAACTTAAGGCTGAATCATGCAAGCGATCCTTAACTTCAACCCAAATTGAAGCTCCTTTTAATGAGGATTCAACAGCTTGGTCAAGAACTTGTTTATCTTTGATACCTTTTAAACGAAGACCATAAACAACATTTTCATAGATTGACATTGGAAATGGATTTGGTTGTTGGAATACCATCCCAATTTCTTTTCTTAAATCTACTGTATCAGTTCGAGGACTATAAATATTATGTCCATTATAAATGATTGTTCCTGTAACTGTAACTTCTGGATTCAAATCACTCATGCGGTTAATAGCACGTAACAAAGTTGATTTACCAGATCCAGAAGGGCCAATCAAGGCTGTAATTTCATTAGGGAAAAAATCCAAAGATACATTATTTAATGTTTTCTTCTTGTTATAGTAAACAGATAAGTCTTTAACTTGTAATATTGGTTCTGTCATAGGAGCCCTCTCTATCCAAAATGACCTGATACGTAATCATTTGTTGATTTACATTGAGCATTTTGGAAAATATTGCGTGTTTTATCATATTCAATCAGGTCACCCAAATAGAAAAATGCTGTATAATCACTTGCACGAGCAGCTTGCTGCATATTATGAGTAACAATGATAATTGTATAGTTTTTTTTCAAATCAAACATTGTTTCCTCTAATTGCATAGTTGCAATAGGATCCAATGCTGATGCAGGTTCGTCCATTAATAAGATATCAGGTTTCACTGAAATTGCTCTTGCAATACATAATCTCTGTTGTTGTCCACCAGATAAGGTAAACGCTGATTTGTGTAGGTCATCCTTTACCTGATTCCAAAGTGCTGCTTGTTTTAATGAAGTTTCAACAATCTCATCTAAGATCTGTTTATCTTTAACCCCAGCACGCTCATGAGCAAAAGTGATATTACGATATATTGATTTTGCAAAAGGATTTGGACGTTGAAAAACCATTCCAATATTTTTTCTAACTTCAAAAACATTCATTTCTGGACTATTGATATCAATACCATGATAATTAATCTCACCAGTAACTTTAGCAATATCGATGGTATCATTCATTCTATTCAAACTTCTGAGATATGTTGATTTACCACAACCAGAAGGGCCAATAAGAGCCGTAATTTTGTTTTTTTCAAACTGCATATCAATCCCTTTGATCGCTTCATTACCTGCATAATAGACGTGTAATTCTTTTGTAGATAAAGCAATTTTTTCCTCAGGGAAGGTCATGATATGACGTTCATTCCAATTATATTCAGTCATTATTTCTCCTTGAACCTATTTAGCTGCTGTCATTCTTGAATGAAGTCTCTTACCGAGTAAACGAGCTGATAGGTTAAAAATTAAGATAAAGATTAATAATACTGCTGCACTACCAGCAGATACTAAAGTTCCATCAGGAATAGTCCCTTCACTATTTACTTTCCAAATATGAACAGCTAGTGTCTCAGACTGACGGAAAATAGAAATTGGACTTGTAATACTTAATGGATTCCAGTTTGACCAATCAAGAGCCGGTGCTGATTGTCCAGCTGTATAGATTAGAGCAGCCGCTTCACCAAAGATACGACCTGATGCTAAGACAATCCCAGTTACAATACCAGGAAGTGCTTCCGGAATAACTACATGGAAAACAGTTTCCCAACGGGATAGTCCAAGTGCTAACCCTGCTTCTCTTTGTGTATGATGTACGTGAAGTAAACTATCTTCTACATTACGAGTCATCTGTGGAAGGTTAAATACAGTTAAAGCTAAGGCTCCTGAAATAATGGAGAAACCATATTGAAATTGGACAACGAATATCAAATAACCAAATAAACCAACAACAACTGATGGTAAAGATGAAAGAATTTCAATACAAGTACGGATAAAGTTAGTAAGGGGGCCTTTAGTTGCATATTCAGCAAGGTAAATACCAGCACCCGTTGAGAGGGGAATTGAAATGAGTAACGTAATAACTAGTAGAAAAAATGAGTTATATAGTTGGATACCAATCCCACCACCAGCTTCGTATGAAGACGAGCGACCAGTTAAGAAAGACCAAGAAACATGCGGTAAACCACGGACGAGAATATATAGAATTAATGAAGCTAAAATAGCTACAATGATTCCAGCAATGGTATACAAAGTACCAGTTGCTAATTTATCAATCTTTTTAGCGTTCATAATTTCTCTTTCTCTCTTTCGTAATTAATTTAACTATTGAGTTAAATGCTAAACTCATTAATAATAATACTAAGGCTAATGACCAAAGAACGTTATTTTGAACAGTTCCCATAACTGTATTACCAATACCCATTGTTAATACAGATGTCAATGTCGCCGCTGGTGTTGTAAGTGAAGTAGGCATAACAGCTGAATTACCAACAACCATTTGTATAGCAAGTGCTTCACCAAATGCTCTAGCCATACCAAAGATGACTGCTGTAAAGATTCCTGGTCTAGCAGCATTCAATACAACACGCCAGATTGTTTGCCAACGAGTTGCACCCATAGCCATGCTTGCTTCACGATAATGACGTGGGACTGCTTTCAAACTATCCACAGTCATGAAGGTTACAGTTGGAAGAATCATAACAAAAAGCACACAAACCCCAGATAAGATACCAAAACCAGTGCCGCCAAATAGTGAACGAACAAAGGGTACAATTACTTGTAAACCAATAAATCCATAAACAACTGAAGGAATACCAACCAGTAATTCAACAGCTGGTTGTAGTAATTTTGCACCATATTTTGGTGAAATCTCAGTCATGAATACTGCTGCTCCAATTGCAAATGGTGTTGCAATAATAGCAGAAAGGATTGTTACGACAAAAGAACCTGTAATCATTGGAAGTGCTCCAAGATAAGGCATACCATTCTTATCTTTCAAACTCGGTTGCCATTCTTTACCAAATAAGAAATCAAAAATATTTACTTTATCAACAAAAAAGGTTGACAACCCTTTTTGAGCAACGAAAATTAAAATCATTGCAACTATAAAAACGATTAAAGCTAAACATAAAAATGTTAATGTTTTACCAAATTTTTCTAAACGTGAATTTTTAGATGGCGAAACTAATTTTTTAGCTAATTCCTGATCTTTCATAATACTCCCACTATTTCTTTGAAACTTTTCCATCATGAGATTTAACAACTTTCATCTCAGTCATTGGAATATAACCCATATGTGTAACAACTTTCTTTTGTACTTCTTCAGAAGTCATAAAGTCAAGAAATTCCTTAGTTAAACCATCTGCTTTTCCATAAGTATACATATGTTCATAAGACCAAATTGGCCAGTCATTGGTTTTTACATGTTCCGCATTCGGAGAAAAACCATTTAGGTTAGGTGCTTTAACACTTTTATCAACGTAAGAAAATGCTAAATAAGAAATAGCTCCCGGAGTTTGAGCAACAATCGATTTAACCATACCGTTTGAATCTTGTTCTTGACTTTGTTTAGCTGGAACATCCCCCATGATAACATTGTCAAATGTCGCACGTGATCCAGAACTTGCTGCTCTATTAATAACAGAAATTTCTAGATTTTGACCACCAACTTGTTTCCAGTTTGTATATTCACCAGAAAAAATCCGTCTTAATTGGTCAGTTGTAAGATTTGAAACTTTAACTTTTTTGTTTGTAATAATTGCTAGTCCAGCTACTGCCACTTGATGATCAGTAAGTTTTTTAGCATCAATACCATCTTTTTCTTCAGCGAACAAATCACTATTCCCAATTTGAACTGATTGTGATTGAATTTGAGAAAGACCAGTTCCAGAACCACCGCCTTGAACATTTATTGTTTTACCAAGGTGTGTACTTGCAAATTCATCAGCTGCCGCTTCAACTAGTGGCTGTAATGCCGTTGACCCAACAGCTGTAATGGATTCACCTTTTTGAATCCAACTTGAACATGCTGTCAAAAATAGTGTTGATATTGTTAACAAACTAAACAAAAAGAATTTCTTTTTAATATTCATTGATTTATTTCCTATTCATAAAATATTAGGGTAGGTTGATTTTTCAACTCAATCATTATAGTAACATAACTAGCATTTCAAAGGAAGAACTTTTATCTGGATTTTACGAAAAAAGCAGACATTATATTTTTCTTTGAAATCTAAATATATCATTAGTATTTCAAGCTTAATTCAATATTTTTTTTAATACTGGAAGCTCTGCTTCTGGAACAAACATTACCTTCTGCCGAGTTTGAAAATCTGGTTTTTCACCTTCAATAGTGAGAAGTACATAACCTAATCTTTCACCAAAAATATACGCAGCTGCATAGTCCCAAGGCTGAATATATGAAAAGTAGCCAAATACTTGTTGCCTTAAGACTTTAATGATTGAAATACCAGCTCCGCCATAAATCCTAACACCTAATGACTGTCTAATTAAATTCATCAAACCACAATAATTTTCTAAATACATTCCTGAATTACAAATGACTAATGATTCTGATAAACCCTTAGGCTCATAAGGAAGTACTTTTTTATCATTAAATAAAACATCAAATTGACCACCACCCGCAAGGAGTTGATCTTTCATAACATCATATATAAAGGCAAATTGGCCTACTCCATCTTCAAAGTAAGCTAACATAATAGCAAAATTTTCACCCTGTACAATAAAATTGACAGTTCCATCAATTGGGTCAATTACCCAAACAGAACCATCATTGATAGGATGTCTGACATCATTCTCTTCAGCTAATATATTGTCTTGAGGGTAGTGTTTTTTTATTTGGGAAATCAAAAAGTCCTGAGTTTCTTGATCCACATTTGTAACTAAATCGTCATGGTTGCTTTTAACCTGGATATCCAATTGTCCAGACATTTTTTCTTTAATGAAATCAGCTGCATCATAGATTAATGATTTTGCAAAGTCGAATTTATTTATCAAGTGTAAAATATCCTTCCTCAAGTTTTTTGGCAGCTTGAACTACTTTATAGGTAGAATAGCCACTACTTTTTTCAAATTCACGATCAATTTGTTTTTCTTGAGCTTTACTCGGAACTACTTTTTTAAACGCCGAGTATGCCTGCAAGAGATTTTTAGCATTAACTTTTCCTTCATAAGCAAGTTCAACTTGATTTAAAAAATGAAGCACTGATGTGATATCGTCAGTGCTCCAGTTTATATCAAGTGGATAATTATAATTAGTTGACATGTCATCCCTCAATTTCTGCTTTAATTGTTGCTTGACGTAATTCTTGTTTACGGTAATCTCTTGGTAAAAATGCTCTGATTTCATCTTCGTTAAAACCAATTTGCATTCTTTTTTTATCCATGATAATTGGACGTCTCAAAAGACTAGGATTTGATGCAATTAAATCAATTAAGTCAGAAATGGATAAATCTTCTACATCTATATTTAATTTTTGAAATACTTTTGAACGAGTTGAGATAATATCTTCTGTCCCGTTTTCCGTAAATGATAATATTGATAAAAGTTCATCTCTTGTTAAGGGACTGGTAATTATATTATGTTCTTGAAAATTCACTTCATGTTTTAACAGCCATGCTCGCGCCTTACGACACGAAGTACAACTTGGTGATAAAAATAAGGTAACCATACTTTTCCTCTAATTTTTCTACTTACCTCATTATACAAAAATTTAATTAAATTTGCTATCTTTTTTCCAATTTAATGCAATCTCTTTATCATTATTTAATTGATCTATTAAATCTTCAATGCCCTCAAATTTAGCCATATCTCTTATTTTATCTAACCAGATAATTTCTAAAGATTCTCCATAGATATCACCATCAAAGTCAAAGATATTAACCTCGAGACGCAGCTCGTCTCCGCCGAAGGTAATATTTTTACCAATACTTGTCATTGAGCGGTAGATTCGTCCATTAACTAAGACATCTGTAACATATACTCCATCAGCTGGCAGATAAGTACGATCAATTGGTGCTAAGTTAGCTGTAGGAAATCCTAAGGTGCGACCACGCGCATCCCCGTGAACTACCATCCCTCTTGTCGTAAAATCATAACCTAATAATTGATTGGCAGCATTCACATCACCAGATTTGATAGCTTCTCTAATCCATGTTGAAGAAATCTTTCTTCCATTAAAAGAAACTTCATCAATTGTATAGACTTTCCCATCAAAATTGCGTTGTAAATAATCACTATTAGTACGATTATGACCAAATTTATAGTCAAAGCCAACTACTATATATTTGGCATTTAAACTTCCAATATAGTTTTTTATAAAATCATCAGAGGTAATTTTTGAAAAAGCCGTTGTAAAATCAATCAGGTAGAGATGGTCTACTCCATGTTCTGAAAATTTTTGATATCGTTTTTCTGGGTAAGTAATGTGTAAAAGTAACTCTGGATTATATTTGGCAAAAGCGAGTTTTGGTGTTTCATTAAAAGTTAAGCTTACAATTTTTAAATTTTCTTTTTTAGCCAAACTTTTTGCTTTATCAAATAAAGCTTTATGCCCTCGGTGCAAACCATCAAAATAACCCAGTACTAAGACTGTTTTGTCATCTTCACTAATATCTTTATATGATTTAATTTGTTGAATTTTCATAATACCCTTTTTCTAGTAATCCTATAATAGGACTTTTTTTGGTTTATAACCATCTTCTCTTTGTTCAAGAACAGCGACTAACTGATCATCAAAAAAGGCAGCAACTAGTTTTTCCTGGCTTGGTAAGACTATCCTTCTGCCAAAAGATAGTTCCTCTTTTTCACTTTCACTAATCATCATTTTTGGTAAATCACAAACACCTAAACTAATTGGAAGAAAGAAACTGTAATCTTGATTTTTTACAAGTTCCTCAATCTCACTAAGTGTTAGAGCATTGTCTAATGTCAAACCAGCTGAAGCTGTCCGCATTAATTTTGACATATGACTTGGGTAATCAAGCTTTTCACCTAAATCCACAGCTAAAGTTCTTACGTAAGTTCCTTTACTACATGCAACTTTAAAAGAGAAACGACATAGTCCGCCAACGAAAGTTAAAGGACTAGTTCTTTCAAACTGATAAATAGTAACTTGTCTTTCCGGACGCTCAACAGTTTGACCAGCTCGAGCATATTCATATAGTTTCCGTCCGTTTACTTTAACAGCTGAGTACATAGGAGGAATCTGAGTAATTTCACCAATAAATGTTTTCATCGTGGCATCAATTAATTCTTCAGTTAAATCTTTCGATACAGGAACTTGTTCAATGATTTCACCACTAGCATCTTCTGTTGTTGTTGAGAAACCTAGCGTTACTTCTCCCTCGTAGACTTTCCCTGCTTCAGTCATATATTCAATGACACGAGTCGCCTTTCCAACTGCTATTGGTAATACACCAACGACGTCTGGATCAAGGGTTCCACCATGACCAATCTTTTTCTCTTGCAAAATGCGTCTTAATTTAAAAACCACATCATGGGAAGTCATTCCAGCTTCCTTTTTAACATTTATTATTCCATTTTTCATAATTTTCTTTCATTTTCTGATTATTTTATCAATCTGGATTATACGTTTTTTCTTTCTCTTAACATACAAAAAGATTTTAAAGCAGCCTATTTACTCATTTCTTAAAGCATCAAATTTCTCACGCATTGTTGGATTCTGACGCGTTAATTTTTTTATTGAGACATCATCTAGTTTATTGTTTGCCAGACGGAGTTGATTCTCACTGGTAGTTAAAAAGCGTTTGACTTCTTCCATGCGTTTAATCGACTTGTCTATTTCATCAATAGCTTTTTTAAAGTTACTACTTGCTGACTGATAATTCTTAGCAAAGGCATTTTTAAAGAGATCCAAATCTTCTTCAAAGTGTGTAATATCTATATTTTGCTCACGAACTAAAGCAAGTTCTTGTTTGTAGGTCATGGCATTCATAGCAGCGTTTCGCAATAAACCTATAATTTGAATAAAGAATTGAGGACGAATGATATACATCTTTGGATATTCATGACTGACATCTACTATCCCTGTGTTATAGTAATCATTGTCTGCTTCAAGCATAGTGACTAAAACGGCATACTCACACCCTTTTTCACGACGATCACGGTCAAGTTCTTTCAAAAAATCACTATTTCTATGTTTGGTCTTGGTGGTGTCTGCCTCATTTTTCATTTCAAACATGATAGACAAGAGTTCTATCCCGTCTATATTCTCCTTAAAAATATAGTCCCCTTTTGAGCCACGACTTGATAATTCATTATCTTTAGCAAAATAAGCATTCGGAAAGGCATAAGCGCGAACTTTATTAAATTCAGTTTCTGCGTATAATTCTAAACTTTCTCCTATTGCTTTGGTTGATTGCTGTGCTTTAAAGTTTTTATAGAAATCAACTTGTTCATTTGCTGCTTTAAGTTGAGCATCGTAATCACGTTTTAAGGAAGCAAGAGATAGCTCGCTTTCTTTCTCCTGAAGAAGAATTTGATTTTGTAAGGCATCGCGCTCTTTTTCAATACTTGTCATTGCTGACTGTAATTTACTCTGATTTTCCAGTTCCATTTTTTCTAGCTTATTTTGTAACTGGGTTAATGCTTTATCTTTTTCAGTTAATGATTTGGCTAAATCTAAAGCATTTTGAGATTTAATCTTTTCAAGTTGACTTTCAAGTTCATAAATCTCTTTATCCTTTTGAGCTAGAGCTTCTTGCCGAACCATAGTCTGATCTTTTTCAGATTGGCTGAGTCGATTACTTAACTCTTGAATCGACTTATCTTTCTCCGCCAATTTTTCTTGTAACAGTCCTTTAGCTTTTTCTTGATGGATTGCTAATTCATTAGTAAGTCGTTGTTGAATTTCACGGTCAAATTCTTCACCTCTTATTTGTGACAATAATAAACTATATTCTGATTCATCAATTGTAAATACTGTATGACATTTAGGACATTTAATTTCTTTCATGATTACTCCAATCACTGATATTCATGGTTACTATTATAGCAAAAAA
This sequence comes from Streptococcus parauberis NCFD 2020, assembly GCF_000187935.1. Classification (NCBI taxonomy): domain Bacteria; kingdom Bacillati; phylum Bacillota; class Bacilli; order Lactobacillales; family Streptococcaceae; genus Streptococcus; species Streptococcus parauberis. Next base: position 621,036 of record NZ_AEUT02000001.1, read on the forward strand.
GACTAAGAATATGCTCATCTTAGCCTTTGTAATTATCTCTTTGTTAACTCACCCTCTTGATAAGTTTGATAAAAATTTGTTTTTTCCAATATAAAAGATTCCAAATCATTTAATAGTTGAAATAGCGAGGCACGATTTTCAAATTCTAATCGTGTTTTTGGTAATTCTTCATGCCTAAAAGTCTCTAATAGTTGTTCAATATCATCAATCAGTGTCAATGCTGGATTTCCTTGACTGAGTTGACTAGCTGTTTCGTGAATCAGGTGGGCTAGTAAGATACTTTGCCTTGTCGTTACTGATACTTTTGATATACTTACGAACATCTGTTTCATTAATTTAGTTTGTTGTTTGCGCATTTCAAAATAATGTACTTGATAGTTGCTAGCTTGAAATAATTGATTATAACTATCCCGATAAACAAGACCTAATGCCTCTTTTAAACTAGATTCTAAGTGTTGGATTTCTGACAAGCTACTTTGACTTGATTCTTCCAACAAATCTGCTTCCATCTCAAATAAAATTGTTTTCATTTGCTCTTCTACTTTTCTATGGTATTGGGCAATTTTACGTTGATTTGATCCCATATAACTATTAAACAAAAGAGCAACACATGTTCCAATGACAAAAATATAAAATTCATTTAATAACATTGATAGAGCAATTGACTGGATAGCCCATAAATGGCTGACTAAGACAGTAATTGGAACTAATCCAGATTCCAATTTAAAGAGATACAATATTGGAATTGTTAGTAAAAGGTATACTGAGAATGCTAATAGAGTATAACCTGTTACTTTAAAAATTAGTATGGCAATTGCAAATGCTAGAAAGAAGGATAAGAATCTGCTTAAGGCCACCGACAAACTAGATTTCCGAGTATCCAGTATACTTAGTAAAGCAATAATGCCTGCAGAACTGGCAAAGTCTAATTTGAAATATTGTGCGATTAGAATTGAAATAACTGTAGCAAAGACCATCTTAAGGGTCCGTTCAATAATATTCATGTGAACTCCCTCAACTTAAAGCCTTTTCAATTTCATTTTGAAGATGTTGCCATTCTTGTTGGGCTCGATTCAATTTGCGATGATAATCGTTCAAACCCCTTAGATAATTATTTATTAAATAATCTTGTTTAACTAAGGGAATTACAGGTATAGAGATATCCAGTAAATCTTTGGTCGACAGATTAATAACATCTTTGCCATGATCTGCTTCATCTAATAAGGCTTGGCCAATTGGTGAATCCAAAAAGAACTTGATGTAATAGCCCCGGAAAGCTTTTTTTGGTCTTAATACTGTAATATTTGATGAAGCAACAATGTCATTTTCTTGTTTATGAAAAACACAAACTTTTTTAACTGTTCCTTTAGAAGCAATCAGGACATCCCCTTCTTCTAAAATATAACGTAATAGTTGTCGTCGTTCCATTTGGAATGTTCTTAAATGCTCATAATTGATTCCATCTTTTTGCATATCAGATAAATTAATCAATCCAAATTCGCCTTCTTCAATTTTGCTAGAAATTGCTTTGCCTTTAAAGCAGTCTGCAGTTTCTGCTAAAGTCATTTTCTCTCTACCATCATTAATGTAAGTATCAATAATGCTTTTCATATTATCTAGTATCTTTCTATCAATTCTTGGTATTTAAATACTATCATATTGTACTAAGAAATACAAGAAAAATGGATGCATTTTGCACCCAAATTTTTAGTCAACTGATTTTAATGCATCTAGCATATCTAGCCTTTTTAGTGACAAGTGAACAATAAAGCCTAAACCAATTATAAGAAGTGTAATTGTTATGACCGGAACCAAATAAACATATAAGTCCACATCCGTTCCAAAATTCATATTAGAAGCACCCATTAAAGTCATTAAAAGCTGATGGAGATAATAACCACTTATCAATCCTAATATAATACCAATTCCTGACAAGAGAATTGTTTCCTTGAAGATATACATGGTGACCTCTTTATCAAAAAATCCTAAGACCTTGATTGTAGATAGTTCTCGAATGCGCTCAGCAATATTTATTGTCGTTAAGTTATATAAAATGACTAATGACAGTGAGGCTGACAAAATGACAAGCAATGCCATCACTTGATTTAATGAATCAACAATTGATTGGACATAATCAGTAATCATGATATTTTTGGATAAACTAATCACTTCTGGCTTATTCATGAAAAATTTTGAGATGGATCTGACATCTTTTCTTGAATGCTTAGGGAGATTTATCAGAAAGGCTGGATTAGTCTCAAGCTGCTTAAAGGCTTTTTGATAATAGTCGTTTGAACAAATAATATAATGTCCAACTCGCATATCAATTACATTTGCTACTTTTACATTAAAGTTTTTCCCGTGTTTATCTGTTAATGTTAGATTTTGTCCTGGTTTTACGTTATAAAAAGATGCGAGTTTAGTAGAGATGAAAACGCCATTTTTAGGAACTAATAATGGTTTCTTTGTTCCATCATCAATAAGTTCCATATAAGGCTTTAAAGACGGTTTCTGGCTTGAAAGAACAGTGACCTTGGTATTAGTTCTCTGCCCATTAATGTCCAAGTCCAAACTAGTTAAATTGATTTCTTGATAGGATGAGATATTTTGTATATGAAAATAGTCTTGAATAGTTTTCTGACTCTCTTCACTTTTTTTGGACACTAGTAAGATATCATATGGAGTTAATTCAGAAAATTGCTTATCAATTACTTTAGAAAGCGAAGATTGTATACCTAACCCTGAAAATAGTAAAGCTACTGAACCAGCTACACCTACGATAGTCATGATCATTCGTAGTTTGTATCTAATGATATTTCGGGCTGTCACTTTCTGTGTAAAAGTGAGACGCGACCAAATAATAGGAAGACGTTCTAAAAATATTTTAGCACCCTTGCTTGGTGGTTTTGGGAGTAATAGCTGAGCAGGTGCCTGATTAAGTTCTTTTCTAGCCACTAAATATGCTGGTAAGAGAGCTGATAAAGCAGCTAAAAAGAATGCCAAAGCAGTATAATTCCAATAAAAATGATAAGTGACACTCTCAAGAATTAAATTATTTAAACAGATTTTAACAATCATGGCTGATAAGAGATAGGTTCCTCCAATCACACCGATAAGTGTACCAAGTGCACTAGCAATAAATCCATAAATAATAAACTTTTTATAGATATCTTTTTTTGAATAACCAATTGCTAGTAATAATCCTGAATTAGTCCGTTCTTCATCGACAAAGCGGGTCATCGTAGTAAATGTAACTAGAGCTGCAACTAAGTACAGAACTACTGGAAATATATTACTGACATTCGCAATTGAAATGGTTGATGAATGATAAACCTGGTAACCTTCTCCACCTTCTTGGGTCTGACGGTTAGAGATTAGATAGACTGGTTTAGGCATTGCTTTGACATCTGATTTAGCCTGCTCAATTGTTTTTTCTTTTTTGGCTAATTCTTTTCTTGCCTGATCAATTTTTGTTTTAGCAGTTTTTAAAGCTGGGCCATTTAAATAAATTAGTTTCTTTTCTTGATTTGAAAGATTAGTTTCTGCTTCAGTAATTTTTTGCTCATTTTCAGCAATTTGTGATAGGGACTTCTTTTGTAAGTCCTTAAGTCGCTCTTTACTATTATTATAAAAAATATTTTCTAAGGACTCCTCCTTTGTTTGCAAACTTTTATCATATTTAATTCCAAAAGGATTTAATTTTGCTAAATCATTATAGCGAATGCGAGCAAGGTTTTTTTCGCCTTTAAAAGCATTTGGAGCTATGAGACCATAGAGAGCTAAATTACCATCTCCTGTCCGAGATGCGCCTAAATTTTTCATTGACCAAATTTCTGGATTTTCGTAAAAACCAACTATTTTGAATGAATCTTGGTTTAAAAGTTGTGTTTTTGGGCTATGGATTCTGACAGTATCCCCGATTTTATAATCCTTTTGATACCAGCTCGAGAGAGCTATCTCTGAACTAGTGCTTGGTAATCTACCTTTTTGTAAGCTACTAGTTGAAATTCTTTTGTCAGGTGATTGTAGCCGAATGGCAGCACCGCTAGTATCGAAATTTGCTTCAACTTGATGAGACAATTCATAAGTAGCATTTGGGATTGATTTTATCTCTTGGAGATCTTTTTTTGAAAAGCCGTGACTTCCCATTATTGAAAGATCCATTAGCCTATGCTGATTAATATAGTGTCTGGCTGTGTTTTCTAGGTTTGGTCCTGAGACTTTTAAGCCAACTAATGCAAATGAGCCTAAGGCCATGAGCAAAAAAAGTGATAGAAAACGGCCCTTTGTTTGCCATATCGATCGGAAGATATCTTTCCATAAGGTTTTTTTCATCATAGTGTCACCTTAATATTCTATCTGATCAATACTGAGTGGATTTTCGTTCTTAGTAACCTTTGTAACCTTAGCATCATGCATATGGATAACTCGATTTGCGATTGGCGCAAGGGCAGTGTTATGGGTCACTATTATGACTGTTGTTTCTTTATTTGCTGCCATCTTTTGAAGTAATTTCAAAATCTGCTTACCAGTTTGATAATCTAATGCTCCTGTAGGCTCATCACATAAGAGAATTTTAGGTTTTTTGGCTAATGCTCTTGCAATTGACACCCGTTGTTGTTCCCCACCAGATAACTGACTTGGAAAGTGGTCCAAACGATGTGAGAGTCCAACCTCTGTTAGGACTGTTTCTGGATCTAATGCATCTCTTACTATCTCTACTGCTAATTCAACATTCTCTTTGGCTGTTAAATTTGGAACAAGGTTATAAAATTGGAAAACAAAGCCAATATCATTGCGTCGATAGTTGGTTAATTCCTTACTACTATAACTGGAGACGAGCTGACCATCTACTAGCACCTGACCTTGGTCATTGGTATCCATTCCACCTAAGATATTTAAGACAGTTGATTTACCAGCACCAGAAGCTCCTAGTATAACGACCAACTCCCCTTTTTCAATATCAAAAGTAACCTTGTTATTGGCAATAACTTGGCTTTCTCCTATTTGATAATATTTGGATGACTCTTTTAATTCTATATATGCCATTGGATATCTCCTTATATCAACATGCTGTTGATTTAACTTTATGTCTATTATATAATGTCTTTAAAGTATCTTCAAGAACAGACTAATGCAATCTGTTGATTTAAGGAGAGAATTTTGGTAAATAAACGACATACGAATTCAAAAGCAGCTATTAATAAGGCTTTTATTTCATTAATGAATGAGAAAGAGTTGGAAGCAATTACTATCTTTGAATTAACGAGAAAGGCCCACTTAAATAGAGGGACCTTTTATCTACATTACAAAGATAAAAATGATTTACTTGAACAGATCAAAGCAGATTTTTTCAATCATTTGTTTATGATTTTAGATGATGAAATAATTTACACGGATACTGCTCATATTTTAGAAAAAACTTTAGAAGCCTTTAAGGCAAACTATCCCCTTGTTGCAGCCTTATCTCAATCTACAAATTTAGATTTTAGAAAAACACTTGCTGATTTTATTTATAGTGTTCTTTTGAGTATTGATAACTATCAATTTTTGATTCAAGAATCATATGATATACCTTTAGACTATGCTCTTGAAGTTTATATGACAACGATTATTTCAATTATCTCCCATTGGATAAGTAAAGGATGTTTAGAAGACCCTGAACAAATTTCTAGATATATTTTAAAAATAATTTCTGTCGCAAACTAAAAAGTACCATTTGATAATGGTACTTTTTAGTTATTTGATTGCTTTTAAGGCTGTGATTGCAGAAACATAGTCAGGTTCATTATTAACATTTTCTAAGTATTGAGTATACACAATTTTATTGTCTTCATCAAGTACTAGTACTGCGCGTGCTAATAGATGCCATTCTTCCATTAATAAGCCATAGGCTTTACCAAATGAATTATCATAGTAATCTGATAGCATGATCACATTATCTAGTCCTTCCGCTGCGCAAAAACGCCCTTGGGCAAAAGGGAGATCACAAGAAATTGTCAGTACATATGTGTCATCTGACTTTGTCAATTCTTCATTAAACGTACGCGTTTGAGTTGAGCATACACTAGTGTCAATTGAAGGCACTACACTAATAACTTTTTTCCCTTTGAAATCTGAGAGTGATTTTTCTACCAAATCCGGTGTGATCAGTGTGAAATCTGGTGCAATTTCTCCAACTTGAAATTGTTTACCAACTAATGTTACTGGTTTCTCAATAAATGTAGTCATAATTTTCCTCCTTTGTAAATTCAAACATAAAACAAGTTCTTACAGTTCTATTTTATCGTAGAAAGGAATAGATTGAAAATGAAAGGTTTTGTTAATTTATCAAATTAATTTGGGATATTATAAGCCCATTCTTAAATTAAAATAATTTTTCATGCGTGAAAGTACAGACTCATCACCGACAAAGTAAATATGATCACCTTTTTCTATGACGGCATAAGGTCCAGGAGAGATAATGAAATGGCCTTCATGCTCGATAGCAACTACTGTAGCACCTGTCTGATGCCATAAATTTAGGACACCAATAGATTTACCAAAATGATCAGAATCCTGGCTACAAATAATTTCATAGGGTGCTAATGGATATTGCTTACTGATTGATTGACTTTGCATCATAAAGTCATTAACCAATAAAGACAACTCCTCCATTTCTTGCTTTTGTTGGTGAATGTTTTTTCTGATATTTTCTTTGATAACAGCAATAGAATGAGTTGTTTCATATTGATTAATGAATTCCATTGCTTTCTCTTTAGATAATACAATTGCCCCGCTACCATGTTTTAAGGTTAAAATTTTTAAATCTGCTAAAATATTTAAACCTTTTCTAGCGGTTTCTGGTGACACATTAAAAGTGGAGGCAATTGTTGTCCTAGACTTTAATTTTTCTCCTACTTCATATTCACCACTGGCAATCCTTTCAGCCACTGAAATAGCAATCTGCTGATATTTTGAGCTCGTTAGTTCGCTCTTATTACCCTTTGCCATATTATCGCTCCTTTTATACTAACTAAAACATTCCTATTATTTCATATTTCCAAACTTTTTTCAACACCACCTTTTAAGGTTGTTTCAAACTTATAGAAAAAGCTGGCAAAAAACCAGCTTTTCGGGTTAACACTGTCAGTTATCTGAAAACTAGTTCACTAATCCATCAGTTTGATTTGAAGATGAGTTATTCTTTTTCATTTTCTCAGTTTTTTCACTGACAAATTGTGATGTTGAATTAGCAGCTTTAGACATACGATCTTGGACTGTTACTTCTGCTTTTTCTTGTTCCTCTTTTGTACGAATGTCAACAACGTTAACATTAACTTCAATGACCTTAAGATGTGTCATCTTATCAACGTTTTCTGCTACAATTTCCTTAATATGATCAGCAATTTTTGGAATATCTTTACCGTATTCAACAATTATATCCAAGTCAACAGCAACTTCTTCGCTACCAACTTCTACACTAACTCCGTCTGTAACTGAATTGGAATTAACCATATTGTTTTTCACACTAGAGAAGAAACCTCCTTTTGCGGATAGTAAGCCATCAACACTTTCTAGTGCATGTCCAACGATTTTCTCAATTACTTTGTCATCATAAGTTATCTTATTTTTTATGTTAGTGTTAGTTGGATTTGATGTATTATTTTTTGAATAGTTTTCGGTTGTATTTGTATTGATTTCAGTCATAGTGTTCTCCTTATTTAATATCTTTCAGACCTTTTGAAAGCCCTTTTAGTGAGTCTTTTACATCAGTAGTAAATTCGTCTACTTTACCGGCTGTATTTTCGACTTTACCTTCAGCCTCTAATGACTTGTTATTAGAAGCTTTACCAAAAGTCTCTTTCACTTTACCACTTACCTGACGTAATTTAGCATCTACTTTTTCTTCTGACATATGATTCACCTTCTTTGTAAGATAATTAATTATTTAACGCGAGGCTCGCTTTGCATGTTTTCAGCACCAGACTTAGCGTTATTTACTTGTTTTTTTGTAAATTGGCTTGTTGTTTGTGCAGCATCAGACATTTTATCTTGAAGAGTTACTTTGTCTTGTTCATGTTGCGCACGAGTTTTGATATCAACTACGTTAACATTACATTCAACAACATCTAAATCTGTCATTTTCTTAACTTCTGTTTCAACAATTCCTTTAATGTCTTTAAAGATTGTTGGAACATGTTTTTGATATTCAGCGACGATATCAAGATCAACGGCTACCTGTTTTTTACCTACTTCAACGTTGACACCATCTCGAACATTATCAGTATTAACAAGTTTTCCTTTAATGTTTGAGAGAAGACCACCAGTTACGGCTAGTAATCCATCAACGTTTTCAATAGCAAGACCGACGATTTTTTCAATAACTTTATTTTCATAAGATAATTCGCCACGAATTCCTGCACCATTTGCGTTAAAATCATTAGTGTTACGAGTGTTAGTTGTTTGAGTGTTTTTAATGTAAGTTTCAGTCATAATCTTTCTCCTTTAAATCAAGTCAATAACTAATAAAATGATATTTCCATATATTAGCGACGATTAATAAAATTATCTATAAGTCCAGTGCTTTTAACAAATAAGCCAGCATAGATACCTAAAACAATGAATATGATTGCAATTAAAGTTTTAAGGAATCCAAATGACATAAGTAATATTGCTAATACTAGGCCTACTACGCCACCAATAATTGGATATTTATATTTTTCGAAAAATGCCATACATAACTCCTATTCTACTCGGTTTTTCTTACCGAATGTCATATCTGAATCAGAAATGTCCTTAACTCGAACTTTGAAGTTAACGGGTTTATCTAAACCAAAGAATTCGTTAAAACCTTTTTCAATACCTTCTTTGATACCACTAACTTGTTCATTTACACCGATACGAGAATCTAAACGTCCAGCAACGTCAATATCAAATTTACGTTTATAAAGAGTTGCTGAAACATTTGGGTTTAACATTAAAC